>NZ_JBICLK010000022.1:0-162744 GCF_043105275.1 Pseudomonas sp. TYF_14
CAACATAAAGCTTCAGGCAAGAAAAAGCCGCCTCGAAAGGCGGCTCGTTCAGCTCACTCAGGCCTGCGGACGCATGTGCGGGAACAGGATGACGTCGCGGATCGACGGCGAGTTGGTCAGCAGCATCACCAGGCGGTCGATGCCGATGCCTTCACCGGCGGTCGGCGGCATGCCGTACTCCAGCGCACGAACGAAGTCGGCGTCATAGTGCATGGCTTCATCGTCACCCGCGTCCTTCTCGGCCACCTGGGCCAGGAAGCGCTCGGCCTGATCTTCGGCATCGTTGAGCTCGGAGTAGGCGTTGGCGATTTCGCGGCCACCGATGAACAGCTCGAAACGGTCGGTAACGGCCGGGTTGTCGTCGTTGCGACGGGCCAACGGCGACACTTCGAACGGGTACTCGGTAATGAAGTGCGGCTGTTCCAGCTTGTGCTCGACCAGCTCTTCGAAAATCATCACCTGCAGCTTGCCCAGGCCTTCATGGCCCAGCACCTTGGCGCCGGCCTTCCTGGCAATCTCGCGGGCGCGGTCGACGTCCTGCAGGTCGGCGGCGGTCAGCTCTGGGTTGTACTTGAGGATCGAGTCGAACACCGACAGGCGCACGAACGGCTCGCCGAAGTGGAAGACCTTGTCGCCGTACGGTACGTCAGTGGAGCCCAGTACCAGTTGCGCCAGCTCGCGGAACAGTTCCTCGGTGAGGTCCATGTTGTCGCGGTAGTCGGCGTAGGCCTGGTAGAACTCGAGCATGGTGAATTCAGGGTTGTGACGAGTCGAAACGCCTTCGTTACGGAAGTTACGGTTGATCTCGAACACTTTCTCAAAACCACCAACCACCAGACGCTTGAGGTACAGCTCCGGCGCGATACGCAGGAACATGGCCATGTCCAGGGCATTGTGGTGGGTTTCGAACGGCTTGGCAGCGGCGCCGCCCGGGATGGTCTGCAGCATCGGCGTCTCGACTTCGAGGAAGTCACGCTCGATGAGGAACTTGCGGATGTGCGAGATCACCTGCGAACGCACACGGAAGGTGTGGCGGGTTTCTTCGTTGACCATCAGGTCGACGTAGCGCTGGCGGTAGCGCTGCTCGGTGTCGGTCAGGCCGTGGTGCTTGTCGGGCAGCGGGCGCAGCGACTTGGTCAGCAGGCGCACGTTGGTCATTTCGACGTACAGGTCGCCCTTGCCGGAACGGGCCAGGGTGCCTTCGGCGCTGATGATGTCGCCCAGGTCCCAGGTCTTGACCGCGGCCAGGGTTTCTTCCGGCAGGGTCTTGCGGTTGACGTAGACCTGAATACGGCCAGTCATGTCCTGGATAACCATGAACGAACCACGGTTGAGCATGATGCGGCCGGCGACCTTGACCGGGATCGCGGCTGCTTCCAGCTCTTCCTTGGTCTTGTCCGCGTATTGCTTCTGCAGGTCGTTGCAGTAGCTGTCGCGACGGAAGTCGTTGGGGAAGGCATTGCCCTTGGCACGCTCGGCGGCAAGTTTTTCCTTGCGCAGGGCGATCAGGGCGTTTTCTTCCTGTTGCAGGTCTTGCGATTCGGTCTTGAGGTCGCTCATGTCGTCATTCTTTCCATCAGGTATTCGTTGCCCGTTCCGGGCAGGGCACGCGCTACCGGCGGCTGGCCAGGTAGCGCGGCATGGGGGTGCGAATTACAGGCCCTGCTTGAGGCTCGCTTCCAGGTACTGGTCAAGGTCGCCGTCCAGGACTTTCTGGCAGTCGCTACGCTCGACGCCGGTACGCAAGTCCTTGATACGCGAGTCATCCAGTACGTAAGAGCGGATCTGGTGGCCCCAGCCGATGTCCGACTTGCTGTCTTCCAGCGCCTGCGAGGCGGCATTGCGCTTCTGCATTTCCAGTTCGTACAACTTGGCCCGCAGCATTTTCATGGCGGTGTCCTTGTTGGCGTGCTGGGAACGTTCGTTCTGGCAAGCCACCACGGTATTGGTCGGTACGTGGGTGATACGGACCGCCGAGTCGGTGGTGTTCACGTGCTGACCACCGGCACCGGAGGAGCGGTAGGTGTCGATGCGCAGGTCGGACGGGTTGATCTCGATTTCGACCTTGTCGTCGATCTCGGGCGATACGAACACCGCCGAGAACGACGTGTGGCGACGGGCACCGGAGTCGAACGGGCTCTTGCGCACCAGGCGGTGCACGCCGATTTCGGTGCGCAGCCAGCCGAAGGCGTATTCACCCTTGATGTGCACGGTTGCACCTTTGATACCGGCCACTTCACCTTCGGAAAGCTCGATGATGGTGGCATCGAAACCACGCTTGTCGGCCCAGCGCAGGTACATGCGCAGCAGGATGTTGGCCCAGTCCTGCGCTTCGGTACCACCGGAACCGGCCTGGATGTCCAGGTAGGCGTTGTTCATGTCCATCTCGCCGCTGAACATGCGACGGAACTCAAGCTGGGCCAGGTTTTCTTCCAGGCTTTCCAGCTCGGTCACGACGTCGCCGACAGCGCCTTCGTCATTCTCTTCGACGGCCATGTCGAGCAGGTCCTGGCAGTCACCCAGGCCGTTGGACAGCTTGTCCAGGGTCTCGACGACCTGGGCCAGCATGGCACGCTCGCGGCCCAGTGCCTGGGCGTACTCAGGTTTGTTCCAGACGTTGGGGTCTTCCAGCTCGCGGTTGACTTCGATCAGGCGGTCATGCTTGTGATCGTAGTCAAAGATACCCCCGAATTGACTGGGAACGCTCGGTGAGGTCCTTGATGGTGTTCAGGATCGGTTGGATTTCCATGGGCGGGCTACTCGTGCGAATTCGGTGAAAAGCCCGCGAGTATAACCGAGTCCGCAGCATGGCGGCAGACCCGCCGGGCGGTCGTATGTCGATAGGGCAACCTGCGCTCCCACCCAGGCCGCGCCGTCTCCAGGAGCTCAGGCGATGCCGACTTGGTTACGCCCACCGTTCTTGGCCAGGTACAGACCTTTATCGGCCGCCGAAATCAGCTGCCGGCAATGGCTGCCGATAGCCGGAGTCTGGGTGGCCAGGCCAATGCTCACGGTCAAGAACGTATCAGCCGTCGGCGCAGTATGCGGGATGCCAAGGCCCAGCACGGTCTGGCGCAGTTTTTCGGCCACCAGCCGCGCCCCGCCTGGCGAGGTGTTGGGCAGCACCAGGGCAAACTCTTCGCCGCCATAGCGCGCCGGCAGGTCGGTCGGCCGCGAGCACGAGCTACGGATGGCTTCGGCCACCTGGCGCAAGGCCTCGTCACCGGCCAGATGGCCAAAGCTATCGTTGTAGACTTTGAAGTAATCCACGTCGATCATCAGCAACGACAACTGCTGCTGTTCACGCATGGCCCGGCGCCACTCCAGCTCCAGGTACTCGTCAAAGTGGCGACGGTTGGACAGCCCGGTCAGGCCATCGGAGTTCATCAGCCGCTGCAGCATCAGGTTGGAATCAAGCAGCTGCTGCTGGCTGACGCGCAGGGCACGGTAGGCCTCGTCGCGCTGCAGCAGGGTCAGGTAGGAGCGCGAGTGATAACGGATGCGTGCCACCAGTTCGATGGTGTCAGGCAGCTTGACCAGGTAATCGTTGGCCCCGGCGGCAAATGCCGCACTCTTCACCAGCGGGTCTTCCTTGGTCGACAGGACGATGATCGGGATGTCCTGGGTCACCGGGTTGTTGCGGTACTCGCGCACCAGGGTCAAGCCGTCCAGCCCAGGCATGATCAGGTCTTGAAGAATGACCGTGGGCTTGATGCGCATGGCCTGGGCCACCGCCTGGTGCGGGTCGGCACAGAAGTGGAAGTCGATGTTGTCTTCATTGGCCAAGCCACGCCGCACCGCTTCGCCGATCATGGCCTGATCGTCGACCAGCAGCACCATCGCCGAGTTTTCGTTGGTGGTCGCGAAACCTTCGATCGGTAAATCATTCATCATTGTTCAC
Organism: Pseudomonas sp. TYF_14; assembly: GCF_043105275.1. Taxonomy (NCBI): domain Bacteria; kingdom Pseudomonadati; phylum Pseudomonadota; class Gammaproteobacteria; order Pseudomonadales; family Pseudomonadaceae; genus Pseudomonas; species Pseudomonas sp. TYF_14. Next base: position 3,902 of record NZ_JBICLK010000022.1, read on the forward strand.
CCGATCACTACCGGCCTGGCGGCGTGATTCAATACATTTCGTCATTTTGCGAAAAATTCAGTCAAGCGCCCGGCAATGCGTTCCAGCGGGCGGATTTCCACGGCGGCATCAATAGCCGCAGCAGCCTTGGGCATGCCGTACACCGCGCTGCTGGCCTGGTCCTGGGCAATGGTCAGAAAGCCCTGCTGACGCATCAGCTTCAGGCCCTGGGCACCGTCGCGGCCCATGCCGGTGAGCAGCACGCCCACTGCATCACCATTCCAGTAACGTGCCACGCTCTCGAAGAACACATCGATCGAGGGCCGGTAGATTTCATTCACAGGTTCGGCAGTGTAGGCCAGTTGGCCATTCTGTAGCAGGCGAATGTGGTGGTTGGTACCGGCCAGGAGTACCTGCCCTGGCTGCGGCGGTTCGCCTTCACGGGCCAGGCGCACCGGCAGGCCTGCTGCGCTGCTGAGCCATTCGGCCATGCCTGCGGCAAACACCTGGTCCACATGCTGGACCAGCACGATGGCCGCCGGAAACGCTGCCGGCAAACCCTTGAGCAGCACTTCGAGTGCTGCCGGGCCACCCGCCGAAGACCCGATTGCCACCAACCCGCGGCGCTGGGAAGCCTCGCGCAGCGGTGCAGCCACCGACCTTGCGGCAGGTGCACGCTGCTGGCCGACCAGCCAGCCGATATTGAGGATCTTGCGCAGCAAGGGCGCCGCCGCTTCGCGGGCATCGCCAGCGCCCAACGCAGGGGTGTCGACCACATCGAGGGCGCCATGGCCCATGGCCTCGAATACCCGGTGGACGTTCTGTTTACGGTCGACCGTGACGATGACAATGGCGCACGGGGTTTCGGCCATGATCCGCCGGGTTGCCTCGACACCGTCCATCACCGGCATGATCAGGTCCATGAGGATCAGGTCCGGTAACTGCTCGGTGCAACGCTGCACCGCCTCGGCACCGTTGCTGGCCACCCACACGACCTGGTGTGCGGGCTCCAGGGCGACCGCCCGGCGCAACGCTTCGACGGCCAGGGGCATGTCATTGACGATGGCGATCTTCATCCCTGAGCAACTCCGATCAGTTCCACAACAGCATCCAGCAACGCATCGTCGTGGAAACTGGCCTTTGCCAAATAGTAGTCGGCGCCGGCGTCCAGGCCACGCCGTCGGTCTTCCTCACGGTCTTTATAGGACACCACCATCACCGGCAATGACTGCAGGCGCTGGTCGCGACGCACCAGGGTAACCAGCTCGATACCGTCCATGCGCGGCATGTCGATGTCGGTGATCAACAGGTCGAAGTCCTCACTGCGCAGGGCGTTCCAGCCGTCCATGCCATCCACCGCCACCGCCACGTCGTAGCCACGGTTGCCCAGCAGCTTGCGCTGCAGTTCGCGTACGGTCAGCGAGTCGTCGACCACCAGGATGCGTTTGCGGACTACGCCACGGGCTCCGCTGCTGCCGCGCTCGATGCGCTCCAGGCTGCCCGTGCTGAGCAGTTTTTCCAGCGAGCGTAGCAAGTCTTCGACATCGACGATCAGGACCACCGAGCCATCATCGAGCAAGGCGCCGGAGGAAATGTCCTGCACCTTCCCCAGGCGTGGGTCGAGTGGCATCACGACCAGCACCCGCTCCCCCACCAGCCGCTCCACGGCCACGCCATACAACTGCTCGCGCTCACGAATCACCACCACCCGCAGGCTGGCTTCATCGCTTTGCCCAGCCGGGCGATTGAGCAACTGGCTGGCCGCCACCAGGCCAATATGCCGGCCTTCGTGCCAGAAATGCTGGCGCCCTTCGATCTGCACGATCTGTTCGGCGGTCACTTCCAGCGTGCGTTCGATATGCGCCAGCGGGAAGGCGTAAGCCTCACCGCCCACCTCGACCACCAGGCTGCGAACGACCGACAGGGTCAGCGGCACCTGAAGATGGAAGCGACAGCCCTGCCCTGCCACCTGGGTCAACTCGATCGAGCCGCGCAGCTCGCGGATCAAGTGCTGCACCGCATCCAGCCCCACACCGCGCCCGGACACTTCGGTAACCTTGTCACGCAGGCTGAAACCGGGCAGGAACAGGAACGTCAGCAGCTCCGCTTCACTCATCCGCGCCACCGTGTCAGCGGGCGACAGGGCACGCTCGACGATGCTGCTGCGCAGGCGTTCCAGGTCGATACCGGCGCCATCGTCGATCAGCTCCAGGCTGAGCATGCCCGCCTGGTGCGAAGCCCGCAGGCGGATCACCCCCTCGTCCGGCTTGCCCGCCAGCAGGCGCCGCTCGGGCAATTCGATGCCGTGGTCGACGGCATTGCGCAACAGGTGGGTCAGCGGTGCTTCGAGCTTTTCCAGCACATCGCGGTCGACCTGGGTCTTCTCCCCTTCCACCACCAGCCGCACCGGCTTGCCCAGCGAACGGCCCAGGTCGCGGACCATGCGGCTTTGCCCGGTCAGCACGTCGGCAAACGGCCGCATCCGGCAGGCCAGGGCAGTGTCATACAACAACTGCGCACGCTGGCTGGCCTGCCAGCCGAACTCATCCAGGTCGGCCGCCTGCTGCTGCAGAATCTGCTGGGTCTCTGCCAGCAGGCGCTGGGTCTGTGCCAAGGCCTCGAGCACCTCGTTGCCCTGCCCCGTGTCTTCCAGCTGCATGCGCAAGCCGTCAAGCGCCTGCATACCCTGGCCGTGCATGCGCTTTAGGCGCTGCAGGGTAGCCAGATATGGCTTGAGCCGCTGGGTTTCCACCAGCGACTTGCTGGACAGGTCAAGCAGGCTATTGAGGCGGTCGGCGGTGACACGCAGTACCCGCTCGGCACCTTCGCCAGCGCGCTTGCCAGCCTTGCGCCGCAGGGCGGGTTCGGGCTCTGGTTCCGGTGGTTCGGCTGGCATTACCATGGGGGCAGGCGGCAGGGTTGCCAGCGGCGGCACGGATGCCGCCGGTGGCACGACAGGCATGGCAGAGGCGCCCGGGTCGAGCAGGCTGGCCATTTGCGCAAGAAACACCGGCAAGGTCGCCTGCGCCCCGGCATCACCGGGTGTGGCAATACGCATCAGCAGGTCGGTACCTTGCAACAGCGCGTCAATATGCTCGGCGGTCAGCCGCAGTCGGCCTTCCTGGGCCGCCACAAGGCAGTCTTCCATCACGTGGGCGACACTGACGCCAGCATCCACCCCGACAATGCGCGCAGCCCCCTTGAGCGAGTGGGCAGCGCGCATGCAGGCCTCGAGCTGGTCGGCCTGGGTAGGGTTGCGCTCCAGTGCCATCAGGCCGGCATTGAGCACTTGGGTCTGCGCCTCGGCCTCCAGGCTGAACAGTTCGAGCAACGATGCGTCGCGCATTTGCTCTGGGGTCATGACAGGCTCCGCTGCACGGCAGACAGTAAGTGTTGATCGTCCAGAACCCGCACGCTGCGGCCGCGCCACTGCAGGACTGCGGCGGTGAAGCGTGTGGCGTCCCGGCCACTGCCCAGCAACTGCGGGTCGAGCCGGTGAATACCGTCGATTTCCTCGACAGCCATCACCACCGGCCCGCCTTCGGCGGCCAGAATCAGCATACGTGGCATCGCCCGTGCGCTGCGTTGCTCGGTGGAGCCGGCCTGCACCCCGAGCAAGTCAGCCAGGGACAGGCACGGCACCAACGCACCGCGTACATTGGCAACCCCGTGCAGCAGCCGCGAGCGCTGGTGCGGCAATGAATGCACCGCCTGTAACGGGGCGATTTCGGCCAGGCAGGCGGTAGCCAGTGCCAGCCACTCTTCGCCCAGACGGAACAGCAGCATCGAGCGACCGGTGTTTTCCGCGTCCGGCTGCACCGCTGCAGCCTGGTGCTCCTGCACCAGCGCATAGCGGTCGAGCAAACGCGTGGCCGCAGCGGCATACACCTCGCAATTGCGGCAATGAACATGCCGCTCCAGCAGTGGGCAATGCTTGTCGCCGCGCACGCCAATGCGGTTCCAGCAGTCGTCGATGTGCGCGTCATCCTCGGCGAGCAATTGCATCGCGGATTCACTGTTCATCGTTCAGACTCCCGGCCAGCCCGCGCCGCGCGCTCCTGAAGGCGCCGAGCGCCGGCCAGGTCACCCTGGGCCGCCAGCAAGGCGGCCAGGTGCACCAGCGCCTCGGGGTGCTGTGGTTCCAGGTACAGGGCCTTGCGATAGTGGCTCAGCGCCTGCTGCGCATCGCCTTCGGTATCACTGAGCAAACCCAGCCAGTAGTACACCTGTGCCGACGGCGGGTACTGGCTCAGGTAGCGTTGGCATTCGCTACGGGCCTGCTCGCTGGCACCGGCATTGGCCAGCCGGGCAATGCCGGCCAGCAACTCGCTGGCCCCCTCGTGGCTGTGCTCGCGGGCTCGCGCTGGCCTGGCCGCCACCGGCAGCACACGCAGCGAACGAGGCAACGGCACACTGGGCTGCGGATAAACCGGTGCGGGCAACGTCGTGAACGCACGCTTGGCAGTTTGGGCGGGTGCCGCCGCCAAGGGAGCGCTGTCGCCTTCGTGACGCACATAGGCAAACGACTGGGCGATCCCCAATGGACGCATGCCCATGCGTGCCAGCAAGCTGCCTTCGGCCGGGCCGATGAACAGCACACCCTGCGGATGCAGCAAGCGCTTGAGCACTTCGAACACACGCTGTTGGGTCGGTACGTCGAAATAGATCAACAGGTTGCGACAGAACACGAAGTCATACAGGCCGTCGCGGCTGGCCAGCGCCGGGTCAAGCACATTGCCCACCCGCAGGCTGACTTGCTGGCGTACCCGCTCATGCAGGCGGTGGCCTTCGTCCAGAGCATCGAAGTAGCGCTCGCGAAAGCCCAGTTCGCTACCCCGGAACGCATTGCGCCCATATACCGCCTGCCCGGCCTTGGCTACCGAACTTGGGCTGATGTCCATTCCATCGACAAGGAATGCCCCAGGCGCCATGCCGGCGTCAAACAAGGCCATGGCCAGCGAATAGGGCTCCTCGCCGGTAGAGCACGGCAGGCTGAGCAATCGCAGCGGGCGCGCGCCAGCCAGTTGAGCCAGCCGTTTATGGGCCAGGCTGGCCAGCGCAGTGAAGGATTCGGGGTAACGGAAAAACCAGGTTTCCGGGACGATCACCGCTTCGATCAGCGCCTGTTGCTCATCTGCCGATTGCTGCAGGCGCAGCCAGTAATCGTCCAGGTCCATTGCGCCCGCAGCCACGCAACGTTGGCGCAGCGCGCGTTCGACCATGGGCGCGCCCACCGACTCCACGTCCAGGCCAATACGCTCGCGCAAGAAGCGGAAGAAACGCTGTTCGTTCATGTAGGCATCCCTGTCGGGTCTTGCGTGTACAGCAATGCGTGCACGGTGTCGGGCAGCAGGTCATTGACTTCGATGCGCTGCAGCAGGCCTTGGGCATCCTGGCGCACCGGGCCCAGATAAGGCGCATCGCCTGTGTCCACCCCATAGGGCTGGAACTCGTCCGGTTGGCAACGCAGGGTTTCGGTGGCCTGCTCCAGGATCAGGCCAAGCTGCAGGCCGCCTCGGTAGTGCACCAGCACCAGGCGGGTGCTGGTGCGTTGCACCGCCGGCTGGCCAAAGCTCAAGGCGGCAAGGTCGATGACCGGAACCAGCTGACCACGATGGGCGAGAATGCCCGCGACCCAGGCAGGTGCCTGGGCGATCGGCTTGAGCGGCTGACGCGGCAACACTTCGATCACCTCGTGCACGCTCAGGGCAAAACGCTGCGCTCTGATGCGAAACTGCAGGTACAACGCCCCCTCGGTGTTCGCCGCCCGCGCGGTGCGCAGTTGCAAGTCGTTCATCGCGGTCAGACTTTGAAGCGCGACACGCCGCCACGCAGGCCCGCGGCCACCTGGCTCAGCTCGTCGATGGCATAGCTGGCCTGGCGCAGCGACTCGACAGTCTGGGTGCTGGCATCGCTGAGCTGGGCCAGCGCCTGGTTGATCTGCTCGGCACCGGTGGCCTGGGCCTGCATGCCTTCGTTGACCATCAATACGCGCGGCGCCAAGGCCTGCACCTGGTGAATGATCTGGCTCAGTTGCTCGCCCACCTGTTGCACCTCGAACATGCCGCGGCGCACTTCTTCGGAGAACTTGTCCATCCCCATGACACCGGCCGACACTGCCGACTGGATCTCGCGCACCATTTGCTCGATGTCGTAGGTGGCCACGGCGGTCTGGTCGGCCAGGCGGCGCACTTCGGTCGCGACCACGGCAAAGCCGCGGCCATATTCACCGGCCTTTTCCGCTTCGATGGCGGCGTTGAGCGACAGCAAATTGGTCTGGTCGGCAACCTTGACGATGGTTACCACCATCTGGGTGATGTTGCTGGCCTTCTCGTTGAGGATACCGAGCTTGGCATTGACCAGGTCGGCAGCGCCCATCACCTGGTGCATGGTCTCTTCCATGCGTGCCAGGCCCTGCTGCCCGGAGCCTGCCAGACTGGATGCCTGATCAGCAGCCGTCGTCACTTCGGTCATGGTGCGCACCAGGTCCCGCGAAGTCGCGGCGATTTCCCGCGAGGTGGCGCCGATTTCGGTGGTGGTGGCGGCCGTCTCGGTGGCGGTGGCCTGCTGCTGCTTGGAGGTGGCGGCAATTTCGGTGACCGAAGTGGTCACCTGCACCGACGAGCGTTGGGCCTGGGCCACCAGGTTGGCCAGTGCCTCGGCCATTTCGTTGAAGCCGCTTTCGATGGCACCGAATTCGTCCTTGCGATCCAGGCTCAGGCGCATGCTCAGGTCACCGGAACGCAGCTTGTCGAGGGCATGCACGATACGCTGCATGGGCGCTGTGATAGCGCGCAGCAGCAACAGGCCGCAGATGCCGGCAGCGACGATTGCCAGCAGCAGTGAGACCACCATGCTGCCCTTTGCCGTGTTGACTGCGTTGACGATATCGTTGGTGGCGGCATCGGCAGAGGCCCGATTATTCTCGATCACTTCATTCAGGTGCTCGCGCCCATCCTTCCAGGCCGGAGTGAGGACCTCGGTGATCAGCCGCTGGGCCTCGTCGTAGTTGCGCTGACCGTACGCATCCAGCACCTGGTTGACGATTTTGAGGTAGCTTTCTTCCAGTTGCACGAAGCTGTCAAATCGGGCCTGGTCGTCTTTGTCCTGGATGGTGGCCTGGTAGCTGGCCATGTATTGCTTCAGCCGGTTATCGAAGCTTCTGAACAGTTCCAGGTCGGCCGGAGTGATTTCACGATGGTTGGACAGGCCCACCAGTTGCTGGCTGGTGACGTAGCTGTCAACCCAGGCGCTGCGAATCATCGAGCTGTAGTAGACGCCGGGAATGCTGTCGGTCCCCACCGCCTCTTCGGCGGTTTCGATAGTCACCAACCGCGAGTAGGCGGCCACGATCATCAGCAGCATGATGGCGATGATCACGGCGAAACTTGCCAGGATCCGTTGGCGCAAGGTCCAGTTCTTCACATTCAGCCCTCAGGAATTCACAACGAGCGGGAAAAATCGCCGAAGTATAGCCCAGAGGGCTTAGGGTTTTGATGTGCTTGGCGTTAGGAATTTTGCGCCTGTGAGACCGAGCGCCGCCCGCGCGGCGCATCGCGAGCAAGCTCGCTCCTACATCTGTTTCAGGCCAGTATTGCCTGCACCCACGCGCGAGACCGCCTTGTTTGTTCCACACAATATCGAGGTGGGCACCAAGGGGCCGCGCACCTCTGCCTCAGGAATAACTGGCCCGAAACAGATGTAGGAGCGAGCTTGCTCGCGATGCGCCGCGCGGGCGGCGCTCGGTCTCACAGGCGCTGAATACGGCGTGGCAAGCACTGCCACTACGCAGCAGCCAACCGCACCTGGCTTTCCAGCTCCTGGCGCAAGCCCGGGTCCAGTTGCAGCTGACGTGCCAGCTCGTCCAGGTAGGCACGCTCCATGAAGTTTTCCTGATCGACCATCATCACGCTGGCCAGGTACATCTCGGCAGCCATCTCCGGCGTTTGCGCAGCGCGGGCCACTTCGGCCGGGTCCAGCGGTTTGTTCAGCTCGGCATGCAGCCAGTGCTGCAGTTCACGGTCGCTGTCCAGGCGGGTAAATTCACCCTCGATCAGCGCCCTTTCGCGCTCGTCGATATGGCCATCGGACTTGGCCGCCGCTACCAGCGCCCGCAGCACCGCCTGGCTGTGCTGCTCGGCCTGGGCCGGCGGCAGGCGGTCGACGGTTTGCGGTTCGGCTGCAGCCCCCTGCTGATTGGCCTGCCAGTTGCCGTAGGCTTTGTAGGCCAGCACACCCAGCGCAGCCAGGCCGCCGTAGGTCAGGGCCTTGCCGCCGTACTTGCGGGCTTTCTTGCTACCGAGCAGCAGGCCCAGGGCGCCCCCACCCAAAAGGCCGCCACCGGCACCGGACAACAGCCCGCCAAGCCCACCGCCAGCGCTGCCGGACTTGTTGGTGCCCCCCTGTTTTTCGAGCATCTGCTGGCCGGATTTAAGGAGTTGATCAAGCAAGCCCCGGGTATTCATTCGCGTGTCTCCACGTAAGAAGATTCAAACGCCAGAGTAAGGCTTGGCCGAGCACACGCCATGCAGGGATTTGCTTCAGGATGTTGCGTTAGCTGGCAAAAAGCCAACTAGACTCGATATCGCCAATACCTCGCACTCACGCACTACGCTTATAACGATTGTTTCACTGCTTGCCTCATGACTGCCCGAACAAGATCGCCAAGAAGAGGGAACACCATGTCAGTGCACAAGACCGCATTGCTCGGCGCCACCACCTGCGCCATGCTGGCCAGCGCCAGCCTGCAGGCCGCCGAAACGCTCAAGGCCCTGGGGGACGGCGAGGGGCGCCTGGACATCGTCGCCTGGCCCGGTTACATCGAACGCGGTGAAAGCGACAAGGCCTACGATTGGGTGACCGGTTTCGAAAAGGAAACCGGCTGCAAGGTCAGCGTGAAAACGGCCGCCACCTCGGACGAGATGGTCAGCCTGATGACCAAGGGCGGCTATGACCTGGTCACCGCCTCGGGCGATGCATCGCTGCGGCTGATTGCAGGCAAGCGCGTACAGCCGATCAACACTGCCCTGATCCCCAACTGGAAGAGCATCGACCCGCGCCTGCAGAACGGTAGCTGGTATGTGGTCGACAAGCAGGTGTACGGCACGCCGTACCAGTGGGGGCCAAACGTGCTGCTGTACAACACCGACACCTTCAAGCAGGCGCCCACCAGCTGGAGCGTGGTGTTCGAGCCGCAGAACCTGCCCGACGGCAAGCCGAACAAGGGCCGCGTGCAAGCCTATGACGGGCCGATCTACATCGCCGATGCAGCGCTGTACCTGAAGTCGGCCAGGCCTGAACTGGGCATCAAGGACCCGTACGAACTGAACGAGGCACAATACAAGGCCGTGCTGGAACTGCTGCGCCAGCAGCAACCGCTGATCCACCGCTATTGGCATGACGCCACGGTCCAGATGAGCGATGTGAAAAACGAAGGCGTGGTTGCCTCCAGCTCCTGGGGCTACATGGTCAATGGCCTCAAGGCCGAGAACCAGCCAGTGGCCTCGACCATTCCCAAGGAGGGCGCGACCGGCTGGGCCGACACCACCATGCTGCACGCCGAGGCCAAGCACCCCAATTGCGCCTACAAGTGGATGGACTGGTCGTTGCAACCTAAGGTGCAAGGCGATGTGGCGGCCTGGTTCGGCTCGTTGCCGGCTGTGCCGGCGGCGTGCACCGGCAGCGAGCTGCTGGGGGCCGAGGGCTGCAAGACCAACGGCTTCGACAACTTCGACAAGATTGCCTTCTGGAAAACACCGCAGGCCCAAGGGGGCAAGTTCGTGCCTTACAGCCGCTGGACCCAGGACTACATTGCGATCATGGGTGGTCGCTGAGGTTGCCTAAATGCCTGTACCGGCCTTTTCCCGGGCAAGCCCGCTCCCCCAGGTTCTTCACCGCCTGCAAGGGTGGCGCGCCCTGTAGGAGCGGGTTCACCCGCGAAGAGGCCGGCACAGGAGAACCCTTGTTGTCCGGAGTCCACGCATGCCCCTAGCCGTCCAGTTCACCCAGGTTTCCCGCACCTTCGGCGAGGTCAAGGCCGTCGACCAGGTCAGCATCGACATCATCGATGGCGAGTTCTTTTCCATGCTCGGCCCTTCCGGCTCGGGCAAGACCACCTGCCTGCGCCTGATCGCAGGCTTCGAGCAACCCTCCAGCGGTTCGATCCGCATCCAAGGGGTCGAGGCCGCTGGCCTGCCGCCCTACCAACGTGACGTCAACACTGTGTTCCAGGACTATGCGCTGTTCCCGCACATGAACGTGCTGGAGAACATCGCCTATGGCCTGAAGGTAAAAGGCGTGGGCAAGGCCGAACGCCACAGCCGCGCCGAAGAAGCCCTGGCCATGGTGGCCCTGGCCGGCTATGGCGCGCGCAAGCCGGCACAGCTGTCTGGCGGCCAGCGTCAGCGCGTGGCCCTGGCCCGGGCGTTGGTCAACCGGCCGCGGGTGCTGCTGCTGGATGAGCCACTGGGCGCGCTGGACCTGAAATTGCGCGAACAGATGCAAGGCGAGCTGAAAAAGCTGCAACGCCAACTGGGCATCACCTTCATCTTCGTCACCCACGACCAGACCGAGGCGCTGTCGATGTCCGACCGGGTCGCGGTGTTCAACCGCGGCCGTATCGAACAGGTCGACACCCCGCGCAACCTGTACATGAAGCCCAGCACAACCTTCGTCGCTGAATTTGTCGGCACGTCCAACGTGGTGCGGGGCGAGCTGGCCATGCAGATCAACGGCAGCCCGGCGCCCTTTTCCATCCGTCCCGAGCTCATTCGCCTGGGCGACCCGGTAGTGACCAGCCATGAGGTACAGGTCAGCGGCGTGCTGCACGATGTCCAGTACCAAGGCAGCGCCACCCGCTACGAACTGCAGCTGGACAACGGTCAACTGCTGGCAGTAAGCCAGGCCAATGACCGCTGGCAGAAGCAGATGCAGGCCTGGCAGCTCGGGCAACGCCTGCAGGCGCACTGGCCCCGCGAGGCCATGACGGTGCTGCAGGAAACCGAGGGCCGCTGACATGAGCACACTGCGCACCCTGTCCAACCTGCTGTACCGGCGCCCCAACCTGTACCTGGCACTGCTGTTGATCCCGCCGCTGACCTGGTTCGGCGCGATTTACCTGGGCTCGCTGCTGAACCTGCTGTGGCAGGGCTTCTATACCTTCGACGACTTCACCATGGCGGTGACCCCGGACCTGACCCTGGGCAACTTCGCCGCGCTGTTCAACCCGTCGAACTTCGACATCATCCTGCGCACCCTGGGCATGGCGGTGGCAGTGTCGCTGGCCAGCGCGGTACTGGCCTTCCCCATCGCCTATTACATGGCGCGCTACACCAGCGGCAAGACCAAGGCGTTTTTCTACATCGCGGTGATGATGCCGATGTGGGCCAGCTACATCGTCAAGACCTATGCCTGGACCCTGCTGCTGGCCAAGGGCGGCGTGGCCCAGTGGTTCGTCCAGCAGTTGCACCTGGATGGCCTGCTGCAGGCGGTGCTGGCCGTGCCGGGCGTGGGCGGCAGCACGCTGTCGACTTCACACCTGGGGCGCTTCCTGGTGTTCGTGTACATCTGGCTGCCATTCATGATCCTGCCGATCCAGGCCTCGCTGGAGCGCTTGCCACCGTCGCTGCTGCAGGCTTCGGCCGACCTGGGCGCCCGGCCAGGGCAAACCTTCGTGCAGGTGATCCTGCCGCTGTCGATCCCCGGCATCGCCGCCGGCTCGATCTTCACCTTCTCGCTCACCCTGGGCGACTTCATCGTGCCGCAGCTGGTCGGCCCGCCCGGCTACTTCATCGGCAGCATGGTCTATGCCCAGCAAGGGGCGATCGGCAACATGCCGATGGCCGCCGCGTTCACCTTGGTGCCAATCGTGCTGATCGCGGTATACCTGGCCATCGTCAAGCGCCTGGGGGCTTTCGATGCACTCTGAAAAAGCGTCTGCAGGGCTGCGCCTGGCGGCCTGGGGCGGGTTGCTGTTCCTGCACTTCCCGATCCTGATCATCTTCCTGTACGCCTTCAACACCGAAGACGCGGCGTTCAGCTTTCCGCCCAAGGGCTTTACCCTGAAGTGGATCGACGTGGCCTTCACCCGGCCCGATGTGCTCGAGGCAATCAAGCTGTCGCTGCAGGTGGCTTGCCTGGCCACCTTGATCGCACTGGTGCTCGGTACGCTGGCCTCGGCGGCGCTCTATCGGCGCAGCTTCTTCGGCAAGGAGAGCATTTCGCTGGTGCTGATTCTGCCCATCGCCCTGCCAGGCATCATCACCGGCATCGCCCTGCTCTCGGCGTTCAAGACGCTGGGGATAGAGCCCGGGGTGTTCACCATCGTAGTCGGCCACGCCACGTTCTGCGTGGTGATCGTCTACAACAATGTGATCGCCCGCCTGCGGCGTACCTCGCAAAGCCTGATCGAAGCCTCGATGGACCTTGGTGCCGACGGTTGGCAGACCTTCCGCTACATCGTCCTGCCCAACCTCGGCTCGGCGCTGCTGGCGGGCGGCATGCTGGCCTTTGCCTTGTCGTTCGATGAAATCATCGTCACCACGTTCACCGCCGGCCACGAGCGCACCCTGCCGATCTGGCTGCTCAACCAGCTCAGCCGCCCGCGCGACGTGCCCGTGACCAACGTTGTCGCCATGCTGGTGATGCTGGTGACCATGCTGCCGATTCTTGGCGCCTATTACCTGACCCGTGGCGGCGACAGCGTCGCGGGCGGTGGAAAATGACCCTGGAGGAGCCCCCGATGCAAACGCAGATGCTGATCAATGGCCAGCTGGTCGCTGGCCAAGGCCCGGCCTGGACCGTGCTCAACCCGGCGCTGGGCACTGCCCTGGCGCAGATCAACGAAGCCACCGAGGCGCAGGTGGACAGTGCCGTGCGCGCTGCCGACCAGGCCTTCGACAGCTGGTCGCAAACCAGCCCTAAAGAACGTTCGCAGGCCTTGCTGGCGCTGGCCGATGCCATCGAAGCCCATGGCGATGAACTGGCCCGGCTGGAATCACAGAACTGCGGCAAGCCCCTGAGCGCTGCACTCAACGACGAGATCCCGGCGATTGCCGACGTGTTCCGTTTCTTTGCCGGTGCGGCGCGCTGCCTGGGCGGCTCGGCGGCAGGCGAGTACCTGCCGGGCCACACCTCGATGATCCGCCGCGACCCGTTGGGTGTGGTGGCGTCCATCGCGCCGTGGAACTACCCGCTGATGATGCTGGCCTGGAAGATCGCCCCAGCCCTGGCTGCCGGCAACACCGTGGTGATAAAGCCGTCCGAGCTGACGCCGCTGACGGCCCTGCGCCTGGGCGAGCTGGCCCAGGACTTGCTGCCGCCGGGGGTGCTGAACATTCTCTTCGGCCGCGGCCAGACGGTCGGCAACCCGTTGATAACCCACCCCAAGGTGCGCATGGTGTCGCTGACCGGCTCGATCCCCACCGGCGCGCACATCATCAGCGCCACCGCCGACAGCGTGAAACGCATGCACATGGAGCTGGGCGGCAAGGCGCCGGTGCTGGTGTTCGATGACGCTGACATCGATGCCGCCATCGACGGCATCCGCACCTTCGGCTTCTACAACGCCGGCCAGGACTGCACCGCAGCCTGCCGCCTGTATGTGCAGGACGGGATCTACGAGCGCTTTGTCGAACGCCTGGGTAAAGCCGTAGCCAGCCTCAAGCCGGGCCTGCAGGAGTCTGAAGAAACCGAACTGGGGCCACTGATCAGCGCCCAGCACCGCGACAAGGTCGCCGGGTTGGTGCAGCGGGCCATCGCCCAGCCGCACATTCGTCTGGTAACCGGTGGCAAGCCAATAGCGGGCGATGGCTTTTTCTTCGAGCCTACCGTGCTGGCCGACGCCCTGCAGGACGACGAGATCGTACGCAACGAAGTGTTCGGCCCGGTGGTATCGGTCACCCGCTTCACAGACGAAGCGCAGGCGCTGGAATGGGCCAACGACTCCAACTACGGCCTGGCCTCATCGGTATGGACCCGCGACACCGGCCGCGCCCACCGCCTGGCGGCGCGCTTGCAGTACGGCTGCACCTGGGTGAACACCCACTTCATGCTGGTCAGCGAAATGCCCCATGGCGGGCAGAAGCATTCGGGGTATGGCAAGGACATGTCGATGTATGGGCTGGAGGACTACACCTGTGTGCGGCATGTGATGATCAAGCACTAAGTGCTCGCGTTGACCGAGGGGCTTGAATGCCCCTCGGTCAACGTCTCAGAATTTTCCTTCAACCGTGATCTACTCCCTCCTACCGCACGTTCATTGAGCTCTCTTGACTGGTATCATAATCTGATACCATGAATAATCATCAGCAAGCCACACTTGAAGCATTACTTAAAAGGCCGGTTCCCAGAACACTGGAGTGGGCGCGGGTGGAGTCTCTGCTGGTATCCCTGGGTGCCAGGGTCGTAGAAGGAAGAGGATCACGGGTTCGCTTTGAACTCAATGGAGCAGTGGCAACCTTCCACCGCCCTCATCCGGAAAGGCACGCCAAGCCCTATCAACTAAGAGACGCCCGCCAGTTCATTGAGCAGGCAGGAGTATTACCATGAATGTAATGACTTACCGCGGATACGCCGCTCGTATCGAATACAGCGACGAAGACCAGTTGCTGATCGGCCATGTCGCCGGTATTCGCGACGTGATAGGTTTTCATGGCGAATCGATCAGTGAGTTGCGCCAGGCATTTGAAGAAGCCGTTGACGATTATCTTGAGACTTGCGAACGCCTTGGGCGGGAACCGCACAAAACTTATTCCGGCAAGCTCAGCCTACGCCTTGAGCCTACCCTTCACGCCAGTGTGGCGGCCAAGGCGGAGCTGGCCGAAAAGAGCATCAACCAATGGGTAAGCGATATTCTCAGCAAGGCTGCCTATAGCTGAACCCAGGGCCGCTTTGCGGCCCTTTCCCGAGACACGGCCGCTCCTGCAGGGGCCGCGCAGGGCATGGGTCAGTCGCGCAAATCCGACTCGTGAATCGGGTTGGCGCGGCTGGTCGCTCGCTGGTATTGCGCAGGCCAGGTGGCCTTGTTGCCGCCCAGGTCGTCGTCGGCATGCAGTGGCCAGTACGGGTCGCGCAACAGTTCGCGGGCGAGGAAGATGATATCGGCCTGGCCGGTGCGCAGGATGTGCTCGGCCTGGGCCGGTTCGGTGATCATGCCCACGGTGCCGGTGGCGATTTCCGATTCCTTGCGCACGCGCTCGGCAAAGCGGGTCTGGTAGCCGGGGCCGGTGGGGATCTCGGCGTTGACCGAGGTGCCGCCAGAAGAGACATCGATCAAATCCACGCCCAAACCCCGCAGGCGGCGTGCCAGTTCGACGGTTTCATCCGGATTCCAGCCATCCTCCACCCAATCGGTAGCCGATACCCGCACGAACAGCGGCAATTCGGCAGGCCAGGCCTTGCGCACGGCCTCGACCACCTCCAGGGTCAGGCGGATACGGTTTTCGAAGCAACTGCCATAGTGGTCACGGCGCTGATTGCTTAGCGGTGACAGGAACTGGTGCAGCAGGTAGCCATGGGCAGCATGGATTTCCACCACCTTGAATCCAGCCTTCAAGGCGCGCTCGGTCGAGGCGACGAAGGCGGCGATCACCTCCTGGATCTCGTCCTGGCTCAACTCGCGTGGCGGTGTGTGCTGCGGATCGAAAGCGATCTTCGACGGCCCCACCGGCTGCCAGCCGCCCTCCTCCAGTTTGACGCTGCCTTGTTTGCCAAGCCACGGGCGGTAGGTACTGGCTTTGCGCCCGGCGTGAGCCAGCTGGATGCCAGGCACGGCCCCCTGGGCACTGATGAAGCGGGTGATGCGCTGCAACGGCGCGATCTGAGCGTCGTCCCACAGGCCCAGGTCTTCGGCGGTGATACGGCCATCGGCGGTCACCGCCACGGCTTCAGTGATTACCAGGCCGGCGCCACCGACGGCGCGGCTGCCTAAATGGACGAGATGCCAGTCGTTGGCCAAGCCATCGACGGCGGAATACTGGCACATTGGTGACACGGCGATGCGGTTGGGCAAGGTCAGCTGACGCAGGGTGTAAGGCTCGAGCAGCAGGCTCATGAGGGCACCTCCCAAGGACTCCAATGGTGATCCGGCCCGGACACTCAAGTGCACATCCCTGGCCCGGTGCCGGTCATTAATGAGACTAGACCAGATTGGTGGGGGGGAAGGTTCTGTGGGATGGCGAGGGGTTCGCCGAAAGGTTTGCAGCGCCTGTGAGATCGAGCGCCGCGCGGGCGGCGCATCGCGGATAAATCCGCTCCTACATCTGTTTCGGGCCAATCACTCCTGTGCCGCCAACAGGGACCGCCTTGATGCATGGCTGAAGACCGATGAAAAGCAGTGGTGCCCACCTCGATATCGAAGGGAACAAACAAGGCGAACAGCGGTGGCCTCAGGAGAGGAATCGATGACCACAGACGACACCCAATTCACTGTCGGCAAAACCACCTTCTTCCAAGGCGAACACCAGACCCATCCCCTGTTCCGCATCGAGCCAGGCATTCCCTGCCGGGATGCCCACGAGCAGGCATCGGAGTTGATGGGCTATGTAAGAGAGCTGACCATCATCGGTCTGATGGATGAAAAACCGATGATGATCTGGGCATCCCATTACCTGAGTGCCATGGCCAAGGCACTGATGGATGATGCCGAGCTGGGCATGACGCATAAACCGTTGGGTGACTGAGACCTCCTTCATTCCGCGGTCTGACTGTAATCAGCAAAAGTCGACCGCCCTTTAAGCGCTAGGGTAGTACCACCCACGACAACCCTTTCCACCCGGCCTACCGGGCATCTTAGAAAAATCCTACAGCCTATTACTTAAAGTTCTACGTTCTCTTGGGAAATTCTTCTCAAGCAACATCTCCCTCCTCCTATCGCTGTTCTGCCTCTCAAATACTATTGTCCATCACGTCACGGCGACCAATGAAGCCAATCACGCAGTTCGCACAAACCCGACCTCCACGCTCGCGAGTTGAGTCAATGACGGATATCCCCTTTACAGAAAAACCGAAAATATTAGATAAGTTCATTACTGAACACGAGCAAAATTTACTCACAAATTCATTTTCGGGTGCAATATGGAGATATGGTTGGCCCATTAATACAATTCCCCTCGCACGTCCTTGCTGGCACATCTTCATAGCCGGTAGCAAACGTACCTCACTGGAGTGCTGCGAGCATGAACTGGCCAGCGACAGCCATTGGGGCTTTCTACTTGATATTTGGAGGCGCACGCAGCTTGCTCACATGCGTGACTGTTTGCTGCTGGGTGTTTACGCAAACGGCCAGACTTTCGGCCAAGACAGTCCTATTCATAGAGATAACAAATCAATTGAACCAGGAAAAACCGCAGTCCTCTTCTGCAATGCCCAGTGGGAAACCACATGGGGCGGCGAACTGATTCTATTCGACCAGCAGAAGAATGACACCATCGCTGCCATACAACCAAAGCCGGGACGCATAGCGATTTTCGACGGACACATACCGCACAGAGCCAGAGCGCCCACCGTTGACTGCGACAAATTGCGAATCACTATCGCTTTCAAGACCATGAATAAGGATATTAAACAATGAGCACACGCGCCGAACTGATAGTAGCAGTAATAGATAAAACGGCAAAACCCATCAATCAAACTGGGGGAGCAGCAGCAATCCACGACCAATTCAACACAGATAAAACTGGATTTTCACTAGTCATCCAAACAGCACAGACAACTACGGCGATAGCCTCAGTAGTCTCCGTCACTCACCTCCCGATAGGTGCTGTACCCTTCATTAACATTGTTACCAATACCCTTTCTGGGACCGTGACCTTCCTGAAAGTCGCGGCAGACCTCAAAGAGGGCGCGGAAATTAAGAGCGGAGATGTCATAAGTTTGGCAAGCAACGTCGCAGGCATCGTGGCCTCGTTCGCCATTCTGGCCGGAGCACCTTTAATTGCTGGAGGGGCCACAGTCGTGGGCGTAACCGCCACACTCTATAGCATCTTCAATTCTGACCTGGCTAAAGCAGCTTACGACAAGATGGCTCCACTCTTTACCAGCCTGCTGAGTCAAGGTGACCTTACTGGTTTTACCGCGCCACGGATTGCGCCTGACTTCACACTCGCTTCACCTGACCAGATACTTTCCACCCACCAGGGAATGATCACAACCATTAACTGGAACCCTGACTCTTCAGAAATATCCCTAGGCACCGAACCACTAAGTTTTCCAGATAGCAGCCAGGCTCACACCGCCCCAACAGGGAGCGAGACTTTCAACTCAACGCAACCGCCTCCCCTTAGCGGAAACTCCAGCAGCAACTCAGTAGCGGTGACATCTACCCCTGACATACCTGCCCCTGACGCAACACTGACTATAAGCATAGAAAGTATAGATGGTATAAAGTCACCCGACCAAGCACCATCAATTACCGTACCTATTGACGACAACCAGGACAATCAAGATAACTACATATGCTGTAGCAGCGCGCAGCAGGATCAGTACTTCTAGCCAACCTGCAAAACCCTCCACGCCGTAACGAGCCGATATGAATATCTGGCAGCAATCGCTAAAGCTCATACGTGAACTCCCGCCTCACAAACAAGCCAAAGCGCTATTAATAGGCGGACTTATAAATCTCACCCTAGGCACCAGCTTCACATTCATGTGGCGCGAACACAAAAACACCAATGAAGAGTTATGGTCGCGAGTTCCAGCCTTTCTCACCTCCAAGCCTGAAACCTGGGATAGCGACAAATCTCTTTATACGTTCAGCATCAAGTTTAAAACTTCAAATGGAAAGCAGCACAACGCTCATCTTTATGCAGACAAAATATACTATGATGCAGCGAGCCTGGACCTAAATACGCCACTTTTTGTTGACATAGCAACCTCTAAAAGCGCTGCAACGGCTCAGCGCTTAATCGCTCCTAATGGAATGTTTCTTTATGATCCTGCAATGGCGGCACATGTCACCAATGTAAGAAACCGGGAGACCACACTAGCAGTTATCATTTTCTCATTTAGCGGCATCAGCACCTTGATTGCGGCAGCGGCGATCTACTACCGCCCCAGAAAGGAGTGCAACTGAACCTGAGCAGCACCTGGGAGATCGAGCGCCGCGCGGGCGGCGCTCGATTTGTGCCCCAGCGCAAGATCCAAGGCAGGCACCTGACGCTAAACTCAGCGCGGCTCCATATGCGCAATCATCAACTGCACACTCTCATTACCGCGAAACTCGTTCACATCCAGCTTGTACGCCAACTCCACCCAGCGCACCGTCGGGTTTGGCCACACTTCGCGGTCAATGCCGAAGGCAATGCCATCCAGCCGCACCGAGCCACATTCGCTCTTGAGCACCACTTTCAGGTGCCGTTCGCCAACCACACGCTGCTCCACCAACTGGAACACGCCATGGAACAGCGGCTCAGGGAAGTGCTGGCCCCATGGGCCGGCATGGCGCAGGGCCTTGGCCAGGTCGAGGTGGAACTCCTCTACCGCCAGGCTGCCGTCGGACAACAGGCGGCCAGTCAGGTCTTCTTCGCGCAGCTGACGCCGCACCTCTTCGTCGAACGCCTCGGCAAACGCCGAGAAATTAGCCTCTGGCAACGACAACCCGGCAGCCATGGCGTGGCCGCCGAACTTGCTGATCAGCTGCGGGTGGCGCGCGGCCACGGCATCCAGCGCATCGCGAATATGAAAGCCCGGCACCGAACGCGCCGAGCCTTTGAGCATGCCATCACCAGCATCGGCGAAGGCGATGGCCGGCCGGTGGTAACGCTCCTTCAAGCGCGAAGCCAGAATACCGATCACGCCCTGGTGCCAGTCGGCATCGAACAGGCACAACCCATACGGCATCGACTCGACCGGCAGGTCCTTGAGTTGGGCCAGGGCTTCGCGCTGCATGCCCTGCTCGATGGACTTGCGGTCCTGGTTCAGGTCATCCAACTGCTGGGCCATGTCCTGGGCCAGCGCCGCGTCCTCGCACAGCAGGCATTCGATGCCCAGGCTCATGTCGTCCAGGCGCCCGGCGGCATTCAACCGTGGGCCGAGGATGAAACCAAGGTCAGTCGAAGTGATGCGCCGGTGATCGCGCCGCGCCACCTCAAGGATGGCCTTGAGGCCGGGCCGGGCGCGGCCGGCGCGGATGCGCTCAAGGCCTTGGTGCACCAGGATGCGGTTGTTGGCATCCAGCGGCACCACGTCAGCAACACTGCCCAGCGCCACCAGATCGAGCAGTTCGCCAATGTTCGGCTGTGGCTGCGCCTCGTAGCGCCCAAGGCTGCGCAAGCGAGCGCGCAGGGCCATCAACACATAGAAGATCACCCCCACCCCGGCCAGTGACTTGCTCGGAAAGCTGCAGCCCGGCTGGTTGGGGTTGATGATGGCATCGGCATCGGGCAACTGCTCGCCCGGCAGGTGGTGGTCGGTGACCAGCACCTTGAGCCCGGCGGCCTTGGCGGCCGCCACCCCGTCGACACTGGAAATGCCGTTGTCCACGGTAATCAGCAACTGCGGCTGGCGCTGCAGCGCCACCTCGACGATTTCCGGGGTCAGGCCGTAGCCATACTCGAAGCGGTTGGGCACCAGGTAATCGACATGGGCCGCACCCAGCAGGCGCAGGCCCAGCACCCCGACGGTGCTGGCGGTGGCACCGTCGGCATCGAAGTCGCCGACGATGAGGATGCGCTGGCGCTGGTCGATGGCTTCGACCAGCAGGTCCACACCGGCCTCGATGCCCTTGAGCTGCTGGTAGGGCAGCAGACGTGCCAGGCTCTTGTCCAGCTCGGCCTCGCTCTGCACGCCGCGCGCGGCGTAAAGGCGGGTCAGCAAGGGTGGCAGGTTACCCAGAAATGGCAGGGTCGGCGGCAGCGGGCGAGGTTCGATACGCATGGGTTGCTTCAACCACGCTCACCGAGCAGCCACTGCAGTTGTACTTCATGCTGGCCACGGTCGTCAGTCACGAATACCGTACCTTCACTGATCATCACGTCCCACTTGATGCTACGCGGCATGTCGGTCGCCAGGGTTTCCAGCACTTCTTGCGGCACAGCGGCAATGCTCAGGTTTTTCAGGTTCTTGACCGCGCTCACCACTTTACCCTCCCACACTCGCAAGCTGCCGTAAGCCAGCAAGCTGGTGCGTTCGGTACGGCGCGAGCACCAGGTCAGGCGATCGGCATCGGGCTGGCCAACTTCAATCCAGTGCAGCACGCGATCGTCCAGGCTCTTTTCCCACAGCGCCGGCTCATCGACATCCGACAGGCCGCGGCCAAACGACAAGTTCTCGTTGTACCAGAGCGCGTACGCCAACAAACGAACGGCCATGCGCTCTTCGGTTTCCGAAGGGTGCCGAGCGATCGTCTGTTTGACGCTTTCGTAGACGTTGCGATCAAGGTCGGTGAGATTCAATTCGAACTTGTAGGTGGTGGACGGCTGGGCCATGGTCGACGGGCTTCGTGCAAAAGAAAGTGGCACAGTCTACCCCATCCGCACCTTCCATGCCCCGCAGCAGTACCCGGCGAAACCGACGTGTGATAAAACCACGGCTCTGCCCAACTGCCACGGACACCCCATGTCGACGCCCAGCAAACCCCTCGCCGGCCTTAAAGTTGTCGAACTCGGTACCCTGATCGCCGGGCCGTTCGCCTCGCGTATCTGTGCCGAATTCGGCGCCGAAGTGGTCAAGGTCGAATCGCCCGATGGCGGCGACCCGCTGCGCAAGTGGCGCAAGCTGTACGAGGGCACCTCGCTGTGGTGGTTCGTGCAGGCCCGCAACAAGCAGTCGCTCACCCTCAACCTCAAGCACCCCGAGGGCCGCGATATCCTCAAGCGCCTGCTGGCCGAGGCCGACATCCTGATCGAAAACTTTCGCCCGGGCGTGCTGGAAAAACTTGGTTTGGGGTGGGATGTGCTGCATGCGCTGAACCCGCGCCTGGTGATGGTGCGCCTGTCGGGCTTTGGCCAGACCGGGCCGATGAAAGACCAGCCAGGCTTCGGTGCCGTAGGCGAGTCGATGGGCGGCCTGCGCTACATCACCGGTTTCGATGACCGCCCGCCAGTGCGCACGGGGATTTCCATCGGTGACTCGATTGCCGCCCTGTGGGGGGTGATCGGCGCGCTGATGGCGCTGCGCCACCGGGAAGTCAATGGCGGCCAGGGCCAGGTGGTGGACGTGGCCCTGTACGAGGCGATCTTTGCCATGATGGAGAGCATGGTGCCGGAATTCGATGTGTTCGGTTTCATCCGCGAACGCACCGGCAACATCATGCCGGGCATCACGCCCTCCTCCATCCACACAAGCGCCGACGGCAAGCATGTGCAGATCGGCGCCAACGGTGATGCCATCTTCAAGCGCTTCATGCAGGCCATCGGTCGCGATGACCTCGCCAACGACCCGACCCTGGCCAGCAACGACGGCCGCGACCTGCGTCGTGACGAGCTGTATGGGGTGATCGACCGCTGGGCCAACAGCCTGCCACTGGAGCAACTGATGCAGGTGCTGACCACTGCCGAAGTGCCGGCCAGCCGTATCTATTCGGCCGAGGACATGTTCAACGACCCCCAGTACCTGGCACGCGAGATGTTCCTGCAGGCCAAGCTGCCGGATGGCAAGCCATTCCACATGCCCGGCATCGTGCCCAAGCTGTCGGAGACTCCCGGCTCTAGCAAATGGGTCGGCCCGGCCTTGGGCGAGCATACCGAGGCGCTGCTCGGCAGCCTGGGCTACGACGCAGCGGCCATCGCCAGCCTGCGCGCAGCGGGCACGGTCTGATCCTGGCGCTGACCGGCTCCATGTGCGCGCCCCGCTGCCTACGCCATCTGCTCCTGCTCTGCGGGCTGTTGCCTGCGTTGCTGTTGCAGCCCGCAAATGCCAAGGAGCACCTCTTCTGGCTGGTACGCGACCTGCCACCGTTCACCATTTTTGATGGCCCGGAAGAAGGCCGGGGGGTCATCGACCAGTTGTTACCGCTGCTGATAAGGCAGATGCCCGAGTACGAACACAGCATCGTGCGGGTCAACCGCGCCCGCAGCCTCCAAATGCTGCAAGACCGTGACACCTTCACCTGCGACCCAACCCTGCTGTGGACACCGGAACGGGCCAAATATGTGCATTTTTCCGTTCCAGCGCTGGGCGTGCTCAGCGGCGGCCTGGTGTTGCGCAAGGAAAACCAGGCGCTGGTGGCACCCTACCTCGACGGCCATCAGGTGGACCTGCATGGCCTGCTGAGCAAGGCCCCGCTAAAGCTGGGGATTGTCGCCGAGCGCAGCTACGGCACGCAGATTGACAGCATCCTGCGCCAGTTGCCCGACAGCGCGCTCAGCCGCCACTACGGCAACGAGGCCACCGCCAACCTGTTGCAGATGCAGCAACTGGGGCGCCTGCGCCTGGTGCTCGGCTACTGGCCTGAAGTGCGCTACCTGATCCAACAACAAGGCGGGGCACTGGCTGACTACCAGTTTCATACTGTGCAGGGCGTGAATCGCTACCAGTTTCTGCATGTGGGGTGCTCAAACAGCGAACTGGGGCGTGCGGCAGTTGCCCACATCGACCAGTTGCTGCCTACACTGCGCCGGGATGTGTTGCCAGGGTTGTATGCCCGCTGGCTGGACCTGGCATTGCGAGAAGACTATCTACAGGAAAGCCGGCGTTTCTTTGAGGACAAATAAGCCCAACCCGTATGCACGGTCGTTGCAGAAGCAGACGGGGGATACGTGCCTGCCGAAAAAAGAAACCCCGGGCGCTGGGGAAGACGCCCGGGGCCAAGCGAAAGCCCTTGAGGACTTCCCGTGACAGCCTTGCCAGCGCCGGAGCAAAGCACTGGCTGGCTGCCCTTACACTGTCTGATGAACCACTCAGGCAAAGGTTCCCTGCGGTTGCTGGCGATGCTGCAATGCTGCGATGACACACGGCTGCAACCGCCCCTCAGCTATCTGCAGATCTCGGTGCAGGCCGTCCACGAGGTCGATCAGCAGGCGTTGCTCCTGCAATTGGCGCTCGCTGACCGTGCGCCGCAAGGTAATACCTGAGAGAGGGTCGTGAACGGTCAGTTGGCGATTACCACTGGGATCGGCGGTGCCGAGGTGGGTCTGATAGGGCGTCAGGGCTTCGTTGAGCAGGCTGCAGATTCTTTCCATCCGGATCACTCGCTGCGTGGTGGGACCTAAAGTAACTGACCAGCAGGCGCCGCAGAAAGTTCGTCAAACCGCGCCCGCTTCAGTGAGCATGCGGGGCTGGCATGACAGTTTGAATACGCCTCCCTGGGCGCACCTGCAGTGTTTGCAAGGCATGCTGCAGGCGTGGCATCGACAGCGGCCAGGGCAACTCGTCGAGCACCCACATGCCGCGCTTCCTGGCCTCTTGGGCAAGGTTTTGACGCGTTGGGGCAGGCTGGCCGACGAACAGCAATGCGCGCGCTCGCTGCTGCTGGGCGAACAGGGCAAGGCCGGCCCGGGCTGGCATGGCGTGGTCGAGGATCAGCAGGTCGGGGCGACGCTCAGCGCAGAGGCAGGCGTCGAGGTCAGCCATGCTCTCGCTGATGCGCACGTTGAAGACGCCCTGGCCGTTGAGGGCCTGGTGCAAGAGGATCTGGTGGGATGGGCGAGCCTGGTGAATCAACACATAGGGCTGGTGCATGAGCCGCTCCTGATGGGAGGACCGGCTAATTTATGCTTGGCGCCCGGCAGGCTGAATAGGATGTTTCTGATAGACAGGAGGGAAAAGGCTGAGACGTTGGGGCTGCGCTGCAGCCCCAAACGCCATGCAATTACAGCGGCTTGCCGCGGTTGCCGTGCTGGCTGACAAAGCCCTGTACAGCCTTCAGGTCGTTGGCCAGGACCGTGCAACGCTCTTCACGGCTGAACAGGTCGCTGAGGTGCGCGGGTAGCTCCAGCGCCTTGCCCACACCGGCCTTCTCCACCGCTTCCGG
Source organism: Pseudomonas sp. TYF_14 (assembly GCF_043105275.1). Classification (NCBI taxonomy): domain Bacteria; kingdom Pseudomonadati; phylum Pseudomonadota; class Gammaproteobacteria; order Pseudomonadales; family Pseudomonadaceae; genus Pseudomonas; species Pseudomonas sp. TYF_14. Next base: position 28,788 of record NZ_JBICLK010000022.1, read on the forward strand.
GAACTTGACCGGGTGCGCGGTACTCAGCACCACCATTGGCGTGTCCAGACTGCGGCGGCACTCGCGGGCAGCCTTGACGCCGATTGCGGTATGCGGGTCGAGCACTTCACCGGTGGCGGCGAACACTTCTGCGATGGTCTCGCAGGTTTGCTCGTCGCTGACGGCCAGCGAGTCGAACAGTTTGCGGGCTTCGGTCCAGCGGTCTTGCTCGACGCTGAAGCCGCCACCTTGCTTGAAGTTGGCCATCAGCTCGGCAATCGCACCACCGTTGCGGCCATGCAGGTCGAACAACAGGCGCTCGAAGTTGGACGAGACCATGATGTCCATCGACGGCGACAGGGTCGCGTGCAGGGTTTCCTTGACGTACTGGTTGCCGCTCATGAAGCGGTGCAGGATGTCGTTGCGGTTGGTGGCGACGATCAATTGGCTGACCGGCAGGCCCATGTTGCGCGCCAGGTAGCCGGCGAAGATGTCGCCGAAGTTGCCGGTTGGTACCGAGAACGCCACCGAGCGCGCCGGGCCACCCAGCTGCAGGGCTGCATGGAAGTAGTAGACGATCTGGGCCATGATCCGCGCCCAGTTGATCGAGTTGACGGCGACCAGGCGGGTGCCCTTGAGGAACGACTGGTCGGCGAAACTGGCCTTGACCATTTCCTGGCAGTCGTCGAAGTTGCCTTCGATGGCGATGTTGTGGATGTTGTCGCCAAAGATGGTAGTCATCTGACGGCGCTGCACTTCCGATACACGCTGGTGCGGGTGCAGGATGAAGATGTCGACGTTGTCGCAACGGCGGCAGCCTTCGATCGCGGCGGAACCGGTATCACCGCTGGTGGCACCGATGATGACCACGCGCTCGTTGCGCTTGGCCAGCACATGGTCAAGCAAGCGACCGAGCAACTGCAGGGCAAAGTCCTTGAACGCCAGGGTCGGGCCGTGGAACAGCTCCAGCACCCACTCGTTGCTGTTCAGCTGACGCAACGGGGCGACCGCAGCGTGGGCGAACTCGCCGTAGGTTTCTTCGAGGATCTTCTTGAAATCGGCGTCGGCGATGCTGCCCTCGACGAACGGACGCATCACGCGGAAGGCCAGCTCGTGGTAGGGCAAGCCGGCCCAAGAGGCGATTTCTTCCTGGGTGAAGCGTGGCAGGTTTTCCGGCACGTAGAGGCCGCCGTCGCTGGCCAGGCCAGCCAGCAGCACGTCTTCGAAATTCAGGGCCGGTGCCTGGCCGCGGGTACTGATATAGCGCATGGGTGCAAACCTTCGATGCTGGGGCCGGGGCCGCGCGGGCGGCCCGTCGGCAATATTTGTTAGTTGAGCTGCTCGACGCGAATGCGCACAACCTTGCCGACCACGTCCTGCAGGGCTTCCAGGGCGACGATGGCGTCATTGATACGCTGCTCGACCACGCCATGGGTCACCAGGATCATTGGCACCAGGCCGTCCTGTTCCTCGGCTTCCTTCTGCATGATCGACTCAATGTTGATACCGCGCTCCGAGAGGATGCTGGCGACCTGGGCCAGTACGCCCGGGTGATCCTTGGCCTGGATGCGCAGGTAGTAGGCGCTTTCGCAGGCTTCGATCGGCAGGATCGGGTGGGCCGACAGCGAGTCTGGCTGGAAGGCCAGGTGCGGCACACGGTTTTCCGGGTCGGAGGTCATGGCACGGACCACGTCGACCAGGTCGCCGACCACTGACGAAGCGGTAGGCTCCATACCCGCGCCAGCACCGTAGTACAGGGTGGAGCCGGCAGCATCACCGTTGACCATGACAGCGTTCATCACGCCGTTGACGTTGGCGATCAGACGGTCGGCCGGGATCAGCGTCGGGTGCACGCGCAACTCGATACCTTCGGCGGTGCGACGCGCCACGCCCAGGTGCTTGATGCGGTAGCCCAAGGCTTCGGCGTAGTTCACGTCTGCCGTTGTCAGCTGGGTGATACCTTCGGTGTAGGCCTTGTCGAACTGCAGCGGGATACCGAACGCGATGGACGCCAGAATCGTCAGCTTGTGCGCAGCGTCGATGCCTTCCACGTCGAAGGTCGGGTCGGCTTCGGCGTAGCCCAGCGCCTGGGCTTCAGCCAGCACGTCCGGGAAGGCACGGCCCTTCTCACGCATTTCGGTGAGGATGAAGTTGCCGGTGCCGTTGATGATGCCGGCCAGCCAGTTGATGCGGTTGGCCGACAGGCCTTCGCGGATGGCCTTGATCACCGGGATGCCACCGGCTACGGCCGCCTCGAACGCAACAATCACGCCTTTCTCGCGGGCTTTGGCGAAGATTTCGTTGCCATGCACGGCAATCAGCGCCTTGTTGGCGGTGACCACGTGCTTGCCGTTTTCGATGGCCTTCAGCACCAGGTCGCGGGCGATGGTATAGCCACCGATCAGCTCGATGACAATGTCGATCTCCGGGTTGCTTGCAACTTCGAACACGTCAGCGGTAATGGGGGTACCGGTAATCTGGCAGTTCGGGTTCTGCGAGCGCATGGCGATCTGTGCCACTTCAATACCGCGCCCGGCACGGCGGGCAATCTCCTCGGCGTTGCGCTGAAGTACATTGAAGGTTCCGCCACCGACGGTCCCCAACCCACAGATGCCTACTTTGACCGGTTTCACTGTGAACTCCCCATTGAACGGCCGACACGTTTGCCGACCGTGAAACTTGCCGTCACCCCATGACGACGGCGTACTGAACTGGATTACTTGGCAAGTGCCAGCTTGGCGACCTGCGGTGCCGGCTGGTAGCCCGGAATGACCTGGCCGCTTTCAAGAACAATGGCCGGCGTGCCGTTGACCCCGATCGACTGCCCCAGCTGGAACTGCTTGCTGACCGGGTTGCTGCACTTGGCGGCCTTGATTTCTTCACCTTCGACCATTTTGTCCATCGCCCCGCGGCGGTCGCTGGAGCACCACACCGCCTGCAACTGCTGGTCACCCGACGAACCGAGGCCCTGGCGCGGGAAGGCGACATAGCGCACTTCGATACCGCGACGGTTCAACTCGGGCACTTCGGCGTGCAGCTTGTGGCAGTACGGGCAGGTAGTGTCGGTGAACACGGTGATGTGCGACTTGGTCTCGCCTTTGGCAGGATAAACCACCATCTCGCCGGCTGGAATGCCGTTGATGAGCTTGGCGATACCTTGGCGTTCGGTTTTTTCGGTGAGGTTGACCGGCTTGCCGTCCTGGATCTGGAACAGATAGCCCTGCATCACGAACTGTCCGTCAGCGCTGGCGTACAGCACGCGGCCGCCCTGCAGCTTGACTTCATAGAGGCCGTTGAGCGGGCTGCTGGCCACGCTTTCCACAGGCACTTCCAGTTCGAGGTTCTGCAACGATTTACGGATGGCCTGCTCGGCACCGGCGTTGCTATCGGTTGCCGCGGCAACGGCAAAGGTACTGGCCAGCGCCAACGCGGCGGCGGCGAAAAACTGGGTCACGCGCATGGGAACTCCTGAAGGCGGACAGGGGCCGGAGGGCGCCACCTGCGGAAAATACGCGGTGACCGTGCGGCCCTTGGTGCAAACCGCCCAAGCCTACCACATCACGCCGCCAGTGAAGGGGGTCGCAAGGACCGGTCGGCGGAACATGAAAAACATTCATCCACGCGGGTGGTGCTGGGCGTGCAACTGCTGCAGGCGCGCCTTGGCGACGTGGGTATAGATCTGCGTGGTCGACAGGTCACTGTGGCCCAGCAGCATCTGTACCACCCGCAAGTCGGCACCGTGGTTGAGCAGGTGGGTGGCGAAGGCATGCCGCAGGGTGTGCGGCGACAGCGGCTTGTCGATGCCGGCAACCCGTGCGTGGTGTTTGATACGGTGCCAGAAGGTCTGGCGCGTCATCTGCTCGCCGCGCTGACTGGGGAACAGCACGTCGCTGGGCCGGCCATTGAGCAGTTCGGCGCGGCCATCGCGCTGGTAGCGCTCCAACCACACCACCGCCTCTTCACCCATGGGCACCAGACGCTCCTTGCTGCCCTTGCCCATCACCCGCAGCACACCCTGGCGCAGGTTGACCTGGTCGAGGGTCAGGCTGACCAGTTCGGTAACCCGAAGGCCGCACGCGTAGAGCACTTCGAGCATGGCACGGTCGCGCTGGCCAATGGCTTCGCCCAGGTCCGGAGCCTGCAACAGGGCTTCGACGTCGGCTTCGGACAGCGACTTGGGTAGCGGCTTGCCCAATTGCGGCATGTCGACCTGCAGGGTCGGGTCGATGGCCACCAGCTTTTCCCGCAGCAGGTAACGGAAGAAGCCGCGCAGGCCGGAGAGGAAACGCGCCGTGGAACGTGGCTTGTAGCCCTGATCCAGGCGCCAGGCCAAGTGATCGAGGATCAGGTCGCGACCGGCGTCCGGCAGCGATACCGAATGCTCCTGCAACCAGCCATTGAACAGGGCCAGGTCGCTGCGATAGGACACGCGGGTGTTGTCGGACAGGCCTTTTTCCAGCCATAGGGCGTCAAGGAACTGGTCGATCAGGGGGTGGTCGAGGGCGGGCATGAAATCTCGGTGGCAAACGACGAAATGGCGCTTAGTCTTTCATAACAACGCCGGCATAGGGAGCCCGCATGAGCGAACAGCAGATCCTTCTGAGTGTGGGCGGCATCGGCGCCGCGGCGCTCGCCTGCCAGTGGCTGGCCTGGCGCCTGAAGTTGCCGGCAATTCTGTTTCTGTTGTTGGCCGGGATCCTTGCCGGCCCAGCGCTGGGATGGCTCGACCCCGAGGCGCTGTTCGGCCCATTGCTGATGCCGCTGGTGTCGCTGTCGGTGGCGCTGATTCTGTTCGAAGGCAGCCTGACCCTGCACCTGTCGCAGTGGCGCGAGATCGGCAGCGTGGTGCATCGCCTGGTCACGGTGGGCGCACTGTTCACCTGGCTGGTGATTGCACTGGCAACCCACTGGCTGCTCGGGTTCGACTGGCCGCTGGCGATTCTTTTCGGCACCTTGACCCTGGTGACCGGCCCCACGGTGATCGTGCCCATGCTGCGCGTGGTGCGGCCAAAGGCAGCGATCGCGAACATCCTGCGTTGGGAAGGGATCATGATCGACCCGATCGGCGCGCTGCTCGCCGTGGTGGTCTACAGCTTCATCATCGCCAGCGCCGAGGGTAACGGCCTGAGCCAGAGCCTCATCACCTTCGCCGGTGTGCTCTTCTGCGGCACCACCCTGGGCGCGGCGGGGGGCTGGCTGCTGGGGCAAATCATGCGCGAACAGTGGCTACCAGAGTATCTGCACAACCTCGCGTCACTGGCGGCGGTACTGGGGATATTCATCGCCGCCAACCAGATCATGCACGAGTCCGGGCTACTTGCCGTGACCGTGATGGGCATGTGGCTGGCCAACATGCGCGGGGTTGATGTGCGGCAGATCCTGCACTTCAAGGAAAACCTCAGTGTCCTGCTGATTTCCGGCCTGTTCATCCTGCTGGCTGCACGCCTTGACCTGCATGCCCTGCTAGGCCTTGGCCCTGCTGTGCTGGCATTGCTGCTGGTGATCCAGCTGCTGGCACGCCCGCTCAACGTCTGGCTGGCCACACTGGGCTCGACACTCAACTGGCGGGAGCGCGCGCTGCTGGCCTGGATTGCGCCACGCGGCATCGTCGCGGCGGCCGTTTCAGCCATTTTTGCCATCCGCCTGCACCAGGCCGGCCACCAGGATGCCTTGCTGCTGGTACCGCTGACCTTCGCGGTCATCATCGGCACGGTGGTACTGCAAAGCGCCACGGCCAGGCCGCTGGCACGCTTGCTCAAGGTCGCCGAACCGGCACCCAGCGGGTTTCTCGTCGTCGGTGCCAACGAACCGGCCCGGGCCATTGCCAAAGCCCTTCAACACCTGGGCTGCCGGGTTTTGCTGACGGACTCCAGCTGGGAAAACATCCGCGCCGCACGCATGGACGGGCTCACGACCTACTTTGGCAACCCGGCCTCGCAGCATGCCGACGCCCATCTTGACCTGGTCGGCCTCGGGCACTTGCTGGGCCTCTCTCCCGCCGGCGAAATCAATGCCCTGGCCTGCGCCAGGTTCCGTCATGATTTCGGCCACAGCCGGCTGTTCGTGCTAGCCAGTGGTCTGGAGAAACAACGTAGCGACAAGCACCGGGCGGCCGAAGAGCACCGCGGGCATCTATTGGGGGCCAAACCGATGACCTATCTGCAGCTGGCCAACCGCATGCATCAGGGCGCCGAGCTGTATAGCACCAACCTGACCGAAGGCTTTGGCTGGGATGCCTACCAGGCACTGCATGGCGAGCGGGCACACTTGCTGTTCGCCCGCGATGGCCAGGGCTGGGTCCATGTAGCCAGCCCTGATAACCCGTTGCAGCCGCAGCCGGGCTGGACCCTGGTGGCCTTGATCGAGCCTGCACCGGAGCCGTGATACTCAGGCGCCTGGCAGCACGGGCACCGGGCGCTTGTCCTCGTCGATGGCGACGAAGCTGAACACCCCATGGATCGCCCGTTCACGGCCATCCAGGTACATGTTCTCGACAAACACATCCACCTGCACCTGCAGGCTGGTATTGCCAACCTTGATCACCGTCCCCACCAGCTCGACGATCGAGCCCGCCGGAATCGGGTGCTTGAAATCGATGCGGTCGGTAGACACGGTCACCAACGGCAGGCGGCAGAAACGCGTGGCAGCGATGAACGACACTTCGTCCATCCAGGCCAGGGCGGTGCCGCCGAACAGGGTGTTGTGGTGGTTGGTGGTATTGGGGAACACCGCCTTGGTAACGCGGGTCACCGACAGTTCGGTGCGGCGCTGGATTTCCTGGTCTCGGGTCGTCATGGCAATCACATTTTCGGGGTTTCAAAACGCAAAAAAGCAGCCCGAAGGCTGCTTTTTTCTCGCTAGGCGGCCTCGGCCACCGGGCAAACTGCACTCAGGACAGTTTTTCCTTGATGCGAGCGGCTTTGCCGGACAGGTCGCGCAGGTAGTACAGCTTGGCTTTACGCACGTCACCACGACGTTTCACGGCCAGGCTGTCGATTTGCGGGCTGTAGGTCTGGAAGGTACGCTCTACGCCAACGCCGCTGGAGATCTTGCGCACGGTGAAGGCGCTGTTCAGACCGCGGTTACGCTTGGCGATAACGACGCCTTCGAACGCCTGCAGACGGGAACGCTCACCTTCCTTCACTTTAACCTGAACGACAACGGTGTCGCCTGGTGCGAAGGTCGGGATTTCCTTGCTCATCTGCTCGGCTTCGAGCTGCTGGATGATCTTGTTGGTCATGCTGTGCTCCTAAGATGGATACGCGATCCACCATCGATACGTTTAACTATCGTCCCGCTCGCGGAGATATTCCTCGAGCAGCTTCTTCTCTTCTCCAGAAAGCGAGCGACTTTCCAGAAGATCGGCGCGTCGTTCGAAGGTCCTACCAAGGGACTGCTTCATCCTCCAACGCCGGATATGTGCATGGTTGCCACTTAGCAACACGTCGGGAACACGCTGATCCGCATACACCTCAGGCCGGGTGTAGTGCGGGCAATCGAGCAGACCGTCGGTGAAGGAATCTTCTTCCGCCGAGTCCACATGCCCTAAAGCTCCGGGCAGCAGTCGCGTAACCGCATCGATCAGTACCATGGCCGGCAGCTCGCCACCGGAAAGCACATAGTCGCCAATCGACCACTCCTCATCGACATGAGCCTCGATAAAGCGCTCGTCGATGCCTTCATAACGACCGGCGATCAGGATCAACGATTCCTGTTCGGCCAGGCCTTTGACCGCCTGCTGAGTCAGCTTGCGGCCTTGTGGCGAAAGGTAGATCACCTTCGCCGCTGCTCCGGTCGCCTGCCTGGCGCTAACCAAGGCGTCTTCCAGAGGCTTGATTTTCATCACCATGCCCGGACCACCGCCAAACGGCCGATCATCTACCGTGTGGTGACGATCTGTGGTGTAGTCCCGCGGGTTCCAGCAAGTCACCTGAAGCAACCCTTGTTTCACCGCGCGGCTGGTAATGCCGTACTCCGTGATGGCCGAGAACATCTCGGGGAACAACGTGATGACGTCTACGCGAAGGTTACCCATCGTTTAGAAGTCCGCGTCCCATTCGACCCGCATCACGCCTGCTTCGAGGTCGATTGCCAGCACACATTGCTCCGTATAGGGCAACAGACGCTCGCGATCATCCAGGCTGCCTGCGCAGGGCTTGACCACCATTACATCGTTCGCACCGGTCTCCAACAGGTGATCGACCTTGCCGAACAGTTGTTCGTCCTGGTTGATGACCTTCAGACCTACCAACTGGTACCAGTAGTACTCGTCGGCAGCCAGGTTGGGCAAAAGGCTCCGCGGGATGCAGATTTCGTAACCGCTCAGAAGACGGGCTTCATCGCGATCGTCGAGACCTTTCAGCTTCACGACCAGGCCCTTTTGGGAGCCACGACCGCTGACCAGCTCGACCTGCTTTACCTTGCCTTCGTGCCGAAGCGTCCAGCGTGGATAATCCAACAGGTTTTCAATCGGATCGGTAAAGGAATACACCTTCACCTCGCCGCGAACGCCGTGAACCGAAAAAATCTTGCCAACGACGATGAGGTCGTCAGCCTTTTCTGGCGTCGCGTTCATACTATTCAGGCAGCGGCCTTGGCAGCTTCCTTCAGCAGCTGAGCAACACGCTCAGACGGCTGTGCACCCTGGCTCAGCCAGTAGGTGACGCGCTCTTGGTTGACCGACAGCTTAACTTCGGCGCCAGCAGCGATTGGGTTGAAGAAACCTACGCGCTCAACGAAACGGCCGTCACGGGCGTTACGCGAGTTGGTCACGGTCAGGTGGTAGAATGGGCGCTTTTTCGAGCCGCCACGGGCCAGACGAATGGTTACCATGTGAACATCGTTCCTATAGTCGGTGCTGCAGTTGATACAGCAGCTGGTACTGCAAATCTGAATGCCAAATAGGCACACGGGTGCCCAAAAGGCCGCATATTCTCGGGGAATACACGGACATTTGCAAATGACTTTTTCGGCAAGGCCTCGCCCTGCCGTCCAGATTTGCCGGTTGCGCCGCGAAATTCGCGGCTGTTGCCCCGCTACAGCGGGGGTTCTGGGCGCCTGCCCGACAAAAGGCAGGCACCCGGATCAGGGGTTACAGCTTTGGCATGCCGCCACCTGGCAGCATCCCGCCGAGGCCGCGCATCATCTTGGCCATGCCGCCTTTGGCAGAAAACTTCTTCATCATCTTCTGCATCTGCTTGTGCTGCTTGATCAGCCGGCCGATGTCCTGCACCTGGGTACCGGAACCCAACGCAATACGACGCTTGCGCGAACCGCTGATCAGGTCAGGGTCGCGGCGCTCGGCCGGGGTCATGGAGTTGATGATCGCTTCCATCTGCTTGAACTGCTTTTCGGCCGCGCCCTGGGCGTTGCCCATTTGCGACAGGTTGACCCCGCCGATGCTCGGCAGCTTGTCCATCAGGCCGCCGAGGCCGCCCATGTTCTTCATTTGCTGCAGCTGGTCGCGGAAGTCTTCGAGGTCGAAGCCCTTGCCCTTCTTCAGTTTCTTGGCCAGCTTGTCGGCCTTGGCCTTGTCGATGGTCTGCTCGGCCTGCTCGATCAGGCTCAGCACGTCGCCCATGCCGAGGATGCGCGAAGCGACGCGGTCGGGGTGGAACGGCTCGAGGGCCTCGGTCTTCTCACCCATACCGATGAACTTGATCGGTTTGCCGGTGATTGCACGTACCGACAGCGCAGCACCGCCTCGGGCATCACCGTCAACCTTGGTCAGCACCACACCGGTCAGCGGCAGCGCCTCGCCAAAGGCCTTGGCGGTGTTGGCAGCGTCCTGGCCGGTCATGGCGTCGACCACGAACAGCGTCTCGATCGGTTTGACGGCAGCGTGCAGCGCCTTGATCTCGTCCATCATGTCGGCGTCGATGTGCAGACGGCCGGCGGTGTCGACGATGACCACGTCAATGAACTTCAGCTTGGCTTCACGGATGGCGGCTTCGGCGATGGCCACCGGCTTCTGGCTGATATCGGACGGGAAGAAGGTGACGCCGATATCGTTGGCCAGTGTTTCCAACTGCTTGATCGCCGCCGGACGATAAACGTCGGCAGACACCACCATCACGCTCTTTTTCTTGCGCTCTTTAAGAAAGCGCGCCAGCTTGCCGGCGGTGGTGGTCTTACCGGCGCCTTGCAGGCCCGCCATCAGCACGACGGCAGGCGGGGCGGCGTTCAGTGCGAGGTCTTCGTTGGCCGCGCCCATCAGGCTTTCCAGCTCGGCCTGGACGATCTTCACGAAGGCCTGGCCCGGAGTCAGGCTGCGCGACACCTCGGTCCCGACCGCACGATCCTTGACGCTGTTGACGAAATCCTTGACTACCGGCAGGGCAACGTCGGCCTCGAGCAGCGCCATGCGCACTTCGCGCAGCGTGTCCTTGATGTTGTCTTCGGTCAGCTTGGCCTTGCCGGTGACATGGCGCAGCGTCTGTGACAGGCGGTCGGTCAGGTTTTCGAACATGGTGATCCTTTCAGGCCCAGTAAAGCCGAGGTTTGTCAGGTGCCAGGGGGGAAACACACACCCGCCGGGCACAGCAAGGCGGCGATTATAGCGAAGTGCAGCGACGACGCACACCTTGGTAGATATTCGGTGGCTGTGCTGGCCTCTTCGCGGGCGCGCCCGCTCCCACAGGATCCTCACTACCTGCAGGCCTGCGCCATACCTGTGGGAGCGGGCGTGCCCACGAATGCCCCGACACAAGCCTTCAGTCTTCCTTGATCAGCGGAATCTATGCCAAACTCCGTCTCTTTAAAGGCTCGCCAACCAGGACTTATGTTCTCCTCACCCAGCCTCATCCCCAACCTGATCGCAGCCGGCCTATATATAGCGGCGGCCATCTACCAGGGCTCATACCTGTCCCAGGGCCGCAAGGCCGAAAAGCGCCTGCTTGGCCTGCTGGGTGCCATCGCGGTCCTGGCCCAGGCCGGTGCACTGTTCTTCCAGCTGATCACCCCGCTGGGCCTGAGCCTGGACTTCTTCAGCGCCGCCAGCCTGATCGCCGTGGCGGTCATCTCCCTGACCCTGCTGGCCTGCCTGCGCATACCCGTGGAAAACCTGCTGGTGCTGCTGTTCCCGCTGGGTGCGGTGACCGCGCTGCTGGCCCAGTTCGCCCCCCCCGGCACGGTACCGCTGATCAACGAAGAACCCGGCATCCTTGCGCACATCCTGTTGTCGATCCTGGCCTACGGGCTGTTCACCATCGCGGTGTTCCAGTCGCTGCTGTTGCTGCTGCAGGACCGCCAGCTGAAGAACAAGCACCCGTCCGGGCTGATCCGCAACTTCCCGCCACTGCAAACCATGGAAAGCCTGCTGTTCGGCTTCCTCTGGGCCGGCTGGTGCCTGCTGTCGCTGTCGCTGATCTCCGGCTGGCTGTTCCTCGACAACCTGTTCGCCCAGCACCTGGCGCACAAGACCTTGCTGGCCTGTGTCGCCTGGGTGGTGTTCAGCGTGCTGCTGTGGGGCCGCACCCGCCTGGGTTGGCGGGGCCACATGGCCATCCGCTGGACGCTGAGCGGTTTCTGCCTGCTGATGCTGGCCTATTTCGGCAGCAAGCTGGTTCGCGAATTCATCTTGCATATCTGACGGCCGACCATGGACACCCTGCCGTACGCACCGCTATTCGGCACTCTGGCACTGGCCCTTTTGTGGTCAGCACTGTTCACTGCCGTGGAGGCTGCCCGCCTGCAGCTCAATGGCACACTGCGCGCCGGCGAAGACGGCCATCCCGTGCTGCCAGCCCAGGCCTTGGTGCTGTGCGCCAGCCTGGGCAAGCTGCTGGTGCTGGGGCTGGCCTGCCTGGTGGGCCAGCGCCAGAGTGGCGAGCACGGCTTCTGGCTGGCAGGCCTGGCCGCGACCCTCACCTTGCTGGTGTTTGCCGAGTATCTGCCGCGGCGCCTGGCCCGGCGTAACCCGCAGGCGTTCGTGAGCCTTGGTGCCAGCCTGCTGAAAGTGCCTCTCGCACTGCTGCAGCCACTGGCTTGCCTGCTGGACGGCGCCGCCAAGCTGATTCTGCGCCCGTTCCGGGCACAGCCCACAGCGGTGGCCCTGCACACGCAGGAGGCCGACGACTTCGATGAGGATGAACAGCACGAAGCGCCTCGCCAGGGTCTGCTCGACGGCCTGCAGTCGCTGGACAAGATCACCGTCAACGACATCCTGGTGCCGCGCAACGAAGTGGATGGCATCAACCTCGACGAGCCGATCGAACGCATCGTCGAGCAGCTGATCGTCAGCCGCCACACCCGCCTGCCGGTCTACCACAACGACATCAACCAGGTCGAAGCGATCCTCAACACCAAGCTGATCAGCCACCTGCTGCCCAAGGCCGAGCTGACCCTGGAAGCGCTGCACAGCGCCTGCTACGAACCTTATTTCGTACCAGAAAGCACGCCCCTGCAAATGCAGTTGTTGAACTTCCACAAGCAGCAACGCCGCTTGGGCGTGGTGGTGGACGAGTACGGCGAAGTACTGGGTATCGTCACCCTGGAAGACATTCTCGAAGAGATCGTCGGCGAGTTCGAGGACGAGCAAAGCCTGGAAAACCCGCATGTGCACCCGCAACCCGACGGTACCTTCGTCATCGATGGCACCGCTTCGTTACGCGAAATCAACCGCACCCTGAGCTGGCACCTGCCCTGCGACGGCGGGCCGAAAACCCTCAACGGGCTGGTTACCGAAGCGCTGGAAAGCATCCCGGAAAGCGCTGTTTGCCTGAAAATAGGCCGCTATCGCCTGGAAATCCTTGAAACAGAGGACAATTGCGCCAGCAAGGTACTGGTGTGGACCGTGACCCGATAGCTATACTCGGGTCACGCTTACCCAGCCCCGCCGTCACGCCCGCTACCCGCACCCGGCGCTCCACGGCCAGTCCGCTCCACTGATACGCCCTGCGGTCCTGCGTCAACACCCCGAACAGTACCCGCCCCGCCCCTACCCCCTTGGGCTATTGTCAGTCGGGCGCACACAATAAAACGCTCCGGCGCCCGCTTAACCGTACCCGCCCTTTTGCAGGGCATGCCGTCGCGGGCCAAGCCCATGGAGCCGGACCAGACTGTCAGGGACCTCCTCAATGACAAGCAGCACTTATGCCCAAGCGCCTGCCGCGCCAGTCAACTCGCCTGCGCGGGTAGCCACTGCCAGCTTCATCGGCACCGCCATCGAGTTCTATGATTTCTACGTCTACGCCACCGCCGCAGCCTTGGTGATCGGCCCGGTGTTCTTCCCGTCCGGGTCGGGCACCGCGCAAATGCTGGCCGCCTTCCTCACCTTCGGTATCGCCTTCCTCGCCCGGCCACTGGGCTCGGCATTGTTCGGCCATTTTGGCGACCGTATCGGTCGCAAATCCACGCTGGTCGCCTCGCTGCTGCTGATGGGCGTATCCACCACCGCCATTGGCGTGCTGCCAGGCTATGACAGCATTGGCGTGTGGGCGCCGATCATTCTCTGCCTGCTGCGTTTTGGCCAAGGCCTGGGCCTGGGCGGCGAATGGGGTGGCGCGGCCCTGCTGGCTACCGAAAACGCCCCGGAAGGCAAGCGGGCCTGGTTCGGCATGTTCCCGCAGTTGGGCCCGTCAATCGGCTTCCTGGCGGCCAACGGCCTGTTTCTGACCCTGGCCCTGGTGCTCAGCGACGAGCAGTTCCGCGAGTGGGGCTGGCGCATTCCGTTCCTGCTCAGCGCCGCACTGGTACTGGTAGGCCTGTACGTACGCCTGAAGCTTGAAGAGAGCCCGGTGTTCGCCAAGGCCGTTGCCCGCCACGAGCGGGTGAAAATGCCGGTGGTCGACCTGTTCTCCAAATACTGGCTGCCAACCCTGCTGGGCGCTGCGGCCATGGTGGTGTGCTATGCGCTGTTCTACATTTCCACGGTGTTCTCGCTGAGCTACGGCGTAACCACACTGGGCTACAGCCGCGAAACGTTCCTTGGCCTGCTGTGTTTCGCGGTGGTGTTCATGGCACTGGCCACACCGTTGTCGGCCTGGCTCAGTGACCGTTACGGGCGCAAGCCGGTACTGATCGTCGGCGGCCTGCTGGCGATAGCTTCGGGCTTTACCATGGAGCCACTGCTGACCTCGGGATCGACTGCAGGCGTGGCGCTGTTCCTGGCCATCGAGCTGTTCCTGATGGGCGTGACCTTCGCGCCGATGGGTGCACTGCTGCCAGAGCTGTTCCCGACCCACGTGCGTTATACCGGTGCCTCGGCGGCGTATAACCTGGGCGGTATCGTCGGCGCCTCGGCAGCACCGTTCTTTGCCCAGAAGCTGGTGAGCATGGGGGGTTTGAGCTGGGTGGGGGGTTATGTGTCGGTGGCGGCGGTGATCAGCCTGATTGCCGTGCTGTGCCTGAAAGAGACGCGCAATACCACGCTGTAAGCCACTGGGGCCGCTTTGCGGCCCCAGCACTCTCGGATCAGAACTCGACCTTGACCGCCTGCGAAGCGCGGGTCGCCTTGGCCCGCGCCAGTTCGACCGATTCGTCACGCGCCAGGCACACACCCATGCGGCGGGTGCCATTGATTTCCGGCTTGCCGAACAGGCGAATGGCGGTATCCGGCTCGCTCAGCGCTGCGCCCAGGTTGGCGAAGCTGGTCTGTTGGGACTGGCCTTCGGGCAAGATCACTGCCGAAGCCGACGGGCCGAACTGACGCACCACCGGAATCGGCAGGCCGAGAATGGCGCGAGCATGCAGGGCGAATTGCGACAGGTCCTGGGAAATCAGGGTGACCAGACCGGTGTCATGCGGGCGCGGCGACACTTCGCTGAACCACACCTGGTCGCCCTTCACGAACAGCTCCACACCAAACAGGCCACGACCGCCGAGGGCATCGGTGACCGCCTTGGCCACGCGCTGCGATTCAGCCAGCGCTTTCGGGCTCATGGCCTGTGGCTGCCAGGACTCCTGGTAATCGCCCTTCTCCTGACGGTGGCCGACAGGTTCAAGGAAGGTGGTACCGCCCACGTGGCGCACGGTCAGCAGGGTGATCTCATATTCGAAGTCAATGAAACCTTCGACGATCACCCGGCCCTTGCCAGCGCGGCCGCCCTCCTGGGCATAATCCCACGACTTCTGCAGGTCAGCATCACTGCGCAGCAGGCTCTGGCCCTTGCCCGACGAGCTCATCACCGGCTTGACCACGCACGGGTAACCCAGGTCGGCTACGGCCTTGGCGTAGTCTTCATAGGTGTCGGCGAAGTGGTACGGCGAGGTTGGCAGGTCCAGCTCTTCGGCAGCCAGGCGGCGGATGCCTTCGCGGTTCATGGTCAACTGGGTGGCGCGGGCGGTGGGCACCACGGTGAAGCCTTCGTTTTCCAGCTCGACCAGGGTGGCGGTGGCGATGGCTTCGATTTCCGGCACGATGTAGTGCGGCTTCTCGGCTTCGATCACCGCGCGCAGGGCAACGCCATCGAGCATGTTGACCACATGGCTGCGGTGCGCCACCTGCATTGCCGGAGCATTGGCGTAGCGGTCGACGGCGATTACTTCGACGCCCAGGCGCTGCAGCTCGATTACCACTTCCTTGCCCAGCTCGCCACAGCCGCAGAGCAGTACACGGGTCGCGGTGGGCGACAATGGGGTTCCGATACGGGTCATTTCAGGTCCTCGAAGGCATCCGGGGCCGCGCCAGGCTAGGCGCCACCCGCTGAAAAAGGACCGCTATTCTACACCATCAACCGGCCACGGCGGCCCGCCGGGCGCGAAATGCCATGGCCAGCCACACCGCGGTTACACCGGCGAATTTCGAGGCCATCGCGGTGCCGATCACTGCCGGGGTCAGCGCGCCGATCATGCCGAAGAAAATGAAGGTATCCACCGGGATGCTCAGCGCCGAACTGAGCCACAGGCGGTCGCGCAGCGGCCGACGGGTGATGCTGAACACCAGCCAGTCGATCAGCTCGGAAATGAAGAACGCAGTGGCGCTGGCCAGGGCGATGGCCGGCTCCGAGGTGACATAGGACAGCACCAGTGCCACCAGCATGGCGACCAGGGCGCCATGACCAAAACGGGTCTGCACCATGTCGCGCAGGATGAACACCAGGCCGCCCCAGGCAGACCAGATGATGTCCAGATGCGGGGCACTGGAGAAGGCGTAGTTGATCAGCACTACGCTGCTGATGTAGGCAATCAGATAGAACATGGCGGGCTGTCTGTGGGCAAGCCGTACAGATTACCGCTGGGCCGTTCGCGGGTAAACCCGCCGCCACAGATGTTGTGCAGCCCTCAAGGCTGACGCTGTACCTGTGGGAGCGGGCGTGCCCGCGAAGCTGCCACTGCGGTGCATGGCACCGGCTTCGCCGGTATTCGCGGGTAAACCCGCTCCTACAGGGTTCGCGTCAGGCCTGCATGATGAGGCCGGCTTCTAATGCCCGTTCATGGCAACGCTTGAGCACCGCCCGACGCTCGTCGTTGTCCATCCGCCCCCAGCGACCAATCTCGGCCACGGTACGCTGGCAGCCGGTGCAGATATCCTGCTCGTCCAGCGCACAAATACTCACGCACGGCGAAGCCACCGGCCGCTCGACCACTTCACTCATCATCAACCACCAGATCCCGCGCATAACGCTGGGCATTGTGCACGTAATGTGCGGCACTCGCTTCAAGCATGCGCTTCTGCTGCTCGGTCAGTTCGCGTACCACCTTGCCCGGCGAGCCCATCACCAGCGAACCGTCCGGAATTTCCTTGCCCTCGGCGATCAGTGCATTGGCGCCGATAATGCAGTGCTTGCCAATGCGCGCGCCATTGAGGATCACTGCGTTGATACCGACCAGGCTGAAGTCGCCCACCGTGCAGCCATGCAACATGGCATTGTGGCCAACGGTCACGCCCTTGCCCAACGTCAGTGGCGAGCCCATGTCGGTGTGCATCACCGTGCCATCCTGCACGTTGCTGCCTTCACCGATGTCGATCAGCTCGTTATCACCGCGCAACACCGCGCCAAACCACACACTGGAATGGGCTTGCAGGCGCACGTTGCCAATGAGCGTGGCGTTGGGGGCGGCCCAACTGGTGGGGTGGCTCTCGACCCGCAGGTCGCCCAGGCGATATTTCATGCTTGTTCCTCAGGCTGCGACGCAGACGGCGGGGTAGGCCCGCTCAATTTTCGATGTGACGCTCAGGGGGGTGATGCAGGCTGATACCGGCATCGAACAGCAGGTTGACCAACTCGACGATCATGATCGCCGACAACCCCCAGATCTTGTATTCACCATAGCGGTAACTGGGCACATACCAGCTACGCCCCTGGTAATCGATACGGTGGGTATGATCGCGCGGGTCCTGCCGGAAGAATTCCAGCGGCACGGTGAATACTGCCGCGATCTCGGCATCATTGGCGCGATATTCGACGAAGTCCGGGATAAGCCCGACGAATGGCGTCACTTTCAGGCCATGTAGCGAAATCAGCGGGCTGAGCGGACCAATCACCTCCACCAGGCCAGGGGGCAGGCCGATTTCTTCTTCAGCCTCGCGCAGGGCAGTAAAGACCAGGTCCGGGTCTTCCGGGTCGCGGCGGCCACCGGGAAAGGCTACTTCGCCACCGTGGGTAGACAGGCCCTTGGCGCGCAGGGTCAAGACCAGTTCGGGCGCTTCGCTGCGGGTAATGGGCAAGAGGACCGCCGCTTCGGGGAACCGCCTGTCGGTTTCCAATGACGCGGGTTGGTGGTTGCTCATTCGGCGAAGTAGCTCGTCCAGCATTGCGCACGCTCGTATCCAGGTCCTGTGTTGCATGATGCACCAAAGCCGCGAAGCACCCAAGCCCCAGCGCTTGCGGCGGCACGGTGGCCGAGCCAAGATAGCCTTGAGCATAAGGAACCACACATGAAATTCTGCAGCGCATGCGGCCAACCGGTCAGTCAGCGGATCCCCGAGGGCGACAGCCGCCTGCGGTACGTCTGTGGCTCTTGCCAGACCATCCACTACCAGAACCCCAACATCGTGGCCGGCGTATTGCCGACCTGGGGCAGCCAGGTGTTGCTGTGTCGCCGCGCCATTGAGCCGCGCCGGGGTTTCTGGACCCTGCCCGCCGGTTTCATGGAAAACGGCGAAACCCTCGACCAGGCCGCGCGTCGCGAAACCGTCGAGGAAGCCTGCGCCCGGGTCGGGCCGACGTCCCTGTACCAGCTGTTCGATCTGCCGCACATCAGCCAGGTGCATGTGTTCTTCCGCGCCGAGTTGGCGGACCTGGACTTTGCCGTCGGTGTCGAAAGCCTGGAGGTGCGGCTGTTCGAAGAACATGAGATACCGTGGGACGAGCTGGCTTTCCGCACCGTCACTCGCACACTAGAATGCTACTATCGCGACCGCATCGGCCAGCACTACCCCATAGGCCATGAATACCTGCCGCCGATGAACGTTTCGCCACACACCTAAACGCCTTCAGGGATACTGTTACATGCGCTGGTTGCTTGCCCTTTTCTGCCTTTGCGTTACCTCGGTGTCCCAGGCGGCCTTCACCGAAACCATCATCCGCAAGCCCGCGCCGGCAGCGCAAACTCCCTCGCCTTCGCAGCAAGCCATGCAACCGTTGATCGACAAGGTGCTGGTGATCAAGTCGGAGCGCCGCCTGCAGTTGATCAGCCGCGGCGAGCCGCTGAAAACCTACCGCATCTCGCTGGGCAAGCAGCCCAAGGGCGCCAAGGAACGCGAAGGCGACAAGAAAACCCCCGAGGGCTTGTACTGGCTGGACTGGCGCAAGCAGAGCGACCGCTTCAACCTGGCCATGCACATCAATTACCCGAACATCAGCGATGCCGCCCGCGCGACCCGGGCAGGGGTGAATGCCGGCAGCATGATCATGATTCACGGCACGCCGATCAACGATGAATACCCGGAATGGTACTTCCATACCCTGGACTGGACGGATGGTTGCATTGCCATGCGCAACCGCGACATGCAGGAAGTGTGGGACCTGGTTCGGGATGGAACGCTGATCGAGATCCGCCCTTGATATAGAGCCTTCCGGCAAAAGTTGTAGGAACCTTCTCACCATTTAGCGCGAACTTGCCTGACAGGTGCTTAGGCAGGGTACTGCATCCATACGAGTGGCTTAATTTCTAGCATCCACGCAGACGAGTACGAAAACCGTACATCATTTGCGGGGTGCTTCAATGCCGTGCCTGATTCACCGCATCGCCCATTGGCTGTCGGCCGGTTGCCTTTCTGGCTTGCTGTCCATTCCCCAGGTGCTGGCCGACGACCCTGCCAGCCAGCAGTTGCGCGATCAACAGCATGGGCTGCGGCAACTGGAGCAACAGCAGCGGCTGGAACGCTGGCAGCGTGTACCCGTCCCGGCTGAACCGACCAACAGCACTTCCCACCGCCCGCACGATGATCGCTGCTGGGCAGTCGATGGCGTGCGCGTGGCGGGCATGCACCGGCTTTCGAACTCGGCACTGGCGCCCACCATCCGTGCCCTCACGCCTGCCTGCATGGGCATCGCCGACATCAACCGGCTGCTCAAAGCCATCACCCAACGTTATGTACAAGCCGGCTACCCAACCAGCCGCCCCTACCTGCGCCAGCCCCCAGCAGAGGGCATGCCGTTGGACATCGTCATTGTCGAAGGCTTTGTCGAAACCATCGAACTGGCTGGCCCCGACCTGCCCCTGTCTCTCTCCAGTGCCTTCCCAGGCCTGCTTGGGCAGCCACTGTACCTGCCCGACCTTGAGCAAGGCCTGGACCAACTCAACCGCCTTCGCGCCTATGAACTGGGCGCCACCTTGCTGCCCGGCGAACTGCAGGGCGGCACCCGCGTGGTCGTGCAGCCGGGCAAGGTTGCTTCACGCTGGCACCTGGACAGCCGCTTCGACAACCGAGGCAGCGAGCTGACCGGCCGCCACCGCGTCAACCTCGGCATTGGCCTGGACAGCCCGCTTGGCCTCAATGATGAGCTGCGCCTGTCGTTGACCCGCACGGTGCTCGATACGCCCGGCCAAAGCCAAGGGATATCGTTGTACTACAGCATCCCCTACGGCGCCTGGACCTTTGCCCTCAGCGCCAGCCAGCTAAGCTATCAAGCCCCCCTCCCCTACAGCGACAAGGCTGCCGACGGCAGCAGCAGCTATCAGGGCCTGAGTGTCGAGCGGGTATTGTGGCGCAACCAGCAAGGCATGCTCAGCGCCAGCGCCCGTCTGGACCGCAAGCAGCTGATCAACCGCAGCGCTGGCGCGGTTATCGTCCAGCAGAGCCCGACGCTGGCCACGGTAGAGGCCGGCATCAACCTGCTGTGGCTCGAAAGTGGCCTGTGGAACGGTTACTTCGGCGTTGCCCAAGGCATTGACGCATTGGGTGCCGACCGCTCGCCCCTGGGTGCTCAACGCCTGCGCCCGGACTTTCGCAAGTACCGCGCCAACCTGCTGCACCTGCGTCAAGGCCCGGCACCCAGCCCTTGGCGCTGGCAGAGCGAGCTGGCCATGCAGTACAGCCGTGACCCGCTGCCTGCCGTCGAACAGCTGCTGGTCAGCGACGATTCGGCTGTCCGCGGCTTTCGTCTGCACACTTACTCCGGTGCCAGCAGCGCCGTCTGGCGCAATACGTTCAGCCAGGCGCTGCCACGGACCTGGGCTCCACCTTTCGAGATACGCCCCTACATCGGCCTGGACCTGGGCTGGGTTCGCACCGCCGAAGGCAAACCGTCACAGCGCCTGGCCGGGGCCGCCGCAGGGTTGGAACTGAGCCTGCCCGGCAGCCGCCTGCGCCTGGACTACCAACGCGCCTTGTACACCAGCGACCTGCCCCGCCCGCGGCTGGAGCCCGGCTTCTGGGTGCTGGACTGGACCCTGAGCATCTGATTCACCCACAACAAAGAGAACGAGAAAATGCAAACACTCTCGCAGTTACCGCCTGTTCGCCCGGATACCTTGCGCTGGGCAATCTTCCTCGCCGTGCTCGGGCCCAGCGCCGCACTGGCTCAGACAGGACTGGAAGCAGCCAGCGGCCCCGGGGGGACCCCGGTCATCCATAACGGCCACGGGGTGCCGGTCATCGACATCGTGCCGCCCAACGCCACGGGGCTGTCACACAACCAGTTCATCGACTACAACGTTGCCACCCCGGGCCTGGTGCTGAACAACGCCACCGCAGCCGGGCAGTCGCAACTGGCCGGCGCCCTGGCGGCCAACCCGCAGTTCCAGGGCCAGGCCGCCTCGACCATTCTTAACGAAGTGATCAGCCGCAACGCCTCGCTGATCGAGGGGCCGCAGGAAATCTTCGGGCGCCCGGCCGACTACATACTGGCCAACCCCAATGGCATCACCCTCAATGGCGGCAGTTTCATCAACACCACCCGCGCAGGCTTCGTGGTGGGCACCCCGCAATTCGAGGAGCAACAGCTCAGGTACCTCGATACGCTCACGGCCAGTGGCACCCTGCAGGTACTGGAGTATGGCCAGGGCAATGCCGGTGGCGCACTCGAACTGATCGCACCGCGCGTGGACAGCAAAGGCTTGCTCATGGCCAGCGAAACGCTCGACATCACTGTCGGCCGCAACCGTATCGACAGCCGCAGCGGCGAGGTGGTCGAACACCTGCCCAGCCCCTCGTCGAGCATTGATGCCAGCCTGTTCGGCGCCATGCGCGCCGGGCGTATCCGTGTGGTAAGTACTGCCGAAGGCGCGGGTGTGCGTGTGGGGGCCTCGCAAATTCTGGGCGCCGAGGGGGTCGACATCAGCTCGGCCGGGGGCCTGCATGTCAGCGGCAGTGGCGACCGCCCGACCGAGCTGCGCAGCGAGCGTGGCGTACTGAAACTCACCGCTGCCGATGACCTTATGCTTGAAACGGTTGACGGCCAGGCCCCGCGGATCGAAGCAAGGGCTGGCAAGAAGCTCACCCTGGACGCCAAGACAATCGAGCACATCAAGCACGACAGTGACAGCTGGAACAAGAAGTTCTGGTTCGTCACCCGTGAAACCTACAACCGCAAGACCACCACCACCCACAAGCAACAACAGGGCAGTCAATTGCTGGGCACTGAGAGCGTGCTGTTGCAGTCCGGCGACGACATGCGCATGACCGCCGCGAAGGTGGACGCCGGTAACGAGCTGACGGTCGACAGCGGTGCCGGCCTGGACATCCTCGCCGGCATCGACAGCAAACGCACCGAACAGCAGGTGCGTCATCGCAAGGATTTATGGCGCGGTGACAGCGATAGCGACCAGCTCAAGGAAACCGCAAAGGGCAGTACCCTGAGCGCCGGGCACATGTCGATAAAGGCAAGCGACAACCTCAACGTACAGGGCAGCAGCCTGCACAGCCGCAGCGATCTGGCTATCCAGGCGAAACAGGCCGACATCGGCACCACCACCTTGCAGGAACACGGTACCCAACGCGACTACCGAGGCGACCTGGTGTCCGGCACATTCTTTGGTGACCGCAAAGGTAACGACACCGAGGGCCAGGTCGTCGCGGGCAGCACGATAACCAGCGATGGCGAGCTCACTGTGAGTGCCGACCAGGTCACCATCAAAGGCAGCACCGTGTTCGGTAAACAGGACGCGGTGCTCTACAGCGAGAACGGCTCGCTGGCCATCGAGGCAGACCATGGCAGCACGACCTCCACCCAGCGCACCAGCGACAGTAAACTGTTCGGCCTGATCGGCAGCAAGCACGAAAGCACGGACCGCAAACAGCAGGTACTGGTCAGCGACGTCAGCTCGACCAGCAACCTGCGCCTGGCCAGCGCCGAAGAGATGCGTATTCAGGGCGCCAAGGTCGAAGCTGGCAAGCATCTGCAAGTCGAGGCCAAAGGCGACCTGTTGATTGGCAGTGCGCAATCGGTCGATGAACGCGAAACCCGCGACCATCAACGGGGTTTCACGGCCAACGCCAGACAGACCCAGGAAGCCGAGGATGGCAAGCCCGAGTCTCGCCAGTACGCGGCTGGCGTGGCGTATGAGGTCGTGACCAGCACCAGCAAGCAGCGCACGACCAACCAGGTTGCCAGTGAGCTCAAGGGCGCCTCGGTGGGCATGAACAGCAGCGCGCACCTGCAGGTCAACGGCAGCAAGGTCCAGGCCACTGCCGGCGATCTCGATGTGCAGGCGCGGGAAGTGACACTGGGGGCGACCCGCAACGACCGTGACGTAGCCACCAGCACCACCGAAAGTGGTGGCGGGTTGACAGTAACCGGTGGCATCGACCGCCTGGGCAGTTTGTTCGAAGGCCATCACAACCGCGAGGTGCAAGCCGAACGCGAAAGCAAGGTGCAGCGCAGCGAGTTGCAGGCCAGCGGCGATCTGAAATTGCGCAGTGATGCACTGCTCACCGAGGCCGCGCACGTCGAGGCCGGCAACACCCTGCAGGTGACCGCCAAACACATCGACAACCGTGCAGTGCAGGATACCCATGAACATGAACAAAGCCGTGACGACTGGTCGGGTAGCCTGGGCGCCAGTATCGAATACCGCGACCTGACCCGCCCTATCGAACGCCTGGTGCTGGGTGAGGAAGCCCCGCGCTTCCAGCAAGCTTCGCCTGAAGACGCCATGGCACCTCCCAGCGTGGGGGCCGACATGACGGTCGAACACCTCAAGCGCCTGGAAAACCAGCGCCGTGGCATTGCTCAGGTCAGCGAGTTGTCCGCAGCAAAGGTCGAGGTCAAGGCTGACACACTGGCCGACCAGGGCACAGCCTGGCGGGCCAATGCCGGCTCGCTGAAAATCGAGGCGCAGCAGCATCAGGTGAACGCCGCCGAAAATACCCAGGAAACCACCGTTCAACGCCTGGCCTATGGTGGCGATGCGCGCCTGGACACCAGCACCGGCGAGGACTTGAATGTACGCGCCGCCGGCAAAGGGGGGTCGCTGGATAAAAAGGATACCGCCAGCACCGCCGTGCCCGGCAGCCTTTACGGGCAACAGGGTATCCAGGTACAGCTGGGCAGCGATGGCCGCTACGAAGGGGCCCGCATCGATGGCGGTGAAGGCAGCGTGGTCATGCACAGTGCCGGGTCGCTGGCCTTACCCCAGGCGACCGACCAGGCCGAACAACAGTCACGCCAGCTCGATGGCAATGCCTGGGCCAAAGTCGGCAACCGCCCGGGCAGCACCGGTGTCGATGGCCGGGGGTATCTGGACCATGGCCAAAAGCTGAGCACGCAGGGCAAGGCACAAGTGGCACAAATCGACGCCAAGGGCGAGGTAAAGCTGACCAGCACAGGCGACCTGTTGCTCGAAGGCACGCGCATTGGTAGCCGCGAGGCCAAGGCCGGCGACATACAGGTGCAAAGTGGCGGCCAGTTGCAGGTCAAGGCGGCCAGCAACACCCAGCAAGCCGCAGGCAGCAACCTGGGTGGCGGCATGGAGCTGGCGGCCAAGGCTGGCCAGACCCAGGGGGGAGCCATAGGCGGCCACTTCAGCCACGGCAAGCAGGACGAACATGCACGTCAGGCGGTCGATGCCCAGTTTGCCAGCAACGGCACACTGACCCTGACCAGCAGCGCCCGCGAGGACATCGCCCTGCACCTGCAAGGCCTGCAGGCCTCGGCCGAACAGATCACCCTCGACGCCTCGAATGGCGGCATGCTGGTTGAAGCCTCTTCCAGCCAGGAGCGACGCGACAACCTCGACATCTCGGCCGGCGCCGGTTTCAACATGGCCAAGGGCGCCTTGGACACCCGCGGCCTGCATGGCCGGCTCAAGGTAGAGCTCGACAAGCGCGACAACCTCACCTGGAATACCAGTGACCTGCGCGCCGAGCGCATCGACCTGCAAAGCCGCGGCGATACCCGCATCGAGAGTGCCACCCTGGATGCAGGGCATATTGGCGGCACAATCGACGGTGACCTGCGCATCGCCAGCCTCAAGGACAACGTCAACACCCTGAGCGTGAAAGGCGATGTCAGGCTGAGCCAGGAGAAAAACCCGCAGGGCTATGTCAATGCGGCCAAATCGGTGGCAGGGCCGCTGGGAGGCAAGGTCGAGAAAAAGGCCGGTTCGGCCCTGAGCAAGGCAGACCCAGGGTTCTCGCCGACCGTCAGCCTCGACGTGTCGCATGCACAGCGTGACAATGTGGCGCGTCAGACCACGCTTAAAAGCAGCGACGGCATCGACCTGCAGGTCGGTGGCAACGCTCATCTGGTGGGGGCACGCTTACAGTCGGCCAAAGGCGACGTGAGGCTCGACGCCAACTCGGTCACCCAGGAAACGCTGAGCGGCAATGACTATCGCCGAGACCTGTCGTTGGATGCGTCCAACTCACCGGTGGATCTGGGCACGGCAATCGCCGAGATAGCCAAAAGCAAAATGGCGGCGGATGGGGAAAATGCGCTGGACCTGGGCGTGTTGAGAACCAGTGGGCATAGTCGCAGCGAGCAATGGGTTTCGAGCATGCAAGGGAAGAAGCACTAAGACGCCATCGCGGCCCTGGCCATTTGGGGATATCAGCAATCTTGTGCCCTGCTGCTGACACCCGGGCCGCGTGCCTCCCGCTTCCACAGCGAATACCACAGCCCTTGGGCTTGTGATTTCTCTGCGGGGGCGGGCTTGCCCGCGAAGAGGCCGCTACAGGTCAAGCCAGCCTGTGCAGCCCCCGCCACCGATCCAGCCCAAGCAACACCAGCCCTATCCCCCAGAAACCCGCCAGCACCCCAAGGGCGTTGAGCATCACCTGCCCATACCCCAGGCTGGCCACATCGATGAACGGGTAGGCATAGACGCCAATCTCACTCCCCCGCCACAACGCATAACCAAAGTAGACCGCCGGGTACACCGGCCACACCAGCAAATGCCATAGCCGCAAACTGCCCTTGGGCACCTCGCTCCACCAGTACAAGGCATACAGCACCGGCATCACGTCGTGCAGCAACTCGTCCGCCAGCCATTGCCAACCCTGTGGTTGCCACAAATGACGCAGCAGCACGCTGTAGGCCAGCGCCACCAGCACGATACTGGCGGCCACTGCAGAGCTTACCGAGGGCGACAGGAAAAAGCGTTTGCCACGGCCTTCCCTACCGAATGCGGCATAGCTGAGCACCGTCGCCACCAGGGTATTGGTCAGCACGGTGAAGTAGCCGAACACATTGATCAGGCCACCAATCAGGCTGGCCTGTTCCTGCCAACGCGCCAGCAGTACCAGGTTCACCTGCACGGCCAGGCCGAACCAGCCCAGCACCGCCATGCCGGTCAGCCAAGGGCGACGCGACATGTCAGGCCTGACGCTGCAGCTTCACGTACAGCTGCTCGACCTTCTCCCGCGCCCACGGTGTTTTGCGCAGGAACGTCAGGCTCGACTTGATGGTCGGGTTGCTCTTGAAGCAGCGCACATCGATGCGCTCGGCCAGGCCATGCCATTGGTAATGCGCCACCAGCTCGGTGAGGATCTGTTCAAGGGTCTTGCCGTGCAGCGCGTTGTGTTGGGCCGTGCTCATGCTGTGCTCCGTAGGAAAGATGCGCACCTTACACGAGTGTAGTGGTGGGAGGGATCCGTCGAGTCGACAGAAAAATCGCTGGTCAGAGGCAAAACCTCTGTGATGGAATAGTTATGTTATGTTGTAACACTAAAAAGCATCTGCCAAGGAACGCCCCATCCCCATGCTGTACACACCGCTTCGCCTTTCCCCCCTTGCCGTCGCACTCTGGCTGGCTGCATCCCCCAGCCAGGCCGTAGAACTTGAGCCGCAGGTCATCACCGCCAACCCGCTGGGTAACCGCCAACTGGCCGCCCCCAGCACCGTGCTCGAAGGCGACAACCTGCTGCAACAGCAGCACGGCAGCCTGGGTGAAACCCTTAACAAGCAGCCCGGTGTCGCCTCTACCTGGTTCGGCCCTGGCGCCAGCCGCCCGGTGATCCGCGGCCTGGATGGCGACCGCATTCGTATCCTGCGCAATGGCGTCGGTGCCCTGGATGCCTCGTCGCTGTCCTACGATCATGCCGTGCCGCTGGACCCGGTAACCGTCGAGCGCGTCGAAATCGTCCGTGGCCCGGCCGCCCTGCTTTACGGCGGCAACGCCATTGGCGGGGTGGTCAACACCTTCGACAACCGCATCCCGGACTCGCCGATCGAGGGCATCCACGGTGCCGGTGAACTGCGTTACGGCGGCGCCGACACCACTCGCAGCAGCGCCGGCAAGCTGGAGGCCGGCGACGGCGCCTTCGCCCTGCACCTGGATGCCAACAGCCGCCAGTTCAACGACCTGCGCATCCCGGGCTATGCACGCAGCGCCAAGGTGCGCGATGCCGACGAGCCCGGCAGCAAACACCGCCTGGAAAACAGCGACGGTCGCCAGGACGGCGGCGCAATCGGTGGTGCCTACCACTGGGACCACGGCTACGCCGGCCTGTCGTACAGCCGCTACGACAGCAACTACGGCTCGGTGGCCGAGTCCGGCGTGCGCCTGGACATGAAACAGGATCACTACGCCTTCGCCTCCGAACTGCGCGATCTCGACGGCCCGTTCAGCTCGGTCAAGGTAGATGCTGGTTACACCGACTACGAACACAGCGAAATCGAGGAAGGCGAGGTCCATACCACCTTCAAGAACAAGGGCTACGAAGCCCGCATCGAAGCCCGTCACCAGCCGCTCGGGCCGATTGAAGGGGTGATCGGTGCCCAGGTCAGCCGCAACGAATTCTCCGCCCTGGGCGAGGAAGCCTTCGTCCCGCACACCGATACCGACAGCCTGGCGCTGTTCATGCTGGAGCAGTGGCAAGCCACCGAACGCCTGAACCTGAGCCTGGGCGCGCGCATGGAGCACACCCGCGTAGACCCGGACGCCAAAGGCAACGAGAACTTCGTTGACGCCGACAGCGCCAGCAGCTTCAACGCCTTCAGCCTGTCGTCGGGGGCTGTGTACCAGCTCGACCCAATCTGGTCGCTGGCCGCTAACCTCGGCTACACCGAGCGCGCCCCTACCTTTTACGAGCTGTACGCCAATGGCGCGCACGTAGCCACCGGCGCGTTTGAAGTCGGTGACGCCAGCCTGAACAAGGAAAAGGCCATTTCCGCCGACCTGGCGTTGCGCTTCGACAACGGCACCCACAAGGGCAGTGTTGGGTTGTTCTACAGCCACTTTCGCAACTACATCGGCCTGATTGGCACCGGCAACACCCGCGAAGGCGAGCATGACCATGAGGAGGAGGATCACGATCATGATCATGATCATGAGGGCTTCCCGGAATACCAGTACCAAGGCGTGCGGGCGCGCTTCTACGGCATCGAGGCCCAGGACAGCTGGCAGTTGGCCGAGAACCGTTACGGCAGCTTCGCGCTGGAGTTGTCCGGTGACTATACCCGAGCCAAGAACCTCGACAGTGGCGAGCCACTGCCCCGCATCGCCCCGCTGCGCCTGAACAGCGGCCTGGTCTGGGAGCTGGACCGCTGGCAGGCGCGGGTAGACGTGCAGCACGCTGCGTCGCAGCACCGCAAACCCGCCAACGAAACCAGCACCGATGGCTACACCACCTTGGGCGCGAGCGTTGGCTACCGCTTCGACATTGGCCAGAGCCAGTGGCTGGCGTTTGTGCGCGGCGAAAACCTGACCGACCAGACCGTGCGCTATGCCAGTTCGATCCTGCGCGATATCGCACCGGCGCCGGGGCGTAGCGTGGAAGTCGGGTTGCGTACCACCTTCTGAACCACAAGCGACGAAGATCGGTGTAGGAACGGGTTCACCCGCGAATACGACGGTAGGGCAACCGGCGCATTCGCGGGTGAACCCGCTCCTACACCTGCCTCGATTAATGACGACTGTTGCCCGTTCAACAACAATCCTCTGCGACAATTTGTCTTTTTTTCTTATAACTTCCCCTATATCCTCCCCGCCGCAAGCTGAAACGCTTCATCGAACAATCTTGTCGCCATATCCATTGAGGGGCCCGCCCTTCGATGCGCTTGCCGTTTTTTTCAATAATCAAAAGATAGCGCTATCTCATGTTCCAACTGCCTAAAACCTGCTACATCGGCCTGGCCCTCAGTGCCTTGGCAACCCCCGCCGGCGCCAGCGAAATGTTCGCCAGCGACTCCCCTTGGATGCTCGGCGACTGGGGTGGAACCCGCAGCGAACTGCTGGAAAAGGGCTACGACTTCACCCTTGGCTACACCGGCGAGATGGGCAGCAACCTGCACGGCGGCTACGACCACGACCGCACCGCGCGCTACAGCGACCAGTTCACCTTCGGCAGCCACCTGGACCTGGAGAAGATCCTCGGCTGGCACGACACCGAATTCCAGCTGACCGTCACCGAGCGCCACGGCGACAACATCAGCAACGACCGCATCAACGACCCGCGTGTCGGCGGCTTCACCTCCGCCCAGGAAGTCTGGGGCCGCGGCGAAACCTGGCGACTGACGCAGATGTGGATCAAGCAGAAGTACTTCGACGGTGCGCTGGATGTGAAATTCGGCCGCTTCGGTGAAGGCGAGGACTTCAACAGCTTCCCTTGCGACTTCCAGAACCTGGCTTTCTGCGGCTCGCAGGTGGGCAACTGGGTGGGTGGCATCTGGTACAACTGGCCAGTCAGCCAGTGGGCCCTGCGCGTGCGCTACAACCTTACCCCCGAGCTGTACGCCCAGGTCGGCGTCTTCGAGCAGAACCCTTCCAACCTCGAATCCGGCAATGGTTTCAAGCTCAGCGGCAGCGGCACCCAAGGTGCGGTAATGCCGTTCGAACTGGTATGGACCCCACGTATCCAAGGCTTGAAAGGGGAATATCGTGCCGGCTACTACTACAGTAATGCCAAGGCACAAGATGTTCTCAAGGACAGCAACGGTCAGCCGGCCGCCCTCAGCGGCGCCGCCTACCGCAGCAGTTCGAGCAAGCACGGCTTGTGGATTGGCGCCCAGCAGCAGGTCACCTCGCTGGCGTCCGACCAGTCGCGCGGCTTGAGCGTGTTCGCCAACGCCACGGTGCATGACAAAAAGACCAATGCCATCGACAACTATGTGCAGGCAGGACTGGTATTCAAAGGGCCTTTCGATGCCCGCGCCAAGGACGACATCGGTTTCGCCCTGGCCCGCGTGCACGTCAACCCTGCCTATCGCAAGAACGCCCGCCTGGTCAACCAGGCCGCCGGCCTCTATGACTACGACAACCCGGGCTTCCTGCCAGTGCAGGACACCGAGTACAGCGCCGAGCTGTATTACGGCATTCATTTGGCCGACTGGCTCACGGTACGCCCCAACCTGCAGTACATCCGCCACCCGGGCGGGGTGTCGCAGGTCGATGGCGCCCTGATCGGCGGCCTGAAGATCCAGAGCAGTTTCTAACCCCTTTTTTGACCTGACGGAGAACCTACGATGAGCACTGAAGGTGCGAACCAAGGAAGCCGCTGGCTACCGCGCCTGATTGGCGCGCTGCTGTTGCTGATGGGCCTGGCCCTGCTGGCCGGCGGTATCAAGCTGAGCCAGCTGGGCGGATCGCTGTACTACCTGATCGCCGGTATTGGCTTTGCCCTTTCGGGCGTCCTGCTGCTGGCCCAACGCCAGATCGCCCTGGGCCTGTATGGCCTGGTGCTGCTGGGCAGCACCGTGTGGGCCCTGTTCGAAGTAGGCCTGGACTGGTGGCAACTGGTGCCACGGCTGGCTATCTGGTTCGCCATCGGCGTGGTGTTGCTGCTGCCGTGGGCACGTCGCCCGCTGATCGGCCCAGCCAGCAAAGCCAACACTGCACTGCTCGGCGTGGCAGTGGTCGCTTCGGGCGCTTGCGCGCTGGCCAGCCAGTTCACCCATCCCGGTGAAGTGTTCGGCGAACTGGGCCGCGACAGCAGCGAAATGGCCAGCGCCGCCCCGGCCATGCCCGACGGCGAATGGCAGGCCTACGGCCGTACCGAGCATGGCGACCGCTACTCGCCGCTGCGCCAGATCACCCCGCAGAACGCCTACCGTCTGGAAGAAGCCTGGCGCATTCGCACCGGTGATCTGCCAACCGAAAACGACCCGGTGGAGCTGACCAACCAGAACACCCCGCTGAAGGTCAACGGCATGCTTTACGCCTGCACCGCGCACAGTCGCCTGCTGGCGCTGGACCCGGACACTGGCGCAGAAATCTGGCGCTACGACCCGCAGGTCAAGAGCCCGACCGGCACCTTCAAGGGCTTTGCCCACATGACCTGCCGTGGCGTCTCGTACTATGACGAAAACCGCTACGTCAGCCGCGACGGCAGCCCGGCGCCGAAAATTACCGATGCAGGCCAGGCCGTGGCCCAAGCCTGCCCGCGTCGCCTCTATCTGCCTACCGCGGATGCCCGCCTGATCGCCATCAACGCCGACAACGGCAAGGTCTGCGAAGGCTTCGCCAACCAGGGCGTGATCGACCTCACCACCGGCATTGGCCCATTCACCGCCGGCGGCTATTACTCCACCTCGCCTGCTGCGATTACCCGTGACCTGGTGATCATCGGTGGCCACGTCACCGACAACGAGTCGACCAATGAGCCGTCCGGGGTGATCCGCGCCTACGACGTGCACGACGGCCACCTGGTGTGGAACTGGGACAGTAACAACCCGGACGACACCAAGCCATTGGCTGCCGGCAAAATGTACAGCCGCAACTCGGCCAACATGTGGTCGATCGCCAGCGTCGACGAAGACCTTGGCATGATCTACCTGCCGCTGGGCAACCAGACCCCGGACCAGTGGGGCGCCGACCGCACCCCGGGCGCCGAGAAGTACAGCGCCGGCGTGGTCGCCCTTGACCTGGCCACCGGCAAGGCACGCTGGAACTATCAGTTCACCCACCACGACCTGTGGGACATGGACGTCGGCAGCCAGCCGACCCTGGTACACCTGAAAACCGACGATGGTGTGAAACCGGCGATCATCGTACCGACCAAGCAAGGCAGCCTGTACGTGCTCGACCGCCGCGACGGTACGCCAATCGTGCCGATCCGCGAGATCCCCACCCCACAAGGCGCAGTGGAAGGCGACCACACCTCGCCCACCCAGGCCCGCTCCGACCTCAACCTGCTCGGCCCAGAGCTGACCGAACAGGCCATGTGGGGCGCCACGCCTTTCGACCAGATGCTGTGCCGCATCCAGTTCCGCGAGCTGCGCTATGAAGGCCAGTACACCCCGCCATCCGAGCAAGGTTCGTTGGTCTACCCCGGCAACGTCGGTGTATTCAACTGGGGCAGCGTGTCGGTCGACCCGGTACGCCAGCTGCTGTTCACTTCGCCCAACTACATGGCGTTCGTGTCGAAGATGGTTCCGCGTGAGCAGGTTGCCGAAGGCAGCAAGCGCGAAAGCGAGACCAGCGGCGTGCAGCCGAACACCGGCGCACCGTATGCAGTGATCATGCACCCGTTCATGTCGCCGCTCGGCGTACCGTGCCAGGCACCCGCCTGGGGCTACGTCGCCGCCATCGACCTGTTCACCAACAAGGTGGTGTGGAAACACAAGAACGGCACCACCCGCGACAGCACCCCGCTACCGATCGGCCTGCCGGTTGGCGTGCCGAGCATGGGTGGCTCGATCGTCACCGCCGGTGGCGTCGGCTTCCTCAGCGGCACGCTCGACCAGTACCTGCGCGCCTATGACGTGAACAACGGCAAGGAGTTGTGGAAAGCACGCCTGCCAGCGGGTGGCCAGGCTACGCCGATGAGCTACACCGGCAAGGACGGCAAGCAGTACGTGCTGGTGACTGCCGGCGGCCATGGCTCGCTGGGCACCAAGATGGGCGATTACATCATCGCTTACAAATTAGCCGAGTAAGCGACACCGCTCCCGCAGGCTCAACCCTGAGGGAGCGGCCTTGTGTCGCGTTTCGGTCGCGCAGCGGCCCCAACGATCTAGAATGCTGGATGGATTCTGGGGCTGCTGCGCAGCCCAATCGCGACACAAGGCTGCTCCCGAACCATTGAAACCCATCCCTCCCCGCCCCATCTAAGCACCATAGTCATTCACGCAGGTGCCCCATGAGCGACCAGCAGGATTTCCCCGAACACCCTGACGAACACAGCGAAGTCGAACACACCCTCCAGGCCGAAGTCAGCCACGCCCTCGCCCTGCCCGGTCAACAGCTGCCGGACAAGGTCTACGTCATCCCGATCCACAACCGCCCGTTCTTCCCGGCCCAGGTACTGCCGGTGATCGTCAATGAAGAGCCCTGGGCCGAAACGCTCGACCTGGTAGCCAAGTCACCGGACCACTGCCTGGCGCTGTTCTTCATGGACACCCCGCCAGAAGACCACCGCCACTTCGACACCTCGGCACTGCCGCAGTACGGCACGCTGGTCAAGGTGCACCATGCCAGCCGCGAAAACGGCAAATTGCAGTTCGTCGCCCAGGGCCTGTCCCGGGTGCGCATCCGCAACTGGCTCAAGCACCACCGCCCGCCCTACCTGGTCGAAGTCGAATACCCGCGCCAGCCCGCCGAGCCGACCGACGAGGTCAAAGCCTACGGTATGGCACTGATCAACGCGATCAAGGAGCTGCTGCCGCTCAACCCGCTGTACAGCGAAGAGCTGAAGAACTACCTCAACCGCTTCAGCCCCAACGACCCCTCGCCGCTCACCGATTTCGCCGCCGCGCTCACCTCGGCCACCGGCAACCAGTTGCAGGAAGTGCTCGACTGCGTGCCCATGCTCAAACGCATGGAAAAGGTACTGCCA
Source organism: Pseudomonas sp. TYF_14 (assembly GCF_043105275.1). Taxonomy (NCBI): domain Bacteria; kingdom Pseudomonadati; phylum Pseudomonadota; class Gammaproteobacteria; order Pseudomonadales; family Pseudomonadaceae; genus Pseudomonas; species Pseudomonas sp. TYF_14. The sequence continues at coordinate 62,308 of NZ_JBICLK010000022.1, forward strand.
ATGCTGCGCAAAGAGGTGGAAGTCGCACGCTTGCAGAACGAAATTTCGGCCGAGGTCAACCGGCAGATCGGCGAGCACCAGCGCGAGTTCTTCCTCAAGGAACAACTCAAGGTCATCCAGCAGGAGCTGGGGCTGACCAAGGACGACCGCAGCGCCGACCTCGAACAGTTCGAACAGCGCCTGGAAGGCAAGACCCTGCCGCCCCAGGCACGCAAGCGCATCGATGAAGAGATGGGCAAACTGGCCATCCTGGAAACCGGCTCACCCGAATACGCCGTCACCCGCAACTATCTGGAATGGGCCACCGCCCTGCCGTGGGGCGTGTACGGCAAAGACAAGCTCGACCTCAAGCACGCGCGCAAAGTCCTCGACCAGTACCACTCCGGCCTCGACGACATCAAGGAGCGCATCCTCGAGTTCCTCGCCGTGGGCGCCTGGAAAGGCGAGATCAGCGGCTCGATCGTGCTGTTGGTGGGCCCGCCCGGGGTGGGCAAGACCAGCATCGGCAAGTCCATCGCCGAATCGCTCGGCCGGCCGTTCTATCGCTTCAGCGTCGGCGGCATGCGTGATGAAGCCGAAATCAAGGGCCACCGCCGCACCTATATCGGCGCCCAGCCCGGCAAGCTGGTGCAGGCCCTGAAAGACGTCGAAGTGATGAACCCGGTGATCATGCTCGACGAAATCGACAAGATGGGCCAGAGCTACCAGGGCGACCCGGCCTCAGCGTTGCTGGAAACCCTCGACCCCGAGCAGAACGTCGACTTCCTCGACCACTACCTCGACCTGCGCCTGGACTTGTCCAAGGTGCTGTTCGTGTGCACTGCCAACACCCTCGATTCAATACCCGGGCCGTTGCTCGACCGCATGGAAGTGATCCGCCTGTCCGGCTATATCACCGAAGAAAAAATGACCATCGCCAAGCGCCACCTGTGGCCCAAGCAGCTGGAGAAGGCCGGCGTATCCAAGACCAGCCTCAGCATCAGCGACAATGCACTGCGCCTGGTGATCGACGGTTATGCCCGCGAGGCCGGCGTGCGCCAGCTGGAGAAGCAACTGGGCAAACTGGTGCGCAAGGCCGTGGTCAAGCTGCTGGAAAACCCCGACGCCAAGCTTAAGATCGGCACCAAGGACCTGGAGACCGCACTCGGCATACCGGTGTTCCGCAGCGAGCAGGTACTGGCTGGCAAAGGCGTCATCACCGGCCTGGCCTGGACCAGCATGGGCGGCGCCACGCTGCCGATCGAGGCGACCCGCATCCACACCCACAACCGCGGCTTCAAGCTGACCGGCAAGCTGGGTGACGTGATGAAGGAGTCTGCCGAAATTGCCTACAGCTACATCAGCTCCAACCTCAAGCAATTTGGCGGGGATCCAGGTTTCTTCAACGAAGCGTTCATCCACCTGCACGTACCCGAAGGCGCCACGCCCAAAGACGGCCCCAGTGCCGGCATCACAATGGCCAGCGCTTTGCTCTCACTGGCCCGCGACCAGTCTGCCAAAAAAGGTGTCGCCATGACGGGCGAGCTGACCCTCACCGGCCAGGTACTGCCGATTGGCGGCGTGCGCGAGAAGGTGATTGCGGCGCGGCGGCAGAAGATTTTCGAACTGATCCTGCCGGAGCCCAACCGCGGCGACTTCGAAGAACTGCCGGACTACCTGCGCGAAGGCCTGACAGTGCATTTCGCCAAGCGCTTTGCCGACGTGGCGAAAGTGCTGTTCTAGCCTGCACCGGCCTCTTCGCGGGCAAGCCCGCGCCTACAAGGGTACGCTACCCCTGCAGGCGCGGGCTTACTCGCGAAAGGGCCGGCACAGGCAGCACAAATTTCCTCGATCATCGGGTATCCTCAGGCCATCGCCAGCCTTCGGAGCCACCATGACCTCTCCTCGTCTGCTCGTTCCCCTGAGCTTCGCCCTGCTTTCTGCTTGCGCGCAACAATCCTCGCAGCCCGTTGACCTGGACGCCGAAAGCGAATGCCCCAAGCGCCTGCAGGTCGGCCAGATCCTCACGCTTACCCTGCCCAGCAACCCCACCACCGGCTACCGCTGGCTGGTACAGAACCCGGCACCCAACGTATTGCAAAGCCTTGGCCCCGAGGTTTACAGCGCGCCTGAAGACACCGGTATCGTCGGCAGCTCGGGCCTATCGACCTGGCGCTTCCAGGCCCGCGCTACGGGCGAAGGGAACCTGGTGTTGGTCTACCAGCAACCCTGGGCCCCGGAAGTGCGCCCGGTGCAGACCTTCGATTGCGCCATTCGGGTCAATTGAACGCAAAGCGCTGGTCAGCCAACCATGCATCCCGGCTGCGGTTTGGCTAGAATGCGCCCCCTGCCTATCACCAGCCGCCTGGATTCGCCGTGAGCAAACAACCCGACCGCCTTTTCTCCCAACCCCTGGAGCAGGTGCCCGACTTCGTCTTCAACGAAGACGTCGTACGTGTGTTCCCGGACATGATCAAGCGCTCGGTGCCCGGTTACCCAACCATTGTCGAGAACCTCGGGGTTCTGGCCGCCCGGTTCGCCCAGCCAGGCACCGCACTGTACGATCTGGGCGCATCGCTGGGCGCCGTTACCCAGTCGCTGCGTCGCCATGTGCGCAGCGACGGCTGCAGGGTAATTGCGGTGGATAACTCCGCTGCCATGGTCGAGCGCTGCCGGCAGTACCTCACTGCACAAGATTCGATGTTCCAGGAGTTGCTGCCGGTGCACGTGCTGGAGGCCGATATCCTGGCCCTGCCCTTCGAGCCGGCCTCGGTAGTGGCGATGAATTTCACCCTGCAGTTCATTGCCCCTGACCAGCGCCTTGAACTGCTCGGGCGAATCCGCCAGGCGCTGCTGCCCGGCGGCGCGCTGATTCTGTCGGAGAAGCTGCGCTTCGCCGATGAACAAGCGCAGGACCTGCTCAATGAACTGCACCTGGATTTCAAACGGGCCAATGGCTACAGCGAACTGGAGATCGCCCAGAAGCGCAGTGCCATCGAAAACGTGATGAAGCCCGATACACTCGAAACCCACCAGGAACGCCTGCGCGCAGCCGGCTTCTCGAAAGTGGTGCCTTGGTTCCAATGCCTTAACTTCGCCTCGTTGATAGCCCTGCCATGATCGATCTGTCTCCCCTCGTCCGCCGCCTGGCGGGCACGCCCCTGGCTTCCTGGTCGCAAGGCCTGCAAGCGCAACTGGACGCCAAGCTGGAAAAGGGTCACGGTGACCTCGACCGCTGGCGCGGGGCGCTGGAAGCCCTGCCCGCCCTGCAACCCAGTGAAGTCGACCTGGTCAACGGGTTGCGTCTGGATTGCGACTGCGACGACGCCACCCGCGCGCAGATGCGCCAGGCACTGATGGGCCTGTCGCCCTGGCGCAAGGGGCCATTCGACCTGTTTGGCGTGCACGTTGACACCGAATGGCGTTCGGACTGGAAGTGGTCGCGGGTCGGCCCGCACCTGGACCTCAAAGGCAAACGCGTACTCGACGTGGGCTGTGGCAATGGCTACTACCAATGGCGCATGCTCGGCGCCGGCGCAGACATGGTGGTTGGGGTCGACCCCAACTGGCTGTTCTTCTGCCAGTTCCAGGCCGTGCAGCAATACCTGCCGGCGTTACCGGCCTGGCACCTGCCGTTCGCCCTGGAAGACCTGCCCGCCAACCTTGAAGGTTTCGATACCGTGTTTTCCATGGGCGTGTTCTATCACCGCCGCTCGCCCATCGAGCACCTGTTGGCGCTCAAGGACTGCCTGGTCAAAGGTGGCGAGCTGGTGCTGGAAACGCTGGTTATCGAGGGCGACGAAAACCAGGTGCTGGTGCCTGAGGACCGCTACGCACAGATGCGCAACGTCTGGTACCTGCCGTCGGTACCGGCGTTGGCCCGCTGGTTGCGCCGTGCCGGCTTCAGCGATGTGCGCTGCGTCGACGTGAGCGTGACCAGCGTCGAGGAGCAGCGCAGCACCGAGTGGATGCGCTACCAGTCGCTGAGCGACTTCCTCGACCCGAACGACCACAGCAAGACCGTCGAAGGCCTGCCTGCCCCACGCCGCGCCACCCTGCTGGCGCGCAAATAAAAAAGGCGCCCGCAGGGGCGCCTGAATACACCTGCGGCGAGGAGCCGTCGCGGCGCAGGTGTCGTTACCTCAATCCTTGGCCACTTCACGCGCCTTCTCTTGCGCCTTGCGCTCGCGCTCGGCAACAGCCTGTTGCTTGTCGCCATGCAGACGCTGCTGGTCTTCGCGGAAGGCTTGCCAGAACTGCTTCGAGCGCTCCGCACCGCCCTCGGCATAAACACTGGCGCTGCCCAGGGCAAGGGTGGCCAACAGCAGGTATTTGGTCAGGTTCATCGTGTTTGCCTCGTAATAACCGATCAGACACGGCCATCCTAGCGAGGGCTGGCTAACGGCAAGGTGAGGCGGGGATTACAGTCCTGCAATGTGGCCTTGTGTGGACTGTTCGGGCCTCTTCGCGGGTAAACCCGTTCCTACAGGCGCGGGTTTACTCGCGAAGAGGCCCGAACAGACAGCCAGATAACAGCAGAATTACAAATCCGTTATCTGCACCGCAGGCCTTTTTTCATGCCGTAACATTGGGGCGCTTGACCCTGATGTCACTACAGGGTCAAGAATCGTCCCCTTTCAACATACCGAGCCCCCCATGCGCCTACTGATCATCGAGGACGAGCTGCGTACCGCCGACTACCTGCAACAGGGCCTTCGCGAGAACGGTTACGTGGTCGACTGCGCCCACACAGGCACCGACGGCCTGCACCTGGCACGCCAACAGGCGTATGACCTGGTCATCCTCGACGTCAACCTGCCCGAAATCGATGGCTGGACCGTGCTGCAGCGGCTACGTACCGAATCGGCCACACGCATCATGATGCTGACCGCCCACGGTCGCTTGGCCGACCGGGTAAAAGGCCTGGACCTGGGCGCGGATGACTACCTGCTCAAGCCCTTTGAGTTCCCTGAGCTACTGGCGCGCATCCGCAGCCTGCTACGCCGCAACGACCAGCAACTGCAGCCCAGCACCCTGCGCGTCGCTGACCTGGAACTGGACCCCGGCCGCCACCGCGCCTACCGCGCCGGGCAGCGCATCGACCTGACCGCCAAGGAGTTCGCCCTGCTGCACCTGCTAATGCGCCAGACTGGCGAAGTGTTGTCGCGCACGCAGATCATCTCGCTGGTGTGGGACATGAACTTCGACTGCGACACCAACGTGGTCGAGGTCTCGATCCGGCGCCTGCGGGCGAAGATCGACGACCCGTTCGACAACAAGCTGATCCATACCCTGCGTGGTGTGGGCTACGTACTTGAGGCTCGCCTTTGAAAAACGCCAGCCTGTCGTTACGCCTGGGCCTGAGCGTGACATTGATGGGCGCCGCACTGGTGCTGCTGCTGGCCTGCCTGGCCGTGTTTGCCCTGGATCACGAACTGGACAGCCGCGCGCGCAAGGATTTGGCGCGCAAGATGCTTCAGGTCGAGCACAACCTGCGTGTCGACCTGCGCAGCGAGGACCTGGGCAGCCGCGCCCATCCACTGCTGGACCTGGTGATGGGGCATGACAACCTAAGCCTCAGTGTGCTGGCTCTCGACGGCCGCCACCCCCACCTGCTCAGCCTCGGCCCGGCCCTGGAATCGCGGGTCGGTGAACTGCACACCGATGCGCGCCTGGCCTTTCACGCCTGGCGTGACAGCGGCGGTAACCAGATCCTCACCGTTACCCGGCTGATGCGCCTGCGCGACAACACCCCTGTCAAGGTGATGATGTCGCTCAACCGCGCCGACGACAACGCCCTGCTGCAAGCCTACCTGCACTCGACGTTGCTCGCCTTGCCACTGCTACTGGTTTTGATTGGTGCGGGGGCATGGTGGCTGATGCAGCGCGGCCTGAAACCATTGCGGCACTTCCGGCGCATTGCCGGGCAGGTGTCGGCCCAGGACCTGCAGCATCGCCTGCCCGCTACCTCCCTGCCGCAGGAACTGGCAGACCTGGCCGGCAGTATCAACGTGATGCTCGATCGACTCGACCAAGGTGTCAGGCAGCTGTCGCAGTTCTCTGACGACCTGGCCCATGAACTGCGCACACCGTTGAGCAACCTGATGGGCAAGGCGCAGGTGACACTGGCCCGTGAGCGGGACAACGCCAACTATCGGGAAGTGCTTGAAGACAGCATCGAAGAGCTGACCCGGCTCAACCGCATCATCAACGACATGCTGTTTCTTGCCCAGGTCAGCCAGCCGCATACGCAGGTTGCGTTGAAACCCTTGGCGCTGTCCGACGAGGCAGCGCGGGTTGTCGAGCTGTTTGCCTACAGTGCCGAGCTGAAAGAAATTGAGCTACGTGTTCAGGGCTGGGGGACAGCGCTGGGAGACCGGCTGATGTTTCAGCGGGCACTGTCGAACCTGTTGAGCAACGCCATACGGCACAGTCCCGAGGGTAAACCCGTGGCGCTGCGCATCGAACGCTCGGGCAGCGAAGTCAGGCTATCCGTGGAGAACCAGGGGCCGGGTGTGCCTGCAGAGCACCAGTCGCGCTTGTTCGAGCGGTTTTACCGGGTAGGTTCGGGGCGTTCGCGGCTGGAGGGCGGGACCGGGTTGGGGTTGGCGATCGTGAAGTCGATCATGCAGTTGCATGGCGGGCGGGTCGAGGTCAGCAGCTGCCCCCTGGGGCCTACCCGGTTTACCCTGGTGTTTCCTGCCGAGTGATCGGCCGCCTGTGCTGGCCTCTTCGCGGGCTTGCCCGCTCCCACAGGGGCTGCACAGCCTCAAGGCTTGTGGGTACCTGTGGGAGCGGGCAAGCCCGCGAAGAGACCGGTACAGGCGGCCAACAATCAGCGCGAAGCCGCCACGATCAGCGCCTTCATCTCGGCCACAGCAGCCTTGAAGCCGACAAACAGGGCATGCGCCACCAGCGCATGGCCAATGTTCAGCTCATTGATACCCTTGATCGCCGCCACCGCCTCGACGTTGTGGTAGTGCAGCCCGTGACCCGCATTGACGATCAGCCCCTGCCCCACGCCAAACGCCACACCCTCGACGATCCGCTTGAGCTCTTCAGCCACTTCGGTGGGGGTTTCGGCATCGGCATAACGGCCGGTGTGAAGCTCGATGGCCGGTGCGCCAACCCGACGCGAGGCCTCGATCTGCCGTTCGTCGGCGTCGATGAACAGCGACACCTCGGCACCGGTACGCGCCAGCCGTTCCACTGCAGCCTTGATCCGCGCTTCCTGCCCTGCCACGTCCAGGCCACCTTCGGTGGTCAGCTCCTGACGGGTTTCGGGTACCAGGCAGATGTGCGCCGGCCGAATCTTTTCGGCAAAGGCCATCATCTCTTCGGTGACGCCCATCTCGAAGTTCATGCGGGTCTGCAGCACATCCTTGAGCAGCACAACGTCACGCTCCTGGATGTGCCGGCGGTCTTCACGCAGGTGCACGGTGATACCATCGGCGCCTGCTTCCTCGGCGTCCAGGGCAGCCTTGACCGGGTCAGGGTAGCGCGTGCCACGGGCCTGGCGCAGGGTCGCCACGTGGTCGATGTTGACGCCAAGAAGCATGCGGTTGCTGTGAGTCACGAAAGGCTCTCCTGAAGATTGAGCCCAACAGCATACGTCCTGATCAGCGCTTGCGAAACAGTTCCCGGCTGACCAGCGGTTTTGCCCCCAGGTGAACTGCCAGTGCCTGGCGCATCAGCCGCTTCGCGGCAAGCAAGGCGCCGGGGGCGTCCCAATCGGTATGGGCCATAGCCAGCAGTTCGGTGCCACGGAACAGGCCGGGCTGCGCCAGCTCTACCCGCTCCAGGCCGGCGTCAACGCGCAAGCGGTACAGGCCATCGGTGGCAATGGGCTGCTCATTGACGTCATGGTGCAAGGAAAACGCATAACCGAGTTCGTCCAGCAGCCGCCATTCGAACGAGCGCAGCAGGGGCTCCAGCGGGCGCCCGGCACTCAGTGCCTGCAAGGTCAAGGTGTAGTGCTCGAACAGCGCCGGGAACGGCGCTTCGGCAGGCAGCAGGCGCATCAGCAGTTCATTGAGGTACAACCCGCTGAACAGGGCATCGCCGTGTAGCCAGGCGGCGATGCCGGTGCTGTCCATGCGGCCGACATTCTTCAGCTCGCCGCGCCCACGCAGCTCCACCTCCAGCGACACGAATGGTCGCACCAGGCTGCCGCCCTTACCCCGCGCGCGGCGCAACACGGCTCGCATGCAGCCCTGCGGGGTGAAGAAGTCTACCAGCGCGCTGGTTTCCTTATAGGCACGGCTGTGCAGTACATAGGCTGGCTGGGGGGTGGGTTGGTCCATGCACTATCTCTGGGGCCTGATGTACGTGTGGGAGCGGGCGTGCCCGCGAAAGCGTCAGTGAACCCACTATCGCATTCGCGGGCACGCCCGCTCCCACAGGAATAACCGACCGGTCAGGTAATTACAGGTCGCCGTAGCCCAGCGAACGCAGGGCGCGCTCGTCGTCGGACCAGCCGCCCTTTACCTTGACCCACAGGTTGAGCATGACCTTGGAATCGAACAGCACTTCCATGTCCTTGCGCGCCTCGGAACCGATGCGCTTGATGCGCTCGCCCTTATCACCAATGATGATTTTCTTCTGGCCATCGCGTTCAACCAGGATCAACGCGTGAATGTGCAGCACATGGCCCTGTTGCTTGAATTCCTCGATCTCCACGGTGATCTGGTACGGCAACTCCGCACCCAGCTGGCGCATGATCTTCTCGCGCACCAGTTCGGCGGCCAGGAAGCGGCTGCTACGGTCGGTGATCTGGTCTTCGGGGAAGAAATGATCGTTCTCGGGCAGGTGCTTGGCGATCTGTGCTTCCAGCGCCTCGAGATTGTGCCCCTGCTGTGCGGAAATCGGCATCACCTCGGCGTTCGGCAGCTGCTCTTGCAGCCACTGCAGGTGCGGGATCAGCTCGGCTTTCTCTTCCATGCGGTCGGTCTTGTTGACCGCGATGATCAGCGGGCCGGTGACATACTGCACGCGCTCCAGAACCAGTTGGTCCTCGTCGGTCCACTTGGTACGGTCAACCACGAAGATAACCACGTCGACGTCCTTGAGGGCCGCCGAGGCATTGCGGTTCATGTAACGGTTCAGGGCCTTGTCGTTGGCCTTGTGCATACCGGGGGTATCGACGTAGATGGCCTGCACATCACCTTCGGTCTTGATGCCGAGCATGTTGTGGCGGGTGGTCTGCGGCTTGCGCGAGGTAATCGCCAGCTTCTGGCCCAGGATGTGGTTGAGCAGGGTCGACTTGCCGACGTTGGGACGGCCGACAATGGCTACGTAGCCGCAGCGGGTCGGGTTGCTATCAGTCATTGCCATTCTCCACGCCCAGGGCGATCAGTGCAGACGCGGCGGCGACTTGCTCGGCAATACGCCGGCTAACGCCTTGACCACGGCTCTTGTTGTTCAGCAGTACCACTTCGCATTCGACGAAGAAGGTCCGGCAGTGTGGTTCACCCTGGATATCCACGACTTCGTAACGCGGCAGCTCACAGCTGCGCGACTGCAGGAACTCTTGCAGGCGGGTTTTCGGATCTTTATTGGTGTCGACCAGTGTCAGGCCTTCGAACTCATCGGCCAGCCAGGCCAGGATGCGCTCCCGGGCGGTGTCCATGTCGGCGTCCAGATAGATGGCACCAATCAGTGCCTCCAGGGCGTCGGCCAGGATCGACTCGCGGCGAAAGCCGCCGCTCTTGAGTTCTCCGGAACCCAGGCGCAGGTAATCGCCAAGGTCAAAACCACGGGCCAGACGGGCCAGGGTCTCACCCTTGACCAACCGCGCACGCAGCCGCGACAACTGGCCTTCGCGAGCCTGCGGAAAACGCTCGAACAGCGCTTCGCCGGCAACGAAGTTGAGAATGGCGTCACCGAGGAACTCCAGGCGCTCATTGTTGCGCCCGGCGTAACTGCGATGGGTCAGTGCCAGGAGCATCTGGTCCTGGTTCTTGAAGGTGTAACCGAGCTTTCGCTCCAGACCGGCAAGGGAAGCACTCATGCGGCCACCCGATCGTTGTTCAACGCGTTGTTCAAATCAACATCCTGAAAGACTGTTTGGCTGTGGTCCGCCGATCGATTTGCGGCGAATCTCCCGATCCCTGAGAACACAGCCTATGTCAGAAATGCATTCGGCGCTGTCTGCTGGACAGCGCCGATGGGTATCAATGGATCAGGCCAACCCGCGACAGGTTGGGCAAGTGGCTGAGTTTGGGCTCTGGCCAGCTCATCCACACCGCGAAGGCCTTGCCGACAATGTTCCGGTCCGGAACCATGCCGTGCAGTTCCTTGGGAATGTTCGGGTCATCCCAGAAACGGCTATCGTTGGAGTTGTCGCGGTTGTCGCCCATCATGAAGTAATGGCCCGCAGGTACGGTCCACTGCTGGTCCGGCGGCATGCGATAACGGCTCATTTCCTTGCGGATCAGGTGTTCGGCCGCGCCGAGTTTTTCCTTGTACAGCTGAGCACTGCCGAGGGTACCCGGCTCGCTGCCCACCAGTTGTTCGGCAACGGGCTGGCCGTTGACAAACAGCCGCTTGTCGTTGGTGTAGCGGACCACGTCGCCCGGCAGGCCAACCACACGCTTGATGTAGTTGACATTCGGGTCACTCGGGTAGCGGAACACCATTACATCCCCGCGTTGCGGGTCACCGACCTCGATGACCTTCTTGTCGATCACCGGCAGGCGAATGCCGTACGAGAATTTGTTCACCAGGATGAAGTCGCCCACTTCCAGGGTCGGTTTCATCGATCCCGAAGGGATCTGGAACGGCTCGACCAGGAATGAACGCAGCACCAGCACAATGAACAGCACCGGGAAGAACGACTTACCGTACTCGACCAGCAACGGCTCCTTGTTCAGCCGTTCGACCACCGCCATCTCAGGCTGGCTGACGCTGCCCTGATAGTTGGCGATTGCCGCACGCCGGCGCGGGGCCAGGAACAGCAGGTCGATCAAGCCCAGCAGACCGCAGATGAAGACGGCGATGACCAGCAACAGCGGGAAATTTAGCGACATAGGACCTAGCTATCCAACCTGAGCACGGCGAGGAAGGCTTCTTGTGGAATTTCCACATTGCCCACCTGTTTCATGCGTTTCTTACCGGCCTTCTGCTTCTCCAGCAGCTTCTTCTTACGGCTGACGTCACCGCCGTAGCACTTGGCCAGTACGTTCTTTCTGAGCGCCTTGACGGTTGTCCGCGCAATGATCTGGCCGCCAATGGCTGCCTGGATCGCTACGTCGAACATCTGCCGAGGGATCAGTTCCTTCATCTTCTCGGTCAACGCACGGCCTTTGTAGGCCGCGTTGTCGCGGTGCACGATCAATGCCAGGGCATCGACCTTGTCGCCGTTGATCAGCACGTCCAGCTTGACCAGGTTGGCCGACTGGTAGCGATCGAAATGATAATCCAGCGAAGCATAGCCGCGGCTGGTGGATTTGAGGCGGTCGAAGAAATCGAGCACCACTTCGTTCATCGGCATGTCGTAACGCACCTGCACCTGGCTGCCGAGGAACTGCATGTCGCGCTGTACGCCACGCTTCTCGATGCACAGAGTGATGACGTTGCCCAGGTGCTCCTGCGGAACCAGGATGGTCGCGGTGACGATCGGCTCGCGGAAGTCGGCCACAGCCGAGACGTCCGGCAGCTTGGACGGGTTGTCGACGACGATGGTTTCGCCGGTTTTCAACTCCAGTTCGTAGATCACGCTGGGTGCGGTGGTGATCAGGTCCAGGTCATATTCGCGCTCCAGGCGCTCCTGGATGATCTCCATGTGCAACATGCCCAGGAAACCGCAACGGAAGCCAAAGCCCAGCGCGTCGGAGCTTTCCGGCATGTACTGCAGCGAGGAGTCGTTCAGGGTCAGCTTCTGCAGAGCGTCGCGGAAATCCTCGAAGTCGTCGGAGCTGACCGGGAACAGGCCGGCGTAGACCTGCGGCTGAATCTTCTTGAAGCCTGGCAACACCTCGACCTCAGGGGTCGAGGACAGGGTCAGGGTGTCACCAACCGGGGCACCGTGGATGTCCTTGATGCTGGCGATGATGAAGCCTACTTCGCCGGCTTTCAGATCAGCGGTCTGGGTGTGCTTCGGGGTGAAGACACCGACGCTGTCGACCAAGTGCACCTTGCCGGTGGACTTGACCAGGATCTTGTCGCCTTTCTTGACGCGGCCCTGGCGCACACGCACCAGCGAGACCACACCCAGGTAATTGTCGAACCAAGAGTCGATGATCAGCGCTTGCAGCGGTGCATCAATCTCACCTTCTGGCGCGGGGATGGTGTGCACCAGGCGCTCGAGCACCTCGTCAACGCCCATACCGCTCTTGGCGCTGCAGGCCACGGCGTCGGTGGCATCGATACCGATGATCTTCTCGATCTCGTCCTTGACGCGGTCCGGGTCGGCCTGGGGCAGGTCCATCTTGTTCAGGACCGGCATGACCTCCAGGCCCTGCTCGATGGCGGTGTAGCAGTTGGCTACGGACTGGGCCTCCACGCCCTGACCGGCGTCAACCACCAGCAGTGCCCCTTCACAGGCCGCCAGCGAACGCGAAACTTCGTAGGTGAAGTCGACGTGGCCGGGGGTATCGATGAAGTTCAGCTGGTAGGTCTTGCCGTCCTGCGCCTTGTAGTGAAGCGTGACGCTGTGGGCCTTGATGGTGATACCGCGCTCACGCTCCAGGTCCATGGAATCGAGCACCTGGGCTTCCATCTCGCGCGCCGACAGGCCACCGCACATCTGGATGAAACGGTCAGCCAGCGTCGACTTGCCATGGTCGATGTGGGCGATGATGGAGAAATTGCGGATATGACTCAAATCACTCACGGGTCAACACTCGAAAAGGCTGCGAGCCGGACGCCCGCCGAAAAATAGCCGGGAATTGTACCTTAAGCTGCTGGGTTATGGGAGATTCCTCTGTCCGACTGTACACAGCAATCATTCCGGCAATTGTGAAGATTCATGAAAAAGGGCAGCCGAAGCTGCCCTTTCGCCTTGCGAAACTGCTTATTCAGCAAGCTTGAAAGTGATGAAGCTGGCACGGCCCTGACGCAGTACGCGCATCGACACGGAACGATTCTTCGGCAGTTCCTTGGCGATTTCGGTGAATTCCTTGGCCGAACCGATGGCCTGGTTGTTCAGATGGCTGATGACATCACCAGGGCGCAAGCCGATCATGGCTGCCGGGCCATCCTGCACTTCCTTGATGACCACGCCACCTTTGAGCTCCAGGGATTTTTTCTGCTCGGCGGTCAGGTCGGCGACCGATACACCCAGGCGGTTGCTGCTGCGCTCGGCGCTGCCTTCGGTGCCAGCGCCAATGTCAACGTCGTCATCCGGCAGCGCGCCGACGCTGATGTCCAGGTTCTGGCGCTTGCCATTGCGGATGATTTCCAGCTTGGCCTTCTCGCCATCCTTGAGGCCGCCTACCAGGTGCGGCAGATCGGCCGACATGACGATTGGCTGGCCGTTCATGCTGAGGATCACGTCGCCCACCTGCAGGCCGCCTTTGGCTGCCGGGCCGTTTTCCAGCACCTGGGCCACCAGGGCGCCCGCCGGCTTGTCCAGGCCGAACGATTCAGCCAGGTCCTTGTTGACCTCCTGAATCACCACGCCCAGCCAGCCGCGGCTGACCTTGCCGTCTTTCTTCAGCTGGTTGGAGACATCGATCGCCACATCAATCGGGATGGCGAACGACAGGCCCATGAAACCGCCAGAACGGGTGAAGATCTGCGAGTTGATCCCCACCACTTCGCCTTTCATGTTGAACAGCGGGCCGCCGGAGTTACCCGGGTTGATGGCCACGTCGGTCTGGATGAACGGTACGTAGGTGTCATTGGGCAGGGTCCGGCCCTTGGCGCTGACGATACCTTTGGTCACCGAATGGTCGAAGCCGAACGGCGAACCGATGGCCAGTACCCACTCGCCCACCTTGAGCTTCTCGGAGTCACCCAGTTTCACCGTTGGCAAATTCTTGCCATCGACCTTCAGCAGCGCCACGTCAGTGCGCGGGTCGGTGCCGACCAGCTTGGCCTGGAGCTCGCTACGGTCCGACAGGCGGACGATGATCTCGTCGGCATCGGCCACCACATGGTTATTGGTGAGCACGTAGCCATCACTGGAAATGATGAAGCCCGAGCCCAGCGACTGCGCCTCGCGCTGGCGGTCGCCGCGCGGCGAACGGGGCTGCTGGGGCATGTTGCGCTCGAAGAACTCGCGGAACATCGGCGGCAGGCCTTCCAGATCCGGCATCTGGTTTGCGGCGATCCGGCGGTCAGGCAGCTTCTGCTTGGTACTGATGTTGACCACCGCCGGCGAAGCCTGCTCCACCAGGGTGGTGAAGTCCGGCAGGGCTTCCTCGGCCTGGGCGGCGACTACTTGGCCGAGCATCAGCACAGCAGCGAACATCATTAGGTAGGATTTCAAGCGTGGTATTGACATACGACTCCCGTCACAACGAGCGGTAGTTTGGAAAGACCCCTGCACAACGCAGAAAAGGCCAGGCTCTTCAAAGCCTGACCTATAGAAAATTTGCCGATGGATTGCAAATGACAATGCTTTAATTTCATTTCAGGCGTATGCCCACCTGCCTTGGCTCGGCACGCAAAAGCGCGCCATTACTGGCGCGCCTGGGCATCCTGGGGGCGCATCGACAGGGCGACGCGTTCTGCCGTACCCAGCGGAATTTCGCCAACCACGGTCACCATCACTTTGCCCTTGGGTGTATTCAGGCGACGCGAGACTGCCGAGGTCGGGCCTAGCTGGGTGCGCATGTCGGTGCCGCCATCATCGCTCACTTGCTCGATGAACACCGAAAAACGCGCCAGGCCGTCGTCATACATCAGGCTGCTGACCGAACTGTTGTGCTTGGGATCACGGCGTACCGAGCTGTTGACCAGCTCGAAACCGGGTGGCAGCCAGTCCGAACGCCAACCCGCGACGGCATCATTGCTGCCGGCTGCCACATGCTGCACTGGCTTGCAGGCAGCACCTGGGCGCAAGTCTGCGTCGCTGGGTATTTCATCGGTATCGAGACGGGTCATCTGGAAGCGTTCCAGCAACTGCCCCTTGTCGTTGAGCATCAACGAACGCAGCGGCAAACCCGAGTGACGGTCCAGGTGCAATTCGAACGCATAGCGATGCTGGTCGCGTGGCGTGAGCGTAATGATCACGGCATCGCGCCCGGCGACCCGTGACTTGCCTGCCACACTCAAATCGTACCAACCCATCAGTTTCAGCGGATCAAGCACACGCGGTGCGGTATCCGGCGGCGCCGTGACACCGCTGGCCAAGGCCCCGCTGACACATTCCACCTTGCCATCCACGCGCACGATTTCCTGGGCGGCGCCATCAAGCTGCAACAGCCGCTCGCTGACCTTGCCGTCGTCGACCCTGTGCCAGATGTCGTGGGAGGAGAAACTGCCGTTGCGTTCGTAGACGAACGACCCTTGATAGCTCTGTTTTTGCTCGGCCTGTGCCAGCTTGTTCAGCCACTCACTCGCCTCAGGCGAAGAATTGGCCGCCAATGCTGGCACCGTCATGCAGCTGCCAATCAGCAGCGACAAGAGAGGTAGCGCGCGCATGATCCTCCTTACTTAACGGTTTTCCAGGCTGGCGGCGCGGGCATACGGCAATGCGGTTTCAGTGCCCTTGAGCGCAGATTCCTGGGCATGCTGGCGCAGGTAGCCTGGCAGACGCTGATCCCAGCCGGCCTGGTTCTGCAGCACGCCATTGGCCATTGGCCCGGTCGGTTGCTCACTGCTTTCACTATAGCCTGCCAAAACGGCCGGGCCTTGCGCTTGTGGCACACTCAGGCCCTGTTGGACAGGCTGCTGGGCAGCAAGCTCTGCACCCGTGATTTCGTCCTGGTTGTACATACGCACACCGGCCAGTACCGCGACGGTAACCGAGGCGGCTACCGCCAGACGGCCAATGCTGCGCCAAGGGCCTTTCTTGACCTTGGCTGGCACGGCTTCGTCGGCCAGCGCCGCGGACACCGCCGAGGCGATATCCAGGTTAGGCAGCAGCAGTTCCTTGTGCATGGCTGCACGGGCAACCTGGTAACGCGACCAGGTGGCACGGGTTTCGGCGTCGTCGACGGCGTTCAACACCCGACGCAGTTCCAGTTCATCCGCTTCGTTATCCATCACCGCGGACAGCGATTCCTGCAAAGCTTCACGACTCATGGCGGTTCCTCTCTTGGCGCTGTCGCCGCTGTCTCAGGTTTCCTGCAACAACGGCTGCAGGGCTTTATCTATGGCCTCCCGAGCGCGGAAGATTCGAGAGCGCACGGTACCCACCGGACATTGCATGACACTGGCAATGTCTTCGTAACTCAGCCCGTCGAACTCGCGTAGCGTCAATGCCGTACGCAGGTCTTCGGGCAGTTGCTGGATGGTGCGATGGACAGTGCCTTCGATTTCATCCCGCAACAACGAGCGCTCTGGGGACTCGAGATCCTTGAGACCATGATCGCCGTCGTAAAACTCCGCATCCTCGGAGCTCACATCACTGTCTGGCGGCCGTCTTCCACGGGACACCAGGTAGTTCTTCGCCGTGTTGATGGCGATGCGGTACAGCCACGTATAGAACGCACTGTCGCCGCGGAAGTTGCCAAGCGCACGGTAGGCCTTGATGAAGGCTTCCTGTGCTACATCCTGGGCCTCGTGGGTATCGTGGACAAACCGCACGATCAACCCGAGAATCTTGTGCTGATACTTCAGCACCAACAGATCGAAAGCTCGCCTGTCGCCGCGCTGAACGCGCTCGACAAGCTGCTGATCCTCTTCCTGGGTTAGCATGAACACTCCTCAGTGAACTCGAAGGAGCGTTGCATCAGCCATCGTTCAGGCTTGCAACCATAGACTCGGGCTTTGCGCAAAAGTTCTCCCCTCCAAGCAAGTTTCCTGCAGCCCTTGGTCGGCTTGCACGGAAGACGCGGCGCGGTCACGGCCGGCTACGTCGATAATCAGGTTTCAAATACACAGGGGTAAGCCTGGAAAGGCCTGCCGCCCTGCGTCGCCGCGGCAAATTGTGGCGTACGGGCAGCCTTCATAGGATTTCCGGCCATGTCGGAAAGTTCCCACAAAGGTTGTCGCAACCTGGCAGGTAGCATGGAAATTGGCCACCCGGGGCTGCTATAAAGGCATCCCGACACGTTTAACGATAGTTTCACAATGCCATCCGCGCGTGACCATTGTGCCGTGCCCCTCCCAAAGATTACTAGTGTCCCGACATGAGCCAACAATTCCAACATGATGTCCTGGTGATCGGCAGCGGTGCCGCCGGTCTCAGCCTGGCACTTAACCTCCCCAGCCACCTTCGCGTTGCCGTATTGAGCAAGGGCGACCTGTCCAACGGCTCGACCTTCTGGGCCCAGGGCGGCGTCGCTGCAGTGCTGGACAACACCGATACTGTGCAGTCGCATGTCGAGGACACCCTCAATGCCGGCGGCGGGCTGTGCCATGAAGACGCAGTGCGCTTTACCGTCGAGCACAGCCGCGAAGCGATCCAATGGCTGATCGAGCAAGGCGTGCCCTTCACCCGCGATGAGCACTACAGCGTCGACGATGGCGGCTTCGAGTTCCACCTCACCCGTGAAGGGGGCCATAGCCACCGGCGCATCATCCACGCCGCCGACGCTACCGGCGCGGCAATCTTCACCACGCTGCTGGAACAGGCTCGCCAGCGCCCGAACATCCAGCTGCTGGAGCAGCGGGTGGCGGTCGACCTGATCACTGAACGCCGCCTGGGCCTGCCCGGCGAACGCTGCCTGGGCGCCTACGTGCTCGACCGCAACACCGGCGAGGTGGACACCTTCGGCGCGCGCTTCACCGTGCTGGCCACGGGCGGTGCGGCCAAGGTCTATCTCTACACCAGCAACCCCGATGGTGCCTGCGGCGACGGTATCGCCATGGCCTGGCGGGCCGGCTGCCGAGTGGCGAACCTGGAATTCAACCAGTTCCACCCGACCTGCCTGTATCACCCACAG
This sequence comes from Pseudomonas sp. TYF_14, assembly GCF_043105275.1. Taxonomy (NCBI): domain Bacteria; kingdom Pseudomonadati; phylum Pseudomonadota; class Gammaproteobacteria; order Pseudomonadales; family Pseudomonadaceae; genus Pseudomonas; species Pseudomonas sp. TYF_14. The sequence continues at coordinate 80,283 of NZ_JBICLK010000022.1, forward strand.
GCCAAGAGCTTCCTGATCACCGAAGCCCTGCGCGGCGAGGGCGCCCTGCTGCGCCTGCCCAACGGCGAACGTTTCATGCCACGCTTCGACCCACGCGAAGAGCTGGCCCCACGGGACATCGTGGCCCGCGCCATCGACCACGAGATGAAGCGCCTGGGCGTGGACTGCGTATACCTGGACATCACTCACAAGCCTGCAGATTTCATCAAGAGCCACTTCCCCACCGTGTACGAGCGCTGCCTGGCCTTTGGCATCGATATCACCCGCCAGCCGATCCCGGTGGTGCCGGCGGCGCATTACACCTGCGGCGGGGTGATGGTCGACGACTGCGGCCACACCGATGTGCCTGGCCTGTATGCCATCGGCGAAACCAGTTTCACCGGCCTGCACGGCGCCAACCGCATGGCCAGCAACTCGCTGCTGGAATGTTTTGTGTACGGTCGCGCCGCCGCTGCCGACATCCAGGCGCACCTGGAGCAAGTGGCCATGCCCAAGGCCTTGCCCGGCTGGGACGCCAGCCAGGTGACCGACTCGGACGAGGACGTGATCATTGCGCACAACTGGGACGAACTGCGGCGCTTCATGTGGGACTACGTCGGCATCGTGCGCACCAGCAAGCGCCTGCAGCGGGCCCAGCACCGCATTCGCCTGCTGCTGGATGAAATCGACGAGTTCTACAGCAACTACAAGGTCAGCCGTGACCTGATCGAGCTGCGCAACCTGGCGCAAGTGGCCGAGCTGATGATCCTGTCAGCCATGCAGCGCAAGGAAAGCCGAGGGTTGCATTACACACTGGATTATCCAGGGATGCTGGACGAGGCCAAGGACACCATCCTTAACCCGCTCTGATATCGGCGTCGTGGCCTTCGCGGGCTCGCCCGCGAAGAAGCTAACCCGGTCTCGATCTATGCCCGGCTCACCGCAGCCCAGCGCCGCCGGCTGAACTTCAACCGCACCCGCAAGCGCCGATGCTCGTCAGCCCCTAGCGCATCCTGAGGTATACACTGGCTTTCCCCCAGCCAACGCCCCACCCGCTCAAAGCGCAAAACCACCAGCCGTGGCAACGCCACACTGTCCCGGCACAACCGAACCCGCTGCCACCCACAGGCACGACTGAACACCTGCCAGCCCCGCACATCACGGCGCAGGCCGACAACAGCATGCTCATGGGTCAACAGGATACGTCGGGGAATGGCCCAGCCAGCGTGGGCCGTGCAGGCGGCGACAACCGAAAAGGCCAACCACCCGGGCAGCGAGCTCGCCCACACGGCAAGCCACGCCAGAACCTGACAAGCGAGGTAGGCCGTCAGCAGCAGGCGCGAGCCTTGCCAACGGCACTCGAAGCACTCACTTGGGCTGGACACGGTCCAGAATGATGCGGACCATGCGCTGCAGTTCCGGGTCTTCGGACTCGGTGCGCTCCATGAACCAGCCGAACATGTCCTGATCCTCGCAGCTCAAGAGACGCACGTACAGTTCACGGTCGGTCTCATTGAGGGTGGGGTAGACTTCCTGGGTGAAAGGCACCAGCAGTACGTCCAGTTCCAGCATGCCGCGGCGGCTGTGCCAGAAAAGCCGGTTGAGTTCAGTTTGTTCGACCATGGGGCCCTCCTCGAATGGGCCGCCAGTATACAGCCAGGCGCGCGAAGCGACACCGGGCGTTGGTCTAGTCACCTACCTATTTTGTTACCGGCGTTCTATGATGGCCGCCAGTCTTTAGCCACCGCGATGACCCATGGCCGATTCCGCTTTCTTCTGCCCCCTGTCCCACGAGGGCATCCTCGCCGTCCGCGGCTCCGATGCAGGCAAGTTCCTGCAAGGCCAGCTGACCTGCAACATCAACTACCTCAGCCAGGAATACGCAAGCCTCGGCGCCCGCTGCATGGTCAAGGGGCGCATGCAGTCGAGCTTCCGCATAGTGCCCGAAGGCAACGGCTACTTGCTGGCCATGGCCAGTGAACTGCTCGACGCGCAACTGGCCGACCTGAAAAAGTACGCTGTGTTCTCCAAGGCCACGCTGACCGACGAAAGCAGCGCATGGGCACGCTTCGGCCTGCAAGGTGGCGACGCTGCACTGCAGGGGCTGGGGCTTGTCGTGCCCGCCGCCGCCGGTAGCACCGTGCGCCATGACGGGCTGATCGCGATCGCCGTGTCCGCCGGCCGGGTCGAGTTGTGGGTGCCGGCGGCTGACGCCGAGCCTGTACGCCAAGCCCTTGCCGCAGCGCTGCCCGAAGGCACGCTAAACGACTGGCTGCTGGGCCAGATTCGCGCAGGTATCGGCCAGGTCATGGGCCCAACCCGTGAGCTGTTCATCCCGCAGATGATCAACCTGCAGGCCGTCGACGGCGTCAGCTTCAAGAAAGGCTGCTACACCGGCCAGGAAATCGTCGCCCGCATGCAGTACCTGGGCAAACTCAAGCGCCGCCAGTACCGCCTGGCCCTGGACCAGCAGGCCATTCCGGCCCCGGGCGCCGAGATTTTCTCGCCCACCCATGGGTCGTCGGTCGGTGAAGTGGTCATTGCTGCCGGCAACGGCACGGGCTGCGAACTGCTCGCGGTGCTCAGCGCCGAGGCGGTGGAAGACGGCAACCTGCACCTGGGCAGCCTCGAAGGCCCGCGCCTGCAGGTGCTGACCCTGCCTTACGAACTGGACCGCGACCGGGAAATCCAGCGCTGACCAGCCTGCCCCACCCCTGTGGCGGGGCCGCACCACCACTGCGGTAGACATGCCCATGAACAAGCTGGCCGAGTTGGTTCAAGCACAATTGCTCGACGCCATCGAAAAGGATGACCTGGTCCTGCCAACCCTGCCCGAGGTTGCCTTGAGCATCCGCGAGGCAGCGGAAGACAGCGAGATCAGCGTAGCGGCCCTGAGCAAGGTGATCGGCCGCGACGCGGCCCTGTCAGCGCGCCTGATCAAGGTCGTCAACAGCCCATTGCTGCGTGCTGCGGTCGAGGTGACCGACCTGCATACCGCCATCACGCGGCTAGGCATCAACTACAGCTGCAACCTGGCCATCGGCTTGGTGATCGAGCAGATTTTCCATGCCCGCTCGCCGGCAGTGGAGCAGAAACTGCGCGATATCTGGGCCAGTAGCCTGGAAGTGGCGGGCATCAGCTACGAAATCTGCCGCCGCTTCACACCTCTCAAGCCCGACCAGGCCACTTTGGGTGGGCTGGTCAACCAGATTGGCGCGCTGCCGGTACTCATCTATGCCGAAGAGCACAACGAACTGTTGTCCGACCCGGTTTGCCTGCATTACGTGATCGAGCAACTCCAGCCGGTGCTGGGGGACAAGATCCTCAAGGCCTGGGAGTTTCCGGAGCAATTGGTCCACCTGCCGAGCCAGGTTCATGACCTGGACCGCCAGACTGACAAGATCGATTACATCGACATCGTGCAGATCGCCCGCTGCATCAGTCAGCGCGGGCGTCACCGGCCATTGGCTGCGCTGCCGGCATACCGCCATCTGGGGTTGCCGTTTGGCACCGAGCTTGAGGTCGATGAACTGCTGGAGGCGCGGAGCATGTTGCGCTGAGCTGTAGCAGCCTGTGTCGCCCCTTTCGCGGGTGAGCCCGTGAAAGGGCGACACAGGCAAACCATCAATCCGCGATAAAGCTCACCTGCACCCGCAACCCGCCCTTCTCGCCATCATGCAGGCTCACTTGCGCCAGGTGCGCCCGACAGATCTCGCCAACGATCGCCAGCCCTAACCCACTGCCCTGCGCACTTCGCCGGTAGAACCGCTCGAACACCCGTTCGCGCTCGGCCACGGGAATACCTGGCCCGTCGTCTTCCACTTCCAGCACTGCCGGCGCCATTACCCGCAAAATCACATTGCCACCCGCTGGCGTATGCGCCAAGGCATTGTCCACCAGGTTGCTCAACAACTCGTTGAGCAATGTCGGCTCCCCCTTCAGCCACACCGGCGCCTCGGCCTCCAGCGCCAGCGCCACCCCGCGCTTGTGCGCCAAAGGCGCCATGGCCATGCCCAGCTCGCGGGCCAACTGACTCAAGTCCAGACGCTGCGCACCGCCTTCGGCAATCGCCCGTGCGCCATTCTCGACCCGCGCCAGGGACAACAGCTGGTTGGCCAGGTGGGTCAGCCTGTCGGTGCCCTGGGCTGCCGACTCCAAGGTCTGCCGCCACTCCTGCGGCTCGGCCGAGCGCAAGCCCAGCTCGACCCGTGCCTTCAACGCCGCCAGCGGCGTTCGCAGTTCGTGGGCCGCGTCGGCAATGAACTGCGCCTGGCGCTCGAACTGGCCACGCAAGCGCTCGGTAAAGTGGTTCAAGGCGCGCACCAGCGGGCCCAGCTCGCGCTGTACCTGCACCACCGGCAACGCTCGCAAGTCGTCCGGCTGGCGTTCTTCCACCGCTGTGCGCAGGCGCTCCAACGGCCGCAACGCGGCACTCACGGCAAACCACACCATCACCAACGCCCCCAGTGCCAGCATGCCCAGGCGCAGCAGGGTATCGGCCATCAACCCTCGGGCCATGCGCACCCGCGCTTCCTCGGTTTCGGCTACGCGAATCTCTGCCATGCCGTTCATGTTCGGCTCGCTGACCGGCTTCAGCAGGCTGACCACACGAACGTCCTGGCCCAGGTAAGTGGCGTTGTAGAACCGTGCCAATGCCGGATAGTCATCGGTGCGCGGCGTACCCGGCGGCGGTGGCGGCAGGTTCTCGTAGCCAGAAATCAGCCTTTGCTTGATATCCAGCACCTGATAGTAAATGCGCCCCGCACTGTCATAGGCGAACGTGTCCAGCGCCACGTAAGGCACATCCGCGCTCAACGAACCATCGCGCTGCGACAGGCCCGCGGCGATGGTTCTCGCCGAAGCCAGCAGGGTGCGGTCGTAGGCAGTGTCGGCGGCCTCGCGGCCATTCCAGTAGGCGCTAAGGCCGCTGGCCAGCATCAGCACCACCAGCAACAGCGCCAAATTACCCAGCAAGCGCCCGCGCAGGCTGCCGTTGTCACGCATCGCGGTGCTCAAGCAAATAGCCCAGACCGCGGAAAGTGACGATGGCCACAGCGTGCCCGTCGAGCTTCTTGCGCAGCCGGTGAATGTAGATTTCGATGGCGTCAGGGCTGGCCTCTTCGTCCAGGCCAAACACCTGGGCAGCCAGCTGCTCCTTGCTCATCACCCGGCCCGGGCGAGCGATCAGCGCTTCCAGCACGCTCTGCTCGCGCGAGGTCAGCGTCAGGTTGTCGTCACCGAGGGTGAAGCGACGGGTGTCCAGGTCATACACCAGCGGCCCACAGCGTTGCTGGCGCTCGCCACCGAGCACACTGCGGCGCAGCAAGGCCTTGACCCGCGCCTCCAGCTCGGTCAGCTCAAACGGCTTGGCCAGATAATCGTCGGCGCCCAGGTTCAGGCCATGGACCCGGTCCTTGACGTCACTGCGCGCAGTCAGCATCAGCACCGGCAAGGTCTTGCCACGACCTCGCAAGCGCGCCAATACCTCAAAGCCGTCCATGCGCGGCAGGCCGACATCCAGCACGGCCACGGCGTATTCCTCACTGGCCAGCGCCAGGTCGGCCGCCACGCCGTCATGCAGCACATCCACGGTCAGGCCATGGCTTTTCAAGGCCAGGGCCACGCTTTCGGCCAGTTGCAGGTGGTCTTCGACCAGTAGCACACGCATCGGATTCTCCCTGCTCGGGTGGGACGGTGGCGCGGAGTGTACCGCTGTCACCACGCCTGTGAAGCCCCTCGTGACAAACCTTTCACGCTGAAAGGTTAGCGAAAGGTTCGTTGCCTAGCATCGCACCACGGTCGCCCTTCGCGCCGAAAAAAGCACCAGCAAGGTGCAACGAATAAGAACAATAAACGGAGTCATCGACGATGCTGTCATCGCAGCCGCAGGCGTTCGCGCCTACCCGTTCCTTTATCGCTCGCCCCTCGGCCATCGCCAGCGCCCTCGCGCTTGCCGGTGTCGCCCCGATGAGCCAGGCCGCCTTCTTCGAAGACAGCACGGCCACCTTCGAAACCCGCAACATGTACTTCAACCGCGACTTCCGCGACGGCACCAGCGCGCAGCAATCCAAGCGCGATGAATGGGCCCAGGGCTTCATCCTCAATTTCGAGTCTGGCTACACCGATGGCACCGTGGGCTTTGGCCTGGACGCGTTGGGCATGCTCGGCATCAAGCTCGACTCCAGCCCGGACCGTGCCAACAGCGGCCTGCTGCCGACCCACGATGACGGCAAGGCTGCCGACGAGTACTCCAAGCTGGGCCTGACCGGCAAGGTGAAGATCTCCCAGACTGAACTCAAGATCGGCACCCTGATCCCCGAACTGCCGACCCTGCAGCCCAACGATGGGCGTATCCTGCCGCAAACCTTCGAAGGTGGCCTGCTCACCTCCAAGGAGATCAAGGGCCTGACCTTCACTGGTGGCCGCATAGACAAAGCCAAGGACCGCAACGACACCAACTGGGAAGACCTGGCGCTGAACAACAAGAACGGCCGCTTCGGTGGCACCTTCAGCGCTGACAACCTGGCCCTGGCGGGGCTCGACTACCAGTTCACCGACCGCATCACCGGCAGCTACCACTTCGCCCAGCTCGACGATATCTACCGCCAGCACTTCATCGGCATGGTCGCCACCCAACCCTGGGGCCCGGGCACCCTGGGTGCCGACCTGCGCCTTGCCATGAGCGACGACGCCGGTGCAGCCAAGGCCGGCAACATCGACAACACCACCGTCAACGGCATGCTCAGCTATGCCCTGGGCGGGCACAAGGTCAGCGCCGCCTGGCAGCAGTTGTCTGGCGAAAGTGCCTTCCCGTATGTGGATGGCGCCGACCCGTACCTGGTCAACTTCGTCCAGATCAATGACTTCGCCGGGGCCGACGAACGCTCCTGGCAGGCGCGCTACGACTACAACTTCGCCGCGCTCGGCGTGCCGGGCCTGACCTTCATGACCCGTTACATCAGCGGTGACAACGTCAGCCGTGCTGCCGGTGGCGAAGGCAAAGAGTGGGAACGCAACACCGAACTGAAGTACGTGGTACAAAGCGGCCCGTTGAAGAACGTCGCCGTGCGTCTGCGCAACGCCACCTTCCGCTCCAACTTCGCCCGTGACGCGGATGAAGTGAGGCTGTTGGTCAGCTACAGCGTGGCGCTGTGGTAACCCCATAGCGGTAATCCGATAACAACAACACTCACGGAGATCGACGATGACCTTTTCACTGCGCCGCCTCGTCCTCGCTACCGGCTGCCTGCTGTTGGCCGGCAACGCCCTCGCTGCAGAACCGAAACGCCCCGAATGCATCGCTCCCGCCTCACCCGGCGGTGGCTTCGACCTGACCTGCAAGCTGGTGCAAAGCGCACTGGTACAAGAAAAGATCCTCAGCAAGCCGATGCGCGTCACCTACATGCCCGGCGGGGTCGGCGCGGTCGCCTACAACGCCGTGGTCGCCCAGCGCCCGGCAGACGCCGGCACGCTGGTGGCCTGGTCCAGCGGCTCGCTGCTTAACCTGGCCCAGGGCAAGTTCGGGCGTTTCGACGAAAACGCGGTGAAATGGCTGGCTGCCGTCGGCACCAGCTACGGTGCCATCGCAGTGAAGAGCGACTCGCCCTACAAGACACTTGATGACCTGGTCGCAGCGCTGAAGAAAGACCCGAGCAAGGTAGTGATCGGTTCCGGCGGCACCGTCGGCAGCCAGGACTGGATGCAGACCGCGTTGATCGCCAAGGCCGCTGGCATCAACCCGCGCGACCTGCGCTACGTGGCCCTGGAGGGCGGCGGCGAAATCGCCACGGCATTGCTGGGCGGCCACATCCAGGTCGGCTCTACCGACATTTCCGACTCCATGCCGCACATCCAGAGCGGCAACATGCGCATCCTCGCGGTGTTCTCTGAAAACCGGCTGAACGAGCCGGAAATGAAAGACATCCCTACTGCCAAGGAGCAGGGCTACGACATCGTCTGGCCGGTGGTGCGCGGCTTCTACCTGGGGCCAAAAGTGAGCGACGAGGACTACGCCTGGTGGAAGGCCTCGTTCGACAAGATGCTGGCCTCCGAGGACTTCGCCAAGCTGCGAGACCAGCGCGAGCTGTTCCCGTTCGCCATGACCGGCGAAGAGCTGGACGGCTATGTGAAGAAGCAAGTGGCTGACTACAAGGCGCTGGCCAAGGAATTCGGCCTGATCCAGTAAGCCTGTCGGACTCACCACCACTCCTGTGGGAGCGGCCTTGTGTCGGGATCGGGCGCGAAGCGGCCCCTGGCACAGCCGATACGATGCTTCGTACAGATCGCATCGGCAGGTTTAGCGGCCGCTTCGCGCCCGATCGCGACGCAAGGCCGCTCCCACAGGATTTGCATTTCACTTGAGCAATCCCAACGAGGATTCCCCAATGATCCTTCAACGCATTTTCGCCTTGGCCCTGCTGGCGATGTGTGCCGCCCTGGCCGTGATGGCCTGGCCCTATCAGGCTGCATTCTCCTATGAACCGGTGGGCCCGCGCGCTTACCCGCTGCTGGTGCTCGGCCTGATGGGGCTGGGCCTGCTGTACCTGGTGTTCCGCCCAACGCCCATCGTGCGCAAGGATGACGAACCGGAACTGGACCGCGAGACCCTGATCAAGATCACCGCCTGTGTCGGCCTGCTGATCGTCTTCGCCGCCACTTTCGAAGCGCTCGGCTTCATCCTCAGCGCCATCCTGGTCGGCCTGCCCATGGCTCGGCTGTACGGTGGCCGCTGGCTGCAAAGCGCCATTGTGGTGGCCGGCATGAGCATTTTCCTCTACTGGCTGTTCGACCGCGTGATGGACGTGCCCCTGCCCCTTGGCCTGCTGAGCGTACTGGAGAACTGACATGGATACCTTGAGCTACCTGGGCCAGGGCTTCGGCATTGCCCTGTCCCCTTACAACCTGGTCACCGCCCTCTCCGGCACCTTGATCGGCACCGTGGTCGGCCTGCTGCCGGGCCTGGGCCCGATCAACGGCGTGGCCCTGCTGATCCCCATCGCCTTTGCCCTCGGCCTGCCGCCGGAATCGGCGCTGATCCTGCTGGCCGCAGTGTACCTGGGCTGCGAATATGGCGGGCGTATCAGCTCGATCCTGCTGAACATCCCGGGCGAAGCCTCGACCGTCATGACCACCCTCGATGGTTACCCGATGGCCCGCCAGGGCCTGGCCGGTGTTGCCCTGTCGCTGTCGGCCTGGAGTTCGTTCATCGGCGCCTTCATCGCCACCTGCGGCATGGTGCTGTTCGCCCCGCTGCTGGCGAAATGGGCCATCGCCTTCGGCCCGGCGGAGTACTTTGTGCTGATGGTGTTCGCCATCGTCGCGTTGGGTGGCATGGCCGGTGACAAACCACTGAAAACCTTCATTGCCGCTCTCATCGGCCTGTTCCTCTCGGCGGTCGGCATCGACGCCAACAGCGGCGTGTACCGCTTCACCGGTGACAGCGTGCACCTGGCCGACGGCATTCAGTTCGTGGTCCTCGTGCTGGGCCTGTTCTCCATCAGCGAAATCCTCCTGCTGCTGGAAAAGACCCACCATGGCCACCAGGCGGTCAAGGCTACCGGCCGTATGCTGTTCAACTTCAAGGAAGCGGCCTCGGTGTTCCTGGTCAACATCCGTTGCGGCCTGCTCGGTTTCATCATGGGCGTTCTACCCGGCGCCGGCGCAACGCTGGCCAGCGCCGTGGCCTACATGACCGAGAAACGCATGGCCGGGGAAAGCGGCAAGTTCGGCAAAGGCGATGCCCGCGGCCTGGCAGCGCCGGAAACGGCCATTGGTGCATCCTGCTGTGGCGCCCTGGTCCCGATGCTGACCCTGGGCGTACCGGGCTCTGGCACCACGGCCGTGATGATCGGCGCCCTGACCCTGTACAACATCACCCCTGGCCCACTGCTGTTCGAACAGCAGCCAGATATCGTCTGGGGCCTGATCGCCTCGCTGTTCGTCGCCAACATCATGCTGGTGATCCTCAACATCCCGATGATCCGCATCTTCACCCGCATCCTCGCCGTGCCAAACTGGGCGCTGGTGCCGGTGATCGCCATCATCACCGCGATCGGTGTGTACGCCGTGCATGCCACCACCTTCGACCTGTTCCTCATGGTCGGTATCGGCATCATGGGCTACATCCTGCGCAAGCTGGACTTCCCTCTGTCGCCGATTCTGCTGGGCTTCATCCTCGGCGGGCTGATGGAGCAAAACCTGCGTCGGGCGCTGTCGATCTCCAACGGAGAACTGGGCATCCTCTGGTCCAGCCCGATCAGCATGGGCGTCTGGGCGCTGGTAGTGCTGATGCTCGCCCTGCCGCTGCTGCGCATCTGGCGCAAACGCAGCCTGCAGCGCCGGGCCCTGGCCGATGCCTGATCGGTCGTTGCCATTGTTCGTCGCGACCGGGCTGGTCGGCCTTGCTGGCGGTTTTGCCGCCAGCAAGGTCGGCTGGCCTTTGCCATGGATGGTCGGTTCATTGCTGGCGATCATCCTGGTGCGCTGCCTGACGCGTTGGCAGCTGTCGGAAATACCCAACGGCCGCAAGTGCGGGCAGTGGATCATCGGCATCGGTATTGGCCTGCACTTCACCCCCGCGGTGATCGAGCAAGTGGCCAGCCATTTCGCGCTGATCTGCTTCGGTGCGTTGTTCACCACCCTGTCCAGCGTGATCAGCGTATGGCTGCTGCGGCGAACCGGCGAAGACCGCGCCACCGCGTTCTTTGCCAGCATGCCAGGCGGTTCGGGCGAGATGGTCAACCTAGGGGCGCGCAATGGCGCGGTGCTCAGCCAGGTGGCGGCAGCGCAGAGCTTGCGTGTGCTGGCAGTGGTGCTGTGCGTGCCGGCGCTGTTCAAGTTTCTGCTGGGTGACGGGGTACCACTGAACCACACCGGTAGCGTGAGCTGGGGCTGGCTGGCATTGATTGCGCCCTTGGGTGTTGCCGTTGCCTTGCTCTGGCAGCGCTTGCGCCAGCCCAACCCCTGGCTGTTCGGGCCATTGCTGGTAGCGGCTACGGTCAGCCTGGCCGGCAACCTGCAGATCGCCCTGCCCAATGGCGCCAGCCAGATCGGCCAGTGGCTCATCGGCAGCGGCCTGGCCTGTCACTTCAACCGCGCGTTCTTCCGCCGCGCACCGTCGTTCCTGGGGCGCACCTTGATGGCCACGGCGTTGTGCATGGCGATTGCCGCCAGTGCCGCGTGGCTGCTGAGCATGATGACTGCACTGGACTTGCGTTCGCTGACACTGGGGATGATGCCTGGCGGGATCGCCGAAATGAGCCTCACGGCCGAAACGCTGCAATTGTCAGTGCCGCTGGTGACGGCGCTGCAGGTGATGCGCCTGATCCTGGTGTTGTTTCTTGCAGAACCGCTCTTCCGGTTGTGGGACAACAGGCATTCGAGCTGCAAGTACCCTGAAGATAGATAGTTACCACTTGCCCAATGCCCGGGTGAATAGAGTCGGATTGCTGCCCTGATCGCCAGCAAACCCACACTTCCCGGCATTCAAGAGGTAATGATGAAAGTTCGTCTTTCTTGCAACTATCGCTCGGCTATTGCCTGGGCATGCCTTGCCATCAGCGCAGGCAGCCTTGCCGCAGAGTCACCTGCCCCCGTCCAGATCAACGTCGTGGCTATCAATGATCTCCACGGCTACCTGGAACCCAACCCCCAGGACTACGCTGGCGCGCAAGGCGCTACCCGCCTGACCTACGGCGGCATCGCCACACTCGGTGCCATGCTCGATGAACTGCGAACGCAGGACCCCGATCTGCTGTTCATCGGGGCTGGCGACTTGATAGGGGGCAGCCCCGCCATTTCTGCGCTGTGGGCTGACGAGCCTGTGCTTGAGGCCTTGAACGCGATGGGCATGGTCGTCAGCGCATCCGGGAACCACGAACTGGATGCAGGCAAGGCCGAGTTTCTTCGTCAGATCCACGGAGGATGCGAGTCGACGCGCCCTGAAAAGGCTTGCAAGTTTCGCGGCAACTATCCAGGAAGTGGCTTCCCTTACATAGCGTCCAACCTGATCGATACCACTACGGGCAAGCGCTTGCTACCGGCCTATCACATTGAGCAGGTAAAAGGGGTGAAGATAGCGTTCGTCGGTGCAGTGCCGCGCAACATGGAAAAAGTGGTCTCGGCCAGAGCATTCGCAGGGCTCAAGGCCACGGATGAAGCGCAAGCCATCAATGACGTGATTCCGGAGCTCAAGGCCAAGGGTGTGAATGCAATCATTGCGGTCATGCACCAGGGAGGGGATACCGCCGAGCCGTTCGACACGCAGGATTGCAGCCAGCTAAGTGGCACGATCGTCGACGTGGCGAAGCGGCTGGATCCTGCGGTAGATGCCGTCATCAGCGGCCACTCGCATGCCAGCTATCAATGCAAGGTGGGTGACTTGAGCATCACTCAGGCTGGCAAGTACGGCCACTTCCTGACTCAGTTGAAGTTGCAGGTAACGCCAGGCACCCATCACGTCACGAACATCACCGCCCGCAATATTCCTGCTGACCCACAGAACTACCTGCCCAATGCCCAGTTGGCGGGTTTGCTAGAGGAAGTGCGTCAGCGGTCCGGGGAAAAATTGCTCGAACCCATAGGACGCATCTCGACGGCAGAACTTGACCGCAAAGAAAATGCCGCCGGTGAAACAACCTTGGGGAATCTGGTCACGGATGCACAATTGGCCATGACCCAGGCGTTCAATACCCAGGTTGCCTTTCTCAACCTGGGAGGGCTGCGCAGTGATCTTATCCAGCCTGCCGATAGCGACCTGACCTACGAACAATTATTCGCCGTACAACCGTTCAATAACCCACTGGTGGTTCAGGAACTGACAGGCAAGCAGATTACCGAACTGCTCAACCTTCAATGGAACAGGGGCAGTTTCAATCCGCTGCAAGTATCGAAGGGTTTTCATTATGAGTGGGATGGTTCACGGCCTGTCGGCAGCCGTGTCGTCGAGGGGAGTGTGCGTCTTCACGGCAAACCCGTTGAGCCGTTGACCCATTATCGCGTCGTCAGCAACCTTTTCCTGGCCGATGGTGGCGGTGGCTTGGCCACTTTCAAAGAAGGAAGGCGACGCCAGGACACCGGCATCACCGACCTTGAAGCCTTGGTGGAGTACGTGCGCCAGAACCATGAGCGGGGGATTGCCATTGGCCAGCGCAGCGAGCCGCGCATGAGCATGACGCCCTGAGCGATTGCGTACCCCACCGCGGTTTCTCACAGCGGGGGCAGTGCCCAGTCGATGGGCCCGAGCCCCCGCTGCTCGAGGAAGCTGTTGGCACGGCTGAAATGCCCGCAACCGATGAACCCGCGATACGCCGACAGCGGCGAAGGATGGACCGACTTCAAAACCAGATGCTTGGTACCGTCGATCAGCTTCTGCTTGCTCTGTGCATGCGCCCCCCATAGCAGGAACACCACGTTCGGGCATTGCTCACTGACCACCTGGATAATCCTGTCGGTAAACAATTCCCAGCCTTTCTTGGCATGCGACGCGGCATTGGCGCGCTCGACGGTCATGGTCGTGTTGAGCAACAGAACGCCTTGTTCCGCCCAGCTCTGGAGGTAGCCGTGGCTGGGGATCGGGATGTTCAGGTCGCGCTGCAGCTCCTTGTAGATATTGACCAGCGACGGTGGCGTGGCCACGCCCGGTTGCACCGAGAAGCACAAGCCATGTGCCTGGCCCGGCCCGTGGTACGGGTCCTGACCGAGGATGACCACCTTCACCTGGTCCAGCGGTGTCGAATTGAGCGCATTGAAGATCAGCGGCCCTGGCGGGTAGATCTCCTTGCCGGCAGCGTACTCGCCACGCAGGAACTCGCGCAGCTGGTGCATGTAAGGCTGGTCGAATTCACCGCGCAATGCGGCCTTCCAGCTGGGTTCGAGTTTGATGCGATCGTCGTCAGTCATGGGGCCTTCCATAAACAATGGCGCGACACTAGGTAAGCCCTTCGCGCTTGTCAAACGATCCGACCGACGACCGGCATGATCGGCCAGGCAAGCCATACTTGAGCGATGACTTGCGAGAGGTAGTCCATGACCATTCACTGCGAGGTACTCACCGGCGTCGATGGCGCCCGCATCGGCATCGCCACCCTGGATGCGCCCAAGGCGCTCAATGCCCTGAACCTGCCGATGATCGAGGTGCTGGGCGAACAACTGCATGCCTGGGCCCGCGACCCGGGTATCGTCTGCGTGCTGCTGCGCGGCAACGGGGCAAAAGCCTTTTGCGCAGGCGGCGATGTCCGTGCGCTGGCGCAAGCCTGCCGCGACCACCCCGGCAGTGTCCCACCGCTGGCGGCCTCCTTCTTCGCCGCCGAATACCGCCTGGACTTTGCCCTGCACACCTACCCCAAACCGTTGTTGTGCTGGGGCCATGGGCATGTGCTGGGTGGTGGCATGGGGCTGCTGCAAGGCGCCAATGTACGTATCGTCACCCCCAGCAGCCGGCTGGCCATGCCGGAAATCAGCATCGGCCTGTACCCTGACGTAGGCGCCAGTTGGTTCCTGGCCCGACTGCCGGGCAAGCTCGGTTTGTTCTTCGGCCTGACAGGTGCGCCGATCAATGCCCGCGATGCCCTTGACCTGGGCCTGGCTGACCGTTTTCTGGGCGAGCACCAGCAAGAGGCCTTGATCGAGGAGTTGCTGCAACTGAACTGGCAGGAGCAGACCGCCATACAACTGAACAGCCTGCTCAAGGCCGAGCAGCATCGTGCCTGCGCCGAGCTGCCTGATGCCCAGTGGCTGCCACGACGGCATGAGATCGATCAGTTACTCGACGTGGCGGATGCGGCTTCAGCCTGGCGCGCGCTGGAAAGGCTCAAGCAGCATGACGACCCATTGCTGGCAGATGCCGGCCACCGTCTGCATGAGGGTTGCCCGCTGACGGCGCATCTGGTCTGGGAGCAGATCCGCCGGGCGCGGTACCTGTCGTTGGCGCAGGTGTTCCAGATGGAATACAGCATGAGCCTGAACTGTTGCCGCCACCCTGAATTCAGTGAAGGCGTGCGCGCTCGCCTGCTGGACAAAGACAACCAGCCGCGCTGGCACTGGCCGGATGTGGCGCAAGTGCCGGCGGCGGTAGTCGAGGCGCATTTTGCCAAGGCGTGGGAAGGACGGCACCCATTGGCGGATGTGGGTTAACCTGCTGGTCCGGGGGCTGCTTTTCAGCCCCCGCCTCCGCTCAGCTAGCGCTGCCAGTTCCCTCCTCGCTCCTGCCCGCGCCGCCCGTCCCAGCGCCCGCGGTGGTCAACCTGCCGATTGGAGTGCCGGTCGCCCTGCCGGTAACGCTGGCTGTCATTGCGATAGTCATGGCGATCCCGGTCCTGCCGGTAGTCTTGCCGCTGGCGATTGCCGTAGTCATAGCGCGGGTTGCCATGCCACTGGTTCATCCTCGGCTGCGGATAGGGCCGGTAATGGGGCAAAGGGGCCGACCGATTGTAGTAACGGGGAGCAGGCTGATAGTAGTAGCGCGGCGCAGGCGCTACATAGTACCGGTCATAGCGGTAATACCCCGGCGCCACATAGCGGTCGGTGGAGTAGTAGTCCGAACGGTAGTAGCCCCCGCGTTCATAGTACGGGGCGCAGGCCGAAGTCATCAGCCCCAGCAGGGCGATCAACAGGATTCGATAGGACATGGCGGCCTCCTGGACCGCTGGAGTGCCCGAACAGCGGCGCTGGCGAGCGTCGATACGAGATGCGTCAATCGACATTAACTAAGACAGCGGCGCGCAGGTGCAGTGCCATTTCTGCAATAACTTGATACAGCTGAAATAACCCTGAAAAACTTGCAGTCATTTGCTGGCCATCTCACTAGAATAAGCGGCTCGGCACACATCACGGGAAGATCATGCCCTTACGTTCCGCTCTGTTCTCGCAACGCTCGCTGATCGTTACCCTGCTCGTGTTACTGGCCTGCGGCTTCCTGGCCACCTCGCTGCTCAGCTACTTCTCCTCGCGCAGCGCCATCCGCGACGGCATCATCAATACCGAATTGCCGCTGACCTCCGACACTGTCTACTCGGAAATCCAGAAAGACCTGATCCGCCCGGTGCTGATCGCCTCGATGATGGCCCAGGACACCTTCCTGCGCGACTGGGTGCTGTCCGGCGAGCAGGATACCGAACGCATGACCCGCTACCTGAGCGAGGTCATGGGCAAGCAGGACATCTTCACGTCCTTTTTCGTGTCCGATCGCACGCTGACCTACTACCAGGCCAAAGGCGTGCTCAAGCACGTCCAACCGGGCACCTGGCGTGATGCCTGGTATTTCCGTCTGCGTGAACTCAAGGCCCCTTATGAGATCAACGTCGACCTGGACATGGCCAACCAGGACAGCCTGACCGTGTTCATCAACTACCAGGTGCACGACTACCAGCAGCGCTTCATCGGCGCGGCAGGCGTAGGGCTGAGCGTATCGTCGGTGGTCAAGCTGATCGATCAGTACCAACGCCGCTACCAGCGCGCGGTGCTCTTCACGGATGCCAAGGGCAAGGTGCTGTTGACCGGCTCCGAGGGTGGCCCGCATGGCTTGCAAGTCGGCCAGTCACTTAAGGACAACCCTGAGCTGAAGGCCATGCTGGCCGAGCAGTGGGTGCCGGGCGAAGGCAGCCACGAGTACCATGACAGCGAAAACCACAGCCACTTTCTCAACGTTCGCCACCTGCCCGAACTGGACTGGTACCTGTTGGTGGACAAACGCGAAACCGGCGTCCTCGACCGCATTCGCCACGCGCTGTACCTGAACCTGGCGATCTGTACGATGATCACCCTGGTGGTGCTGGCACTGGTGCATGCCATGGTCCGCCGCCACCAGGCCAGCACCGAAGCCTTGGCCACGCTCGACAGCCTCACCGGCTTGTACAACCGGCGCAGCTTCGACCTGCTCGCCGCCCAGGCGCTGCGAGAAGCCAGGCGCGACAGTAGCCCACTGGTGGCCTTGCTGATCGATCTGGACCACTTCAAGGCGCTGAACGACAACCACGGCCACCTGGCAGGTGACGAAGTGCTACGCCAATTCGCCAATGTGCTGCAAGGCAGCCTGCGTCAGTCAGATATACTGTGCCGGTGGGGCGGTGAGGAATTCATCGTGCTGCTGCGCGAAGCTGAAGGCCGCCAGGCCATCGAGGTGGCAGAAAAAATCCGCCGACGCACCGAGCAGCTGACCTTCAGTTACGACAACCAGCCGCTGCGGCTGACCACCAGCATCGGCCTGAGCAGCCTGCAACCGGGGGATACCCTGCACGCCCTGCTGACCCGCGCCGACCGCGCGCTTTATCGTGCCAAGCAGGCTGGCCGCAACCGTGTCTGCAGTGAAACCCGCCATGAATGACAAGCAACACTGCCCCGCTTGCGGTGCCCTCAACAATTGCAGCCTGGCCGACCCACGCCGTGCCACCCAAGCGTGTTGGTGCTACAGCGTGACCATCGACCCGGCCGAGCTCCAGGCCTTGCCCGACGAGCTGCGCAACAAGGCCTGTCTGTGCCCGCGCTGCGCCGCCGTTGAAGAACAGCTCCGTCCATCCGCTGCCCACTGATCGTTGCCATGCGCCTTGACCGTTTCCTCGCCAACCTGCCCAGCTACAACCGCCAGAACGTTCGCCTGATGCTGGCGCAACGCCGCGTGCGAGTGGATGGCCAGGTAGTCAGCGACCCGCTGACCGACGTGCGTGAATTCAGCCGCGTAGAGCTGGACGAGCAACTGCTGCAGGCCGGCCGCCCGGCCCGCTACCTGATGCTGTACAAGCCCACTGGCTGCGTAAGCGCCACCCACGATCCGCAACACCGTACCGTTCTCGACCTGCTGCCAGCGGCGTTGCGAGATGACCTGCACATAGCCGGGCGCCTGGACTTCAACACCACCGGCCTGATGATCCTGACCAACGATGGCCAATGGTCACGGCGCCTGACCCAGCCTGCCACCAAGCTGCCCAAGCATTATCTGGTGGACACCGAGGACGAGATTGGCGAGCACTATGTGGCCAAGTTTCGCGAGGGTTTCTATTTTGCCTTCGAAGACCTCACCACCCAACCTGCCCAGCTGGACATCCTCGGCCCCCACCGAGCCCGGCTGGCGATCGTCGAGGGGCGTTACCACCAGGTCAAGCGCATGTTCGGGCATTTCAACAACAAGGTGATCGGGCTGCATCGGGAGAGCATGGGGGCGATCCGGCTGGATCCGGGGTTGGCGCCGGGGGAGTATCGTGAACTGACGGCCAATGAGATAGCCACTGTCTAGGCCGTGACAGACAGCCCGTGTCGTCATACGACCGCTCAGCGACAAAAGTCACATTACTTACCGAACGGCACTTGCGCGATCCCCAACCCACTGCTTGAATCCAAATCGTCAGTCTGCATGTGACTACCAAGTCACACCTGCAGCCGATGACACTTTTTGCCGGCCACCCAAAGCCTAGATGCCTTGGGGCACGGCAAATTGCCCGCCAAAAACAATACCGTCGACGCAAGTGCCAAGGATCGACACAGGGCCCCCGGATTATCTTCAGGCAAATGCCTACCTGTCATAAAGAACGTGCACCCTAGGTGACGCGAATACCCTTTTTGCGCCAGGAGTCGATGACATGAGGCCAGAAATCGCTGTACTTGATATCCAAGGTCAGTATCGGGTTTACACGGAGTTCTATCGCGCGGATGCGGCCGAAAACACGATCATCCTGATCAACGGCTCGCTGGCCACCACGGCCTCGTTCGCCCAGACGGTACGTAACCTGCACCCACAGTTCAACGTGGTTCTGTTCGACCAGCCGTATTCAGGCAAGTCCAAGCCGCACAACCGTCAGGAACGGCTGATCAGCAAGGAGACCGAGGCGCATATCCTCCTTGAGCTGATCGAGCACTTCCAGGCAGACCACGTGATGTCTTTTTCGTGGGGTGGCGCAAGCACGCTGCTGGCGCTGGCGCACCAGCCGCGGTACGTGAAGAAGGCAGTGGTGAGTTCGTTCTCGCCAGTGATCAACGAGCCGATGCGCGACTATCTGGACCGTGGCTGCCAGTACCTGGCCGCCTGCGACCGTTATCAGGTCGGCAACCTGGTCAATGACACCATCGGCAAGCACTTGCCGTCGCTGTTCAAACGCTTCAACTACCGCCATGTGAGCAGCCTGGACAGCCACGAGTACGCACAGATGCACTTCCACATCAACCAGGTGCTGGAGCACGACCTGGAACGTGCGCTGCAAGGCGCGCGCAATATCAACATCCCGGTGCTGTTCATCAACGGCGAACGCGATGAGTACACCACGGTCGAAGATGCGCGGCAGTTCAGCAAGCATGTGGGTAGAAGCCAGTTCAGCGTGATTCGCGATGCGGGCCACTTCCTGGACATGGAGAACAAGACCGCCTGCGAGAACACCCGCAGTGTCATGCTGGGGTTCCTCAAGCCAACCGTGCGCGAACCCCGTCACCGTTACCAACCCGTGCAACAGGGGCAGCATGCATTTGCCATCTGAGCGGCTCGGCGCCTTGTAGCAAATACCCGCAGGCCACGGGGCGCCGACAAGCTTTTTTATAACTTGGGCTTCTAATTCGCTGAAGGTTCTGGTAAAAAGTCGAGCTCAGATGCGGGTATAGTTTAGTGGCAAAACGAAAGCTTCCCAAGCTTTAGTTGAGGGTTCGATTCCCTCTACCCGCTCCACATCGCAGTCCCGCATGGCGTTCCAGCAACGTCATCGCAGTCAAAAGGAGCCTTGGCTCCTTTTTTCGTTTTTCATCCTGCCTTGACCTGGCCCATGGCCAATTACCCACCGATCCGCTTCAATGCGCATCGGGCCTTTGCGTGCGCAAGCGAAACGGCTTGTGGCGGATATGCTCACTGGATTCGTGAAACTATTCGAAAGGACAACGCATGTTTCTCTCCCGCTGGCTACCGGGCCTTGCCAACCTGCTGCACTACCGCCGTGAATGGTTCCACGCCGATCTGCAAGCGGGCCTGTCGGTAGCCGCGATCCAGATTCCCATTGCCATTGCCTATGCGCAGATCGTCGGGCTGCCGCCGCAATATGGCCTGTACGCCTGTGTGCTACCGATGATGGTCTACGCGCTGATCGGTAGCTCGCGCCAGCTGATGGTCGGCCCCGACGCCGCCACCTGCGCGATGATCGCCGGTGCCGTGGCACCGCTGGCCATGGGTGACCCGCAGCGCATCGTCGAACTGTCGGTGATCGTCACCGTGCTGGTCGGCGTGATGCTGATTGCCGCGGGCCTGGCGCGGGCCGGGTTCATCGCCAGCTTCTTCTCGCGGCCGATCCTGATCGGCTACCTCAACGGTATCGGCCTGAGCCTGATCGCCGGGCAGCTGTCCAAGGTGGTGGGCTTCAAGATCGAGGGCGACGGTTTCATCCTCAGCCTGATCAACTTCTTCCAGCGCCTGGGGGAAATTCACTGGGTCACATTGATCATCGGCCTGGCCGCCCTGGGCCTGCTCATCTGGCTGCCACGGCGCTACCCGCGCCTGCCCGCAGCCCTCACGGTAGTGGCGCTGTTCATGCTGCTGGTTGGCCTGTTCGGCCTCGACCGCTTCGGCGTTGCCGTCCTTGGGCCGGTACCTGCAGGCATCCCGCAACTGGCCTGGCCACACAGCAACCTGGCGGAAATGAAGAGCCTGCTGCGCGACGCCCTGGGTATCGCCACCGTCAGCTTCTGCAGCGCCATGCTTACCGCACGCAGCTTTGCCGCCCGGCATGGCTATGCGATCAACGCCAACCACGAATTCGTCGCCCTGGGCGTGAGCAACCTGGCGGCCGGGGTTTCCCAGGGCTTTGCCATCAGCGGTGCCGACTCGCGCACTGCAGTCAACGACATGGTCGGTGGCAAAAGCCAGCTGGTAGGCATCATCGCGGCACTGGTGATTGCCCTGATCCTGCTGTTCTTCACCGCGCCCATGGCCTGGATCCCGCAGGCTGCGCTGGGCGCCGTGCTGCTGATGGCGGGCTGGGGGCTGATCGACATCAAATCGCTGGGGCATATCCGGCGTCTAAGCCGCTTCGAGTTCTGGCTGTGCCTGCTGACCACGGCGGGCGTACTGAGCCTGGGCGTGCTGCCCGGCATCGTGTTTGCCGTGACCCTGGCGATCCTGCGCCTGCTTTACAGCATCTACCAGCCCACCGATGCCGTACTGGGCTGGCTGCCGGGCACCGAAGGCCAGGTGGACATCCGCAAGTTCAAGGACGCCCGCACCGTGCCTGGCCTGGTGGTGTACCGCTTCGACGACGCCATCCTGTTCTTCAATGCCGACTACTTCAAGATGCGCCTGCTTGAAGCCGTGCAAAGCCAGGACCAGCCTAAAGCCGTGCTGTTCGATGCCGAAGCGGTAACCAGCATCGATGTCAGCGGCATCGCCGCCCTGCGCGAAGTGCGTGACACCCTGGCGGCTCAAGGCATCCTCTTCGCCATCGCCCGCGCCCGTGGCACTTTCCTGCGCATGCTGGTGCGCTCGGGGATGGCGCGGGACATGGAAGAAAAACTGCTATTCGGCTCGGTACGCGCAGGGATTCGTGCGTACCGCGTGTGGCGCAACCGAAACCGCAGTGTGCAAGTGACCGAACAGGGTTGAGCAGCTTTCATCCTGTTCAACGTGCTGCGCCTGTGCTGGCCCTTTCGCGGGTAAACCCGCTCCTACATGGACTTGTAGGCGCGGATTTACCCGCGAAAGGGCCAGCACAGACAACACAAAACCATCGCCCTGACACCAACCCTCGCACACCTCGCATGACATGCTAAAGTCGCCCCGTTCCCCGCACCACCCAACGGACCCAGCATGCCCGCTCTCGATGCCACCCTCACCCCCTGGCCAGAACTCGCCGCCCGCCATCCCTGCGACGCCCTGCTGCTGGGCAACGGCGCCAGCCGCGCAGTATGGAAGCCGTTCGGCTACTTCTCGCTGTTCGAGCAAGCGCAACGCGCAGGCCGCAAGAAAGGCCTGGCGGTCAGCGACCAGGCACTGTTCAAGTCCTTGGCCACGGAACTGTTCGAGCCGGTGCTCAGCGCCCTCAACACCACCGTGCGGACCAATGCCGCCCTGGCCATCAACTCCACCGCACCGCTGAACCGCTACTACTCGATCAAGGAAGCGTTGATTCACGCCGTGCGCACGGTGCATCTGCCCTGGCCGCTGATGCCGAAGGCCACACTGGCAACCCTCAATCAGGCGCTGCGCGGCTATCGAAGCGTCTACACCAGCAACTACGACCTGCTGCTGCCATGGGCCGTGCAGCACGCCCCGAGTGGCTTCGCCGAACTGTTCGACGAACAAGGCTATTTCGACGTGCGACGCACCGGCAGCGAAGGCACCCGGGTGCTGCACCTGCATGGCGGCCTGCACCTGCTCAAGCTGCCCGACGGCACCACCCGCCAGCGCAGCGCTGAAAGTGCCGAACTGCTCGATGGGTTTGCCGTGAACATCCCGGGTGAAGTACCGCTTTTCGTCAACGAAGACCGCAGCGATGAAAAACTGCGCGCTATCCGCAACTCGGACTACCTGAGCTGGTGCCTGGGGCAGCTGGCGCAGGAAAACCACGGGATATGCCTGTTCGGACAGCATCTGGACAGCAGTGACCGGCACCTGCTCGACGCTGTGCGCCAAGCCCGTCCGCAACAGCTATCCATTGCCATTCGGCCGCTGGGCGAGGCTTCGGTGATCAATCAGAAGCAGCATTTTGCAGATCGTTTCGGGGATTTGCCGGGGACGGCGGTGCATTTCTTCGATGCCAGCACCCACCCGTTGGGGCAGGCAGCATTGGCTATCGAAGTGCCCTCTGCTCGGCGCTGACAGCATCCCCGGAGGCGTGCCGGTGGGTGGCGTCAGAGCAACCCATCCGCGCGCAACAACGTTTCCAGGCAATGCTCCTGCACCCCATAGAACGCCTTGAGCTGGGCAATCTTCTCCAGCAACGCCCCGTTATCTCCCGCCTGCCGCCGCTTCACCGCAAGAATCATCTTGTTCTTGTTGGTGTGCTCCAGCGAAATGAACTCGAACACCTTGGTTTCATAGCCACAGGCTTCCAGGTACAGCGCACGCAGGCTGTCGGTCAGCATTTCGGCCTGCTGGCCCAGGTGCAGGCCGTACTGCAGCATGGGTTGCAGCAACCCCGGGCTGTGCAGTTGCGGGCGGATCTGCTTGTGGCAGCACGGCGAGCACATGATGATCGCGGCGTTGCAGCGGATGCCAGTGTGGATGGCGTAGTCGGTGGCGATGTCACAGGCATGCAAGGCGATCATCACCTCGATGGCCTCAGGCACCACGCTGCGCACATCACCACACTGGAACTCCAGGCCTGGGTGGTCGAGGCGTGCGGCCGCGGCGTTGCAAAGGTCGACCATGTCCTGGCGCAGCTCCACGCCGGTGACCTGTGCGTCGCGGCCCAAACTGTTGCGCAGGTAGTCATGCATGGCAAAAGTCAGGTAGCCCTTGCCCGAACCGAAGTCGGCCACCCGCAGCGCCTGTTCCGTCGACACCGGTGCATTGGCCAGGGCGTGGTCGAAAACCTCGATGAACTTGTTGATCTGCTTCCACTTGCGCGACATGGACGGGATCAGTGCGCCTTGTGCGTCGGTCACACCGAGGTCGCGCAGAAACGGCCGCGACAGCTCCAGATAACGCTTCTTCTCGCGGTCATGCCCGCTGCCCGCATCGGCCACGCGCGGTGCCTGGGCACCGTGGCGCTGGAGCATCGGTTTGCCCTTCTTGCTGAAGGTCAGCTGCACTTCGCCGTCAGCATCGAACAGATGGGCATTGCGGAAGCTGTCCGGCAGCAGTTCGGCAACCAGCACCTGGGCCTGGTCCAGCGGCAGGTTGCGGGTGATGTCGCGGGTCTGGTGGCGGTAGACCAGCGACAGGCACGGCTGGCCCTTGACCTGCAGCGGCTTGGCAATGATCCGTTGCAAGGTCTGGTCGGCACCGACATGGCGCGCCAGCACCAGCTTGACCAGGGTTTCGCCGTGCAGGGCGGCGTTCAGCAGGTCGAGAAACTGAGCGCGCGCATCCGGCGCGCAAGAGGCAGAAGTACTGGCGGACATGAAAAAAGGGGGCCTTGGGAAGCGGAACGCCTATTCTAACGTGCCCCAAGCACCCTGTGGGAGCGGGCTTGCCCGCGAACACCGGCAAAGCCGGTGCCAGACACCCTGTCGCCTGTTTCCAAGGCAAGCCTGTGCCCACAGGAAATCCAGCAAGGCTGGACGCTCCTTCAGTCGAGAATCACCAAGCGGTTGGGCAACTCGTTGCGTGCATGGGTTGGCGGCACGTGCTGGCTAAGCAGCTCGCCACACGCTTCGATGCACTCGACAAAGCCCTGCAAGGTACGGCCCTGGCGCACCTGCTCGGCCAAGCGGGCACCGATGGCCGCGCGGGCTTCGGCATCCAGGCAGTGCTCGATACCCCGATCGACCAGGATCTCCACATGCCGCTCCGCCTCGCTGACGAAAATCAGCACGCCCGTGGCGCCTGCTGTGCGCTGCAGGTTCTGCTCGCGAAACTGCTGCTGAGCCAGGCGCGAGGCACGCCAGCGGCGCAAGGCACGGGGGATCAGCCAGTCGGCCAGGCGTGGGTTGCGCAGCAGCAGGCACAAAACGACGAACAGCAGCACGTTGCCCATCAGCACGCCACGCACGCTGGGCCAAGCCGCCAGCCAGTGCAACAGACCGGGCACGGTCAGTGCCAGCACGGCGGCACACAACAACGGCCAATACGCATAATCGTCGGCACGACGGGCAAGCACCGTCACCAGTTCGGCATCGGTATGCCGTTCGGCACGGGCAATGGCTTCGGCAATCTGCCGCTGATGGTATTCGTCGAAGGGGGTCATGCCGTCGGTCTCTTGAGCGTTCTTATAGTTGTTATCCCGGCATTCGGGGCTTCATCCGCAGGCGACATATTCAGGCATAATCCGCCGCTGGAAGAATTGCCTGCAAATCGTACAACAATAGCCGCCTGAAAACTTCGGTCGCGCACGTATCACCGTGGATACGGCAGAGGCCCCAAAACGGAATTGATGATGAAACTGTCTTTGCTGGGCCTGGCCATGGGCCTTGCCAGTCAGGCGGCCCTCGCCGCCCCCACCGCCCCGCCCCTGCAGGACAAGCAGGCCTTTATCGAGCATCTGATCAGCCAGATGACCGAAGCCGAAAAAATCGGCCAGTTGCGCCTGATCAGCATCGGCCCGGAAATGCCCCGCGACAAGATCCGCGAGGAAATCGCCGCCGGCCGTATCGGTGGCACCTTCAACTCACGCACAGCCCCCGAAAACCGGCCGATGCAGGACGCGGCCATGCGCAGCCGCCTGAAGATCCCGATGTTCTTCGCCTACGACACCGTCCACGGCGAGCGCACCATCTTCCCGATCGGCCTGGGCATGGCCGCGACCTGGGACATGGAGGCCGTCGCCAAGGTCGGCCGCACCGCCGCGATCGAAGCCTCGGCCGACGCCCTGGACATGACGTTCGCGCCAATGGTGGATATCGCCCGTGACCCGCGCTGGGGCCGCACAAGCGAAGGTTTCGGCGAAGACACCTACCTGACCTCGAGAATCGGCCAGGTAATGGTGCGCTCGTTCCAGGGCAGCAGCCCGGCCAACCCCGACAGCATCATGGCCATCGTCAAGCATTTCGCCTTGTATGGCGCCGTGGAAGGCGGGCGCGACTACAACACGGTCGATATGAGCCTGCCGAAAATGTACAACGACTACCTGCCACCCTATCGCGCCGCGCTCGATGCGGGTGCCGGTGGCGTGATGGTGGCGCTGAACTCGATCAACGGCGTACCGGCCACCTCCAACACCTGGCTGATGAACGACCTGCTGCGCAAGGAGTGGGGCTTCAAGGGCGTGACCATCAGCGACCACGGTGCCATCCAGGAGCTGATTCGCCACGGCGTCGCCCGTGACGGCCGTGAAGCCGCCAAGCTGGCGATCAAGGCCGGCATCGACATGAGCATGAACGATACCCTGTACGGCGAAGAGCTGCCGGGCCTGCTGAAGTCCGGCGAGGTGACCCAGCGCGAGCTGGACCAGGCGGTGCGTGAAGTGCTGGGTGCCAAGTACGACATGGGCCTGTTCAAGGACCCGTACGTGCGCATCGGCAAGGCCGAAACCGATCTGAAGGACTACTACGGCAACGACCGCCTGCACCGCGAAGCTGCGCGTGACGTGGCACGCCGCAGCCTGGTGCTGCTGGAAAACCGCAACCAGACCCTGCCGCTGAAAAAAGCCGGCACCATTGCCTTGGTCGGCCCGCTGGCCGATGCCCCGATCGACATGATGGGCAGCTGGGCCGCCGACGGTAAACCCGTCCACTCGGTGACCGTGCGCGAAGGCTTGCGCCGCGCCGTGGAAGGCAAGGCCAAGCTGGTCTACGCCAAAGGCTCCAACGTCACGGGCGACAAGGCGATCTTCGATTACCTGAACTTCCTCAACTTCGATGCCCCGGAAATCGTCGACGACCCACGCCCGCCTGCGGTGCTGATCGATGAAGCAGTCAAGGCAGCGAAGCAATCCGACGTCGTGGTCGCAGTGGTCGGCGAGTCCCGCGGCATGTCCCACGAGTCGTCGAGCCGCACCACCCTGGAGATCCCGGCCAGCCAGCGCGAGCTGATCAAGGCGCTCAAGGCCACCGGCAAACCGCTGGTGCTGGTGCTGATGAACGGCCGGCCGCTGTCGATCAGCTGGGAGCGCGAGCAGGCCGACGCCATCCTGGAAACCTGGTTCGCCGGCACCGAAGGCGGCAATGCCATCGCCGACGTGCTGTTTGGCGACTACAACCCCTCCGGCAAGCTGGCCATTACCTTCCCACGGTCGGTGGGGCAGATCCCGATGTACTACAACCACACCCGCATCGGCCGGCCGTTCACGCCGGGCAAGCCGGGCAACTACACCTCGCAATACTTCGAAGAACCCAACGGGCCGCTTTATCCGTTCGGCTATGGCTTGAGCTACAGCAGCTTCGAGCTGTCGGGCCTGAACCTGTCGAGCAAGGATCTCAAGCGCGGCGATACGCTGGATGCCAAGGTCACGGTCAAGAACACCGGCAAGGTTGCAGGCGAGACGGTGGTGCAGCTGTACCTGCAGGATGTGTCGGCGTCGATGAGCCGCCCAGTGAAAGAGCTGAAAAACTTCCAGAAGCTGATGCTTGAACCGGGTGAAACCCGCACGTTGACCTTCCGCATCAGCGAGGACGACCTGAAGTTCTACAATGGCCAGTTGCAGCGGGTTGCCGAACCAGGGGAGTTCAATGTCCAGGTAGGGCTGGATTCCCAGGCGGTGCAGCAGCAGAGCTTTGAATTGCTTTGACTGAAAAAGGCCGCCTGTTCCGGCCTTTTCGCGGGTAAAACCGCGCCTACAGGTGCTGCAGAGTACCTGTAGGCGCGGGTTTACCCGCGAAGAGGCAGGCCCCGACATCCCACCACCGGATCCGCCCCCGATGCCCTTTTCCTTTCGCGCCCTGCGTCTGGGGCTGATCACCCTGCTGATCGTGCTGGGTACCGCACTCAGCGCCGGCTGGGCCATGCACCAGGCCAAGCGCCAGGCCATGGAAGACGACGCCAAGCGTGCCAGCCAGCAACTGGGCCTGTACGCCAACGCACTGCACACCCTGATCGATCGCTACCGTGCCCTCCCCGCCGTGCTGGCGCTGGACCCGGAGCTGATCGCAGCCTTGCGCGGCCCGGTCGACGAAAAGGTTCAGAACGCCCTGAACCTCAAGCTCGAACGCATCAATGGCGCCGCCAATTCCTCCACCCTCGAGCTGCTCGACCGCACCGGGCTGGCCATTGCCGCCAGCAACTGGCGGCTGCCCAGCAGCTACGTCGGCTCCAACTACGGTTTCCGCCCCTACTTCAAGCAAACCCGCAGCCAGGGCAGTGGCCGCTTCTATGCCGTGGGCGTGACCAGTGGCGTGCCGGGCTACTTCCTCGCCAGCGCGGTGAACGACGAGCACGGCCGATTCCTTGGCGCCATGGTGGTGAAGCTGGAGTTCCCCGAGCTGGAACGCGAATGGCGACAGGGCAACGATATCCTGTTGGTCAGCGACGCCCGCGGCATCACTTTCATCGCAAACCAGGATGGCTGGCGCTACCGCGAACTTCAGCCGCTCAGTGGCGCCGACCGTGCCGAGCTGGCCGAAACCCGCCAGTACGACAAGCAACCGCTGGTGCCGCTACACCATCAGGTGCTGACGCGGTTTGCCCCCTACAGCACCCTTAGCCGCGTGCAAGGCCCCGAGGGTAGTACCGAGTACCTGTGGGAAAGCCTGCCGTTGGAAGGCGAAAACTGGACCTTGCACCTGCTGCGCAAACCGCAGGTCGCTGCCGACGGCCGTAATGCCGCGCTTGGCGCCGCCGCCGTCTGGCTGAGTCTGGTGTTCGCCGCCCTTTTCGTCAGCCAACGCCTGCGCCTGGCACGCCTGCGCCAGCGCAGCCGGCAAGAACTCGAACGCCAGGTCGAGGAGCGCACCCGCGAGCTGCGCACTGCCCAGGAAGGCCTGGTGCAATCAGCCAAGCTGGCCGCACTCGGGCAGATGTCGGCGGCCATGGCCCACGAAATCAACCAACCGCTGACCACCCAACGTATGCAGCTGGAAACCCTGCGCCTGCTGCTTGACCATGGTCGCCATGACGAAGCGCGGCAAGCGCTGGAGCCACTGGAACAGATGCTCACGCGCATGGCAGCACTTACCAGCCACCTGAAAACCTTTGCCCGCAACAGCCCGATGGGCCTGCGCGAACGCCTTGACCTGGCAACCGTGGTCGACCAGGCCTTGCATCTGCTGGAAGCGCGCCTTCGCAACGAGGAAGTGGAAGTGGCTCTGTACCTGGCACGCCCGGCCTGGGTACGCGGCGATGCCATCCGCCTGGAGCAGGTGCTGATAAACCTCCTGCACAATGCACTCGACGCCATGCTCGACAAGCGTTACAAACGCCTGGAGATCCGCATCGAACCCGACGGGGACCTATGGCGCCTGAGTGTGCTCGACTCGGGTGGCGGCATTGCCGAAGCCGACCTGGCCAAGGTCTTCGACCCGTTCTTCACCACCAAACCGGTGGGGGAAGGGCTAGGGCTGGGCCTGGCCATTTCCTACGGCATCGTCCACGAGGCCGGCGGCCAGCTGCGGGCCGAAAACCTGCCTGGCGGCGCGCGCCTGAGCCTTACCCTGCCCCGTGACCTGGAGCCTGTATGTTGAATTCGGTGATCGTCGTCGATGATGAAGCCAGTATCCGCACTGCTGTCGAGCAATGGCTGAGCCTGTCTGGCTTCAGCGTGGAGTTGTTCGCTCGCGCCGAAGCGTGCCTGGCACACCTGCCGCAGCACTTCCCTGGGGTGATCATCAGCGATGTGCGCATGCCGGGCATGGATGGCCTGCAATTGCTCGAACGCCTGCAGGCGAACGACCCCGACCTGCCCGTAATTCTGCTGACCGGTCACGGTGATGTACCGATGGCGGTAGAAGCCATGCGCAGCGGGGCCTATGACTTCCTGGAAAAACCCTTCACGCCGCAAGATTTGCTGGGCAGCCTGCGCCGCGCCCTTGAAAAACGCCAGCTGGTGCTTGAGAACCGCCGGCTCCACGAGCAGGCCGACCTCAAGTCACGCCTGGAAGGCACGCTGCTGGGCATGTCCCAGGGCCTGCAACAGCTGCGCCGGCAAGTGCTGGACCTGGCCGGCCTGCCGGTGAACGTGTTGATCCGCGGTGAAACCGGCAGTGGCAAGGAGCGGGTGGCCCGCTGCCTGCACGACTTCGGCCCCCGTGCCGCCAAGCCCTTTGTAGCCCTTAACTGCGCGGCCATCCCCGAGTCGCTGTTCGAGGCCGAACTGTTCGGCCATGAGAGTGGCGCCTTCACGGGCGCCCAGGGTAAACGCATCGGCAAGCTGGAGTATGCCAACGGTGGCACCGTGTTCCTCGACGAAATCGAGAGCATGCCCCTGGCCCAACAGGCCAAGCTGTTGCGGGTGATACAGGAGCAGAAGTTGGAGCGCCTGGGGGCAAACCAGAGCATCAGCGTCGACCTGCGCATCATTGCTGCGACCAAGCCTGACCTGCTCGAGGAGGCTCGTGCCGGGCGCTTCCGCGAAGACCTGGCCTACCGCCTGAACGTCGCCGAATTGCGCCTGGCACCGCTGCGCGAGCGGCGGGAGGACATTCTGCTGCTGTTTGAGCACTTTGCCCGTGCTGCCGGTGAAAAGCTTGGTCGCGCGGCCCCGCCGCTATCGGGTGCACAGCTGGCGCAGCTGCTGTCACATGACTGGCCTGGCAACGTGCGTGAACTGGCCAATGCGGCGGAGCGGCATGCGTTGGGGCTGGGTTCGCCAAATATCGAGGTGGCACCTGCCGGGCAGTCGCTGGGCGAGCAGATGGAAGCATTCGAGGCGCAATGCCTGCGTGCGGCCTTGCGTCAGCATGGGGGCGAGATCAAGTCGGTGATGGAGGCCTTGCAACTGCCGCGGCGCACGCTTAACGAGAAGATGCAACGGCATGGGCTGGTGCGCGAGGATTTTATTGGGCAGCCATGAGCGGAAATCCGCTTATGATCTGCACCTGATAGGCAAAAAACCGCTCATAACCTCAAGGTTTTGGACTGCTTTGCAGCCCTTCGCGGTCAGGACCGCTCCTGCAAAGGGCGGCGCAACACCCACCGCTGTGCCGGCTCGGGCTATTTGATGCCCTCAAATGAATCAGCCCGCACCCATTTGGCACACCTTCTGCAATTGCCTTGGCAAGCTGCGCCACGGCGCGCTCCACAAAAACAACGAGAAGGTATCCCTGATGGATAACGCCACCTCCCTGCCTGCCGGGGCGGCCACCGCGCCTGCCGCAGAAAAAACCACCGCCAGCCGCCTGAAGTCGATTTTCAGCGGGTCCATCGGCAACATGGTCGAATGGTACGACTGGTACGTCTACGCCGCATTCTCGCTGTACTTCGCCAAGGCCTTCTTCCCCGCCGGCGACTCCACCGCACAACTGCTCAATACCGCCGCGATCTTCGCCGTGGGCTTCCTGATGCGCCCGATCGGTGGCTGGCTGATGGGCCTGTACGCCGACCGCAAGGGCCGCAAGGCCGCGCTGATGGCGTCGGTCCTGCTCATGTGCGCAGGCTCGCTGGTCATCGCCCTGACCCCGGGTTACGAAACCATCGGCGTCGCCGCACCTGTCCTGCTGGTCATCGCGCGCCTGCTGCAGGGCCTGTCGGTGGGTGGTGAATACGGCACCTCGGCCACCTACCTCAGCGAAATGGCCAGCAAGGAGCGCCGTGGTTTCTTCTCCAGCTTCCAGTACGTGACCCTGATCTCCGGCCAGCTCATCGCCCTGGCGGTACTGATCGTCCTGCAACAGACCCTGACCACCGAGCAGCTGTACGCCTGGGGCTGGCGCGTGCCGTTCGTGATCGGTGCGCTGTGCGCCGTGGTGGCCCTGTACCTGCGTCGCGGCATGGAAGAAACCGCCTCGTTCACCAAGAAGGAAAAGGCCAAGGAAAGCCTGATGCGCACCCTGCTGCGTCACCCCAAGGAGCTGATGACCGTCGTCGGTCTGACCATGGGCGGCACCCTGGCCTTCTACACCTACACCACCTACATGCAGAAATACCTGGTCAACACCGTGGGCATGAGCATCAGTGACTCGACCACCATCTCGGCCGCCACGCTGTTCCTGTTCATGTGCCTGCAGCCGGTGATCGGTGGTCTGTCCGACAAGATTGGCCGCCGTCCGATCCTGATCGCTTTCGGTGTGCTCGGCACCCTGTTCACCGTCCCCATCCTCAGCACCCTGCACACCATCCAGACCTGGTGGGGTGCGTTCTTCCTGATCATGGCCGCACTGATCATCGTAAGCGGCTATACCTCGATCAACGCCGTGGTCAAAGCCGAGCTGTTCCCTACCGAGATTCGCGCCCTGGGCGTTGGCCTGCCGTATGCCCTGACGGTGTCGATCTTCGGGGGCACCGCCGAATACGTGGCCCTGTGGTTCAAGAGCGCCGGGATGGAGAGCGGCTTCTACTGGTACGTCACCGCCTGTATCGCCTGCTCGCTGCTGGTTTACGCGACCATGAAAGACACCAAGCAGCACTCGCGGATTACCACTGAGTAACGCTGGCCTGGCAGTACTAAAAGGGGCGCTCCATTGCATGGAGCGCCCCTTTTCTATTCAGACTTTTCCTTCTTAACGCCCTATTAATTCCACCTTATCAAGCTGCAATGGCTGGCAGAACGTTGGCGCCCGCGCGAACGCTCCCAAGCCAGCCTTGCGGCCTGAAGCACGACATACGCGCCCAAATACATCGAATAAATGGATTATTTAGCACTATTTTTTGCGCTTTTTAATCAAATTATTCGGCGTAGGATTAAACCCATAGAAACAAACAACTCACAAACCCCTGGAGCAACGACCATGAAAAACAAACTGATCCTTACCCTGGCCCTCTCGGTTTTCGCAGCTGGCGCCTTCGCCGAAGATGGCTTCGACCGGACCGACGCTCACACCTTTGCCGCAGTTCAAACCCAGTCGCCCCGCTACGCTGAAGACGGCTTCGACCGCACCGGCGGCCAACGCTTCGCCGAAGACGGCTTCGACCGCACCGGTGGCCAACGCTTCGCTGAAGACGGCTTCGACCGCACCGGCGGCCAGCGCTTCGCCGAAGACGGCTTCGACCGCACCGGTGGCCAACGCTTCGCTGAAGACGGCTTCGACCGCACCGGTGGCCAACGCTTCGCTGAAGACGGCTTCGACCGCACCGGTGGCCAACGCTTCGCTGAAGACGGCTTCGACCGCACCAACGCGCACCGCATCAGCTGATACCTGATTGCGAGCACCCAGCCCGGCTTCGGCCGGGCTTGATCATTTGCAGGCGAGCTCAGGCTTGGCACACTAGGCACCTTGTCCACCAGGAGGTAGGGCCAACAAGCCCAGCACAGATGTATTACTACGAACCCGCCAAAGGCCACGGCCTGCCGCACGACCCGTTCAATGCCATCGTCGGTCCCCGCCCGATCGGCTGGATCTCCTCTCAGGACCGCGAAGGCCGCCTGAACCTGGCGCCTTACAGCTTCTTCAATGCGTTCAACTACATCCCGCCGATCATCGGTTTCTGCAGCGTCGGGCGCAAAGACAGCCTGAACAACATCGAGCAGACCGGTGAGTTCGTCTGGAACCTGGCCACCCGCCCACTGGCCGAGCAAATGAACCTGAGCTGCGCACCGGTCGCTGCCGAAGTGAACGAATTCGAATTGAGCGGCCTCACTGCCGCACCGTCTAGCATCGTCAAGGTGCCGCGCGTGGGTGAAACGCCGGTAGCCTTCGAGTGCAAGGTCAGCCAGATCGTCCAGCTCAAGCGGGCCGACCAGGAACAGGTGCCCAGCTGGCTGATCCTTGGAGAAGTGGTGGCGGTGCACATTGCCGAGCACCTGTTGAACAACGGCATCTACGATACCGCTGCCGCCGAGCCGATCCTGCGTGGGGGTGGCCCGGCGGATTATTTCGAGCTGGGCAACCTGTTCAAGATGGCCCGGCCGCCGGCCTGATCACCAGACCAGCTCACCCTCTTCGCTGACGCCCTGCAGGCGTTGCAGCTCGGCGGTGGCCGCCTCGTCGGCGGCCACGGCGCCCTTGAACACCTGCCCGTCGAGAACCTTGTGAAAGCGCGGCGCGCCGCCCATGCCCAAGGCTTTGACCGCGATGGCCGCGTGATAGCCGCCACCTTCCACCGGCACCATCGCCGATACCGCTTCGAAATGAGTGAATTCCCTACGTGCCATGTTGCTGTCCGGGTTGTTGAACAAGAGCGTCACTTTACCTCATCCACGCTCAGTCGAAGGTATGCAAGTCCAGGCTGCTGACCACCTGAGCCTGCACCAGCTCACCGAACACCTCCAGTGTCGGCGAAGCAAAGTAACCACTCATCGCCTGCTGGTCCTGCCAGCTTCCGCTGAGCAACCACAGGTCAGCATCAGCCTGAGAACGCTGCACGGTAAAACTCAGGCAACCCGGTGTACGCAGCGAGGGCTCGAGCAGGTCACGCAGGCGCGCGCCCAGCTCTGCCGAGCGCCCGCTGCTGGCACGGATGAAAGCAAGGTGGGTGACCGGTTGTTTAAGGGTCATTGCACAATCTCCTTGAAGCAGGCGGACGGAAAAGCCAGGCTGCCAAGGTTAGGCGCTCACCCGCGCGGCGCGTTAGGCCATTACTGCATGTCGATTGCCTGATCCTGCAGCGCGGCAGGATCAGGCAATCCACATGCAGCTTTCGACTAGCGCCCGTCTTTGCCCAAACCTATGCTGCGTCGGTCATCAGAGGAAAGCCATCATGACCACCGCCACGTCCACCGAACCGACCCTGGAACTGCAGCGCCTGGAGCTGGCCGAGCTGATCAACCGCCATGCGGGCGAGCCCTTTGGTCCAGCATCGGCCATCGATGACCTGTACCTGGTGCGTTACACCGAAAATGTACGTTCTGTACCCACCCTGGCGCAGCCTGCCCTGTGCATCCTTGCCCAGGGCAGCAAAAGCCTGTTCCTGGGTGACGAGCAGTACGCCTACGACCCACTGCATTACATGGTCGTTTCGGTGACCTTGCCACTCAGCGCCGTGAGGCTGGATGCCAGCCCCGAGAACCCAAGCCTGGGCCTGCGCATGGACCTGGACCCGGCGGAGATCAGCCAACTGATCGCCGAGAGCGGGCCAATGCTGGTACCCAATCGACCTTCCGGCCGTGGTTTGTATGTGGAAAGGACAGATGCCGCGTTACTCGATGCCCTGCTGCGGTTGCTGCGGCTGCTGGACACCCCCCGCGACATCGCAATGCTGGCGCCGCTGTTCCGCCGCGAGATTCTCTACCGCCTGCTGCGTGGGCCGCAGGGTTACCGGCTGTATGAAATTGCCTTGGCCAACAGCCAGACCCACCGGGTTTGCCAGGCCATCACTTGGCTCAACAACAACTTCCAACAGCCGCTGCGTATCGAGGACCTGGCCCGTGAGGTCAACCTCAGCACCTCGACCTTGCACCACCGCTTCAAGGCCGTGACCTCGATGAGCCCGCTTCAGTACCAGAAGCAGCTGCGCCTGCAGGAGGCGCGGCGGCTGATGTTGAACGACGGGCTGGAGGCGGCGGTGGCGGCTTATCGGGTGGGTTATGAAAGCCCGTCGCAGTTCAGCCGTGAATACAGCCGGCTTTACGGCGCGCCGCCGATTCGCGATGTGGCTCGGTTGCGGGCTACTGCGGTCTGAAGCTCGACATTCGCCTGCACCGGCGCTTTCGCGGGTAAACCCGCTCCTACAGGTTTTTGCACAGATGCGAAAATTGCGCGCTGCCTGCAGGCGCGAGAGGCCGATACAGGCAATCGCAATGCTTCAACCCAATACCGCGGCCTGCCACTGATTCTGGTCCACCTGAATCAAGGTCGGCCCCTTGCGCTCCACCGCTTGCCCGAGCGCGGCCTGCAATTGGGCGATATCGGCCACGTTCTCTGCTGTTGCGCCCAACGCCCGCGCCACGCCGATGAAATCCGGGGTATGGATATCCACCCCGACTGGCTCGATCGCCCGATTGACCATGTATTTCTTGATTTCCTCGTACCCCTGGTTATTCCACAGCAGCACGATCAGCGGTACCTGCGCCTCCACTGCACTGGCCAGTTCCGGCAGGGTGAACTGCAAACCACCATCACCAATCAGGCACACCGCCGGAGCGCGTTCGACGGCTTGCTCGGCACTGCCCAACCAGGCGCCCATGGCTGCTGGCAACGCGTAACCCAAGGTACCGTAACCGGTCGAGGCGTTGAACCAGCGGCGTGGCTGCTCCATGTCGAGTGTCAGGTTGCCGGTGTACACAGGTTGGGTCGAGTCACCCACCAGAATCGCATTAGGCAGGCGCTCCAGTATGGCGCTCAGCAAACGCGTCTGGCTCAGGGTGGGCTGGTCCCAGTCTGCCGCCAGGACCTTGCGCAGGTCGGCCACGCGGGCCACGCCCCAAGTGCTTTCGTGCACTGGCTGCGGCTGAGCTTGCAAGGCACCGAGCAGCGCTTCGGCTGCCAGCTTGGCATCGGCCACCAGCGCCAGCTCCGGCAGATAATTACGCACGGTCTGGTCCGGGTCGATGTCAATGCGCAGCAGACTGCCCGGGATCTCGAAGCCACCCTTGAAGGTCACGTCATAATCGGTTTCGGCCAGTTCGGTGCCGATCGCCAGCACCACGTCGGCCTCGGCCACCAGCGCCCGTGTGGCGGGTAACGACTGGGTCGAGCCGATCTGCAATGGGTGGCTGGCTGGCAGCAAGCCTTTGGCATTGATGGTCAACGCCACCGGGGCCTGAAGGTGTTCGGCCAGGCGTGCCAACGCAGCGCCCGCAGCCAACGCCCCGCCACCGGCCAGAATCAGCGGCCGACGTGCACTGGCCAGTCGTTCAGCCATCTGCGCCACGGCCTGCGGTGCAGCCCCTGCCCGACTACCCCGTACAGGGCGTCCCGGCAGCAGGAAGTCGGCCGGCTCAACCAGCACATCGAGCGGGATTTCGATATGCACCGGGCGTGGCCGGGCACTGTCGAACACGGCAAATGCCCGGGCCAGCACCTGCGGCAAGTCGGCTGCACTCATCAAGGTGTGGGAATACGCCGCCACCCCCGATACCAGCGCGGTTTGGTTGGGCAGCTCGTGCAACTTGCCACGGCCACCGCCCAGTTGGTCACGGGACTGCACGCTGGAAATCACCAGCATCGGGATCGAGTCGGCATAGGCCTGGCCCATGGCAGTGGTGATATTGGTCATGCCCGGGCCAGTGATGATGAAGCATACCCCGG
Source organism: Pseudomonas sp. TYF_14 (assembly GCF_043105275.1). Lineage (NCBI taxonomy): Bacteria > Pseudomonadati > Pseudomonadota > Gammaproteobacteria > Pseudomonadales > Pseudomonadaceae > Pseudomonas > Pseudomonas sp. TYF_14. Next base: position 117,033 of record NZ_JBICLK010000022.1, read on the forward strand.
GTTTGCCGCGGGTGCGCGCATAGCCGTCAGCCATGAACCCGGCACCTTGCTCATGACGCGGGGTGATGTGGCGAATGGAAGAGCCCGCCAGGCCACGATAGAGCTCCACGGTATGCACACCGGGGATGCCGAAGACATGATCGACGCCATAGCCTTCAAGGAGTTTGACCAGTACTTCGCCGCAGGTTGCCATCAGGGATCACCATGAATCTTGTTAGGGTATGCCCTTATTGGACCCAAGCCACGGCTATCGCCACAATGTAAAAAAACACATACTAGCCATGTCCTTTGATCATGGCTTACTGCAATGAAACGTCTCCCGCCCCTGCCTGCCCTGCACACGTTTCTGGTCACCGCCCAGCACTGCAACTTCACCCGCGCCGGGCAGCAGTTGCACATCACCCAGGGCGCTGTCAGCCGCCAGATTGCAGCCCTCGAAGAACACCTCGGTTATGCCCTGTTCAAGCGCGAGGCGCGTGGGTTGAGCCTGACCCGTGAAGGCCTGGACTGGTTGCCGCGGGTGCAGCAGGTGTTCGCCCTGATCGAACAAGGGGTGCGCGAGGTGGGCGAGCACAGCACCACCCTGCAGCTCAAGGCCCCCACCTGCGTGATGCGTTGGCTGCTGCCGCGCCTGATGGAGTGGCAGGCACTGCGCCCGGACGTACCGGTGGAGCTGACCACGACCGTGCAGCACGGGGTGGATTTGCGTCGTGAGGGCTTCGATGCGGCAGTGGTCTATGGCGATGCGCCGAACCACGGGCTGCAGGTGCGCAAGCTGTTCGATGAGCAGCTGACCCCGGTGTGCGCACCGTCACTGCGAGAAGGGCCAGTGCCGTTGCAGCAGGTGGAAGACCTGGCCAGGCACATGCTGCTGCATCCCTCGCGGGATGAACACGACTGGCGGTTGTGGTTGCAGGCGGCTGGAGTGACGCTGGCCACGCATGGACCCAAACAGCATTTCGAGACACTCGACATGGCGATGGCCATGGCCTCGCAGGGGACTGGGGTGGCGATCGGTGACTGGTCGCTGATTGGCGATGACCTGCGCGGTGGGCGGTTGTGCATGCCGTTTGCGCTGAAGGTGCTGACAGGCAAGGGGTATTACCTGGTGAGCCAGGCCAGGAGCTTGCCGCCCGGGCTGCTGGAACTGCTGGACTGGCTGGAAGGCCAGGCCAGCCTGTGACGGCCCTTTCGCAGGCGACTCAATAGCCGACTGTAAACCGTTGCCGCGAGTGTTTCGGCTTCTCCAGCTCATCCAGCATGGCAATCGCATAGTCGGCAAACGTGATCCAGCTCTTGCCGTCCGCACCGATCAACAGATGATCCTTGCCCAGCGCATAGTGACCTCTGCGCTCACCCTCAACGAACTCAGCCGAAGGCGAGAGGAAGGTCCAGTCCAGGTTCGGCTCGCGCCGCAGCGCCTCCAGAAAACGCACGCCGGCACTGGCCTCGGCTTTATACGCCTCCGGGAAATCCGGGCTGTCGATCACCCGATGCCCTGACGGCAGCAACAAGCTACCGGCGCCACCCACCACCAGCAGGCGCTTGACCCCGGCGCGCTTCACCGGCTCGATGATGGCGTGCGGCTGCATTGTCGAGAAATGCGCGGCACTCAACACAGCGTCCATACCTGCGACGGCTGCTTGCAGGGCCGCGCTATCCGTGGCATCCAGCGACTTGACGGTCACACCCTCCCGCCCTTCAAGCGTGGAAGGGTCGCGGGCAATGGCCAGTACACGGTGACCACGGCGCAGGGCCTCTTCCAGCAACTGGCTGCCAGCGCGGCCAGTGGCACCGATGATTGCGATCTTGCTCATGAAATACTCTCCATCAGTTGAACGAAATGACTGCCCTTGGCGACCTTCGCCGCCAGCGCCAGGGCTCTCGTCTGCCGGCTTCGGATAACGCCTTCCGGCAAACAATGCGCACAGCTTAGTTACCCGATTCGTCACAAAAAATGCGATGCTCAGACATAGTTTGTTTCTGAAATCGGGCAAATCATGGATCGCCTCAACGCCATGCGTGTATTCGTCACAGTCATCGACCTGGGCAGCCAGTCGGCGGCGGCGGATTATCTGCAATTATCGCGGCCGGTCGTGTCGCGCTACCTGGCAGAGTTGGAAGACTGGGTTGGCACGCGGCTGATGCAGCGAACCACGCGCAAGCTCAGCCTCACGGCAGCCGGCCAGGAAACCCTGCCTCGCTGCCGGCAACTGCTGGAACTGGCCGGCGACCTGCAGGCCGCCGTGCAGCAGCCGGAAGACGCGCCAAGGGGGGCGCTGCGTATCAGCGTCAGTACCTCATTCGGCCAGGCACAGCTGGTGGATGCAGTGGCCGCCTATGTGCGGCGCTACCCTGACGTGAAGGTAGAACTGCAGATGCTCGACCGCACTGTCAACCTGGTGGACGAGCGCATCGACCTGGCCATTCGCACCAGCAATGACGTGGACCCCAGCCTCATCGCCCGGCGCCTGAGCGTGTGCCGCTCGGTCGTGTGCGCGGCACCGGCCTACCTGAATGAGCGAGGCACGCCGCAACGGGTTGAGGAACTGAGCCTGCACAACTGCCTGACCCATGCCTATTTCGGACACAGCTTGTGGCATTTCGCGGTAGCCGGCCAGCAGGTCGCCGTCCCCGTATCGGGAAACATCAGTGCCAATGAGGTGATGACCCTGCAGAGGGCCGCGCTGGCTGGCGCAGGTATCGCCATGCTGCCAACCTTCCAGGCCGCAGACGCCATACGCCGGGGTGAACTGGTGCGTCTGCTGCCCGAGGCCAAACCGCGTGAACTGAACCTTAATGCGGTGTATACGTCGCGCAAACACATGCCGGCGACCTTGCGCAGCATGCTGGATTTCCTGGTACAGCGTTTCAAGGACGAGCCGGAGTGGGATCGGGATCTATACTAGTGGCGTACACCCCTATCGCTGTCACAGGAGGTGAGCACCATGGGCATCAAGTCAAGAAGAGTCGCCCTTGTCATGGCCCTTACCGCAGTTACAGCGCTGTATGGCTCAGCCTGCTGGCGCGCCGAACTGCTACGCAGCCAGCCCAGCGTCGCCAATAGCTGCGAGCAGGCACATTGCGTGCCTCACAGTGCAACCTTGAGCGCCGTCCGTTGAATGAACGGCGCCCTGCCGATCACTCTTCGACGCTCATGTATTCCTTGGCCCAGCGAATGTAGTCTTCTGGCTGGGTGTAGGTGTGCGAGAGCTCGGTGGCACTGAGGTTTTCCGACTTGTTCTGCCGACCACGCTGCAGCCGCAGGCAGTCGTAAGTGGCCTTGATCGCGGCAAAGTAAGCCGCATGGCCATCGACCACGATGCGCACGCCCAAACGCGCCAGGCGCTCGTCATCGCGCAGGTTCGGGTTGCCATAGGTGACCAGCATCAGCGGCACGGTCAGGTGCTCGGCAATCTGCTCAAGCTGCTCGAAGTCCTTGACCCCGACCATGCAGATGCCATCAGCGCCCGCCTTCTGGTAGCTCTGGGTACGCACGATGATTTCTTCGGTGCTGAGTACGCCCGCGTTGGTACGGGCAATGATCGACAGGGACGAATCGACTCGTGCCTCCAGCGCCGCGCGGATCTTGCCAACGCCCTCCTCGACCGGGATCAGGTCAGTGGACTTGCGCCCGAACTGGGCAGGCAGCAGGGTGTCCTCGATGGTCAGTGCGGCCACACCGGCGCGCTCCAGTTCGATCACCGTGCGCATCACGTTCAGTGCGTTGCCATAGCCGTGGTCGGCGTCGGCCAGTACCGGCAGTTGCGCGACCCGACCAATGCGGGTGGCCTGCTCGACGAACTCGCTGAGGGTGATCAGAGCGAAGTCCGGAGCAGCCAGTACCTGCAACGAAGCGACCGAACCGCCGAGGATACCGACTTCGAAGCCCAGGTCTGCGGCAATGCGTGCCGACATTGGGTCGAACACCGAGGCAGTGTGGAAACAGGAACCTGAAGCGAGCAGCTCGCGGAAGGCAAAACGCAGATCTTGGTGGGAAGCCTTGGGCATGATCACTCCGCAAAAAAGTTGAAATTTGAACGGTAACTACCGACCCCTGTAATCGGGTCTACCTGACCTGTTCCAACCGTCGCCATCTGGGCGGTCATGCTCGACATGCAGGCAGAGGAATAAAAGGTGTGGGAGACAGCGGACTGAAAAACCTGCGGCAATATGCTGCACCAACCTGGTGCAAGCCCCGGATTTCAGCCTCTGTGGCATACCAACGATATCACGCAGCCATGCAGCACTGGATGAATGCGCCAATGCCGATCTTGCATAGGGGATGCAGATAGTACATAGGAAGCTACCTAACTCAGGTTACAATCCGAGGGCTTCTGTGAGAGCAGGCTTGCCCGCGAAGGGGCCGCCATAGACAAAACAAGGTATTCCCGTGACCGCCGCCCTGCCCCCCACCGCCCTGCGCAACGTGCTCACCGCCCTGATGCTGGCCATCTTCCTCGGCGCACTGGACCAGACCATCGTCGCTGTCTCGCTGCCCGCCATCTCGGCGCAGTTCAGCGATGTCGGCCTGCTGGCCTGGGTCATCTCCGGTTATATGGTGGCCATGACCGTGGCCGTGCCGATCTACGGCAAACTGGGCGACCTTTACGGCCGGCGCCGGATGATCCTCACCGGTATCAGCCTGTTCACCCTGGCCTCCATTGCCTGCGCCATGGCCCAGGACATGCCGCAATTGGTGCTGGCCCGGGTACTGCAGGGTATCGGCGCAGGCGGGATGGTCTCGGTGAGCCAGGCAATCATTGGCGACTTCGTGCCCCCGCGCGAACGCGGCCGCTACCAGGGCTACTTCAGCAGCATGTACGCCGCGGCCAGCGTGGCCGGGCCAGTGCTGGGCGGCTGGTTGACCGAGTACCTGTCGTGGCGCTGGGTGTTCTGGATCAACCTGCCGCTGGGGCTGGTCGCCTTGTGGGCCATTCGCCGTGCGCTCGGCGACATGCCAGTGCAGCGTCGTGAGGCACAGGTGGACTACCTTGGCGCCATGCTGTTGATTCTCGGCCTTGGCAGCCTGCTGCTGGGCATCACCTTGGTGGGCCAGGGCCACGCCTGGGCCGACCCGGCCGTGCTGGCGCTGTTCGGCTGCGCCCTGCTGGGCCTGGCGCTATTCATCGCCCACGAACGCCGCTGCCCGGAGCCGCTGCTGCCGCTCAGCCTGTTCGGCAACCGTGTGGCAGTGCTGTGCTGGGCGGTGATCTTCTTCGCCAGCTTCCAGTCCATTTCGCTGACCATGCTCATGCCCCTGCGTTACCAGGGCATTACCGGCGCCGGTGCCGACAGCGCCGCCCTGCATCTGCTGCCGCTGGCCATGGGGCTGCCCATGGGCGCCTTCACAGGAGGCCGCATGACCAGCCGGACCGGGCGCTACAAGCCACAGATCCTGGCCGGTGCACTGCTGATGCCAGTGGCCATTTTCGCGATGGCACTGACCCCGCCGCAATCAGCGTTGCTCAGTGCGCTATTCATGCTGCTGACCGGCATAGCCTGCGGGCTGCAATTCCCGACCTCACTGGTGGGCACACAAAGCGCGGTGGCCAGCAAGGACATCGGCGTGGCCACCAGCACCACCAACCTGTTCCGTTCGTTGGGTGGAGCCATGGGCGTGGCGTGCATGTCCAGCTTGTTGCTGGCACTGCTGCATCAGGGTGGTTTCGAACTGTCGGGTAATCCGTTGCTGGGGAGCTTGAAGGCCGCAGAGGTGGACCCGGGGACGCAGGGGCGGTTGCTGGAAACGTTCCGGCAGCTGCTGATGGGGAGTGCGGTCGTCGCGGTGCTGGGACTGCTTGCGGCACTGGCCTTGCCCGACCGGCAATTGCGCGGCCGCTGAAGGCTACGCACTCGCTGCAAGAGCCGCCTTGTGCTGCGAACAGCCGCGGGCGGCCATGCCCTTAATACCCCCTTAACACAAAGGGGAAACACTCCCTCACAATCCTTAACAAAGTGTCATTTGCGCAGAGCCGGGCTCAAGCGCAGCATATCCAGCCCGGTGTCGACCCATTTTTCGACATCACCCAACAGATCGACACTGTCAGGCAGCAATAGCCAGCGCCCGATCAGGCCATCGACATAGGCAAACATGGCCACCGCCGCGCGCTCGACATCCAGCTCGCCAGGCAACTGGCCCCGGCGTACGGCATTGGCCAGCGCCAGGGTGATGCCCTTGTGGCAATCCAGCACCGCACTCTGGCGCTGCTGGCGAATTTCACACATGTCATCGGTGAACTCGCACTTGTGATGCAGGATTTCATTGATACGACGGGTTCGGGCATCGAGCACCAGCTCGTTAAACACTTGCAACAGCAGCTTGCGCATGCAGCCAAGCGGGTCGAGTTCATCCTCGCTTTCGCTCGCGCGCGCCAAATGGTCATGGGTCTCGTGCAGGCTGTCGAGCAACGCCTGCACCAGCTCGGCCTTGTTGTTGAAGTGCCAGTAGATCGCCCCCCGCGTCACACCCGCCAGTTCGGCGATGTCGGCCAGGGTGGTTCGCGCAACCCCGCGCTTGTAGAAGGCCCTTTCCGCCGCCTCGATGATCTGGGCACGGGTTTCCTGGGCTTCTTCTTTGGTTCGACGGACCATGGCAGTACAACCTCATCTGGCCCGAACGCGCAGCGCGTGCGGGGAACGCTCCGGGGGCACCTCTGCCGGGGCCTCTCGGATAAGCTAATCAAGCGCTGAGGCTGTACCTGAGTACCACCCAGCAGTATTTACAAACAACCATGAATGTAAGTATATTCCTTAGCAAGCTATTTATCCACCGGATAGCATTTTTTCCAGATCAAGATCTCTTCCATTACTCTTGAGCGTCTCCCTGCTCCAGCGACCCGAGGATCCTCATGCAATTCAAGCCAGCCGTTACCGCTCTGGTTTCCGCCGTCGCCCTGGCAACCCTGCTCAGTGGCTGTAAGAAAGAAGAAGCAGCGCCAGCGGCGCAGGCTCCTCAGGTCGGCGTCGTGACCATCCAGCCGCAAGCCTTCACCCTCACCTCGGAATTGCCGGGGCGAACCAGTGCCTACCGCGTCGCCGAAGTGCGCCCGCAGGTCAACGGCATCATCCTCAAGCGCCTGTTCAAGGAAGGCAGTGAGGTCAAGGAAGGCCAGCAGTTGTATCAGATCGACCCTGCCGTGTACGAAGCCACCCTGGCCAATGCCAAGGCCAACCTGCTGGCTACACGCTCACTGGCCGAACGTTACAAGCAACTGATTGACGAACAGGCCGTCTCCAAACAGGAATACGACGACGCCAATGCCAAACGATTGCAGGCTGAGGCTTCGCTCAAGAGCGCACAGATCGACCTGCGCTACACCAAGGTTCTGGCGCCAATCAGCGGCCGTATCGGTCGCTCTTCGTTCACCGAGGGTGCACTGGTGAGCAATGGCCAGACCGACGCCATGGCCACCATCCAGCAGCTCGATCCTATTTATGTCGACGTTACCCAGTCCACCGCCGAGCTGCTCAAGCTGCGCCGTGACCTGGAAAGCGGCCAGCTGAAGAAGGCCGGCGACAACGCCGCCTCGGTTCAGCTGGTACTGGAAGACGGCAGCCTGTTCAAGCAGGAAGGTCGCCTGGAATTCTCCGAAGTCGCGGTGGACGAGACCACCGGCTCGGTGACCCTGCGCGCCCTGTTCCCCAACCCCGATCACACCCTGCTGCCAGGCATGTTCGTGCATGCGCGGCTCAAGGCCGGGGTCAACGCCAACGCCATCCTGGCACCGCAACAAGGCGTGACCCGCGACCTCAAGGGCGCACCCACCGCCCTGGTGGTCAACCAGGAGAACAAGGTCGAACTGCGCCAGCTCAAGGCCAGCCGTACCTTGGGTAGCGACTGGCTGATCGAGGAAGGCCTCAACCCGGGTGACCGCCTGATCACCGAAGGGCTGCAGTACGTGCGCCCAGGCGTCGAGGTGAAGGTCAGCGATGCCACCAACGTCAAGAAGCCGGCCGGTCCTGATCAGGCCAACGCGGCGAAAGCAGACGCCAAAGCGGAGTAAACCATGTCGAAGTTCTTTATCGATCGCCCGATCTTCGCCTGGGTGATCGCCTTGGTGATCATGCTGGTCGGGGCCTTGTCCATCCTGAAGCTGCCGATCAACCAGTACCCCAGTATCGCGCCGCCAGCCATCGCCATCGCCGTGACCTACCCGGGCGCCTCGGCGCAAACCGTGCAGGACACCGTGGTGCAGGTGATCGAGCAGCAGCTCAACGGTATCGACAACCTGCGTTATGTGTCGTCGGAAAGTAACTCCGACGGCAGCATGACCATTACCGCCACCTTCGAACAGGGCACCAACCCCGACACCGCGCAGGTACAGGTACAGAACAAGCTGAACCTGGCCACCCCGCTGCTGCCGCAGGAAGTGCAGCAGCAAGGTATCCGCGTCACCAAAGCAGTGAAGAACTTCCTGCTGGTGATCGGCCTGGTCTCCGAAGACGGCAGCATGACCAAGGACGACCTGGCCAACTATATCGTCTCGAACATGCAGGACCCGATCTCGCGTACCGCGGGTGTAGGTGACTTCCAGGTGTTCGGTGCGCAGTACGCCATGCGTATCTGGCTCGATCCGGCCAAGCTGAACAAGTTCCAGCTGACCCCGGTCGACGTCAAGACCGCTGTGGCCGCACAGAACGTGCAGGTGTCTTCCGGCCAGCTCGGCGGCCTGCCAGCCCTGCCGGGCACCCAGCTGAACGCCACCATCATCGGCAAGACCCGCCTGCAAACCGCCGAGCAGTTCGAGAGTATCCTGCTCAAGGTCAACAAAGACGGTTCACAGGTGCGTCTGGGCGATGTCGCCCAAGTAGGCCTGGGGGGTGAAAACTACGCCGTCAGCGCCCAGTTCAACGGCAAGCCGGCTTCCGGCCTGGCGGTAAAACTGGCAACCGGCGCCAACGCGCTGGACACCGCCAAGGCACTGCGCGAGACCATCAAAGGCCTGGAACCGTTCTTCCCGCCGGGAGTCAAGGCGGTATTCCCGTATGACACCACCCCAGTGGTCACCGAATCGATCAGCGGCGTGATCCACACCCTGATCGAAGCCGTGGTGCTGGTGTTCCTGGTGATGTACCTGTTCCTGCAGAACTTCCGCGCCACCATCATCACCACCATGACCGTACCGGTGGTATTGCTGGGTACCTTCGGCATCCTTGCCGCCGCGGGCTTCAGCATCAACACCCTGACCATGTTCGCCATGGTTCTGGCCATCGGCTTGCTGGTGGACGACGCCATCGTCGTGGTGGAGAACGTCGAGCGGGTCATGTCCGAGGAAGGCTTGCCGCCCAAGGAAGCGACCAAACGCTCGATGGAACAGATCCAGGGCGCCCTGGTGGGTATCGCCCTGGTGCTCTCGGCCGTACTGCTGCCCATGGCGTTCTTTGGCGGCTCCACGGGTGTGATCTACCGGCAGTTCTCCATCACCATCGTCTCGGCCATGGGCCTGTCGGTGCTGGTTGCGCTGATCTTCACCCCGGCGCTCTGCGCAACCATGCTCAAACCGCTGAAGAAGGGCGAGCACCACACCGCCAAAGGTGGCTTCTTCGGCTGGTTCAACCGCAACTTCGACCGCAGCGTCAACGGCTACGAGCGCAGTGTAGGCGCCATCTTGCGCAACAAGGTGCCATTCCTGCTGGCCTATGCGCTGATCGTGGTCGGCATGATCTGGCTGTTCGCCCGCATCCCTACCGCGTTCCTGCCAGAAGAAGACCAGGGCGTACTGTTCGCCCAGGTGCAGACCCCGGCCGGCTCCAGTGCCGAACGCACGCAGGTCGTGGTCGACCAGATGCGTGAATACCTGCTCAAGGACGAAGCCGATACCGTATCGTCGGTGTTCACGGTCAACGGTTTCAACTTCGCAGGCCGCGGCCAGAGCTCGGGCATGGCCTTCATCATGCTCAAACCCTGGGATGAACGCTCGAAGGAAAACAGCGTGTTCGCCCTGGCCCAGCGTGCCCAGCAGCACTTCTTTACCTTCCGTGATGCGATGGTGTTCGCCTTCGCCCCGCCAGCGGTGCTTGAACTGGGTAACGCCACCGGCTTCGACGTGTTCCTTCAGGACCGCGGCGGTGTCGGCCACGCGAAGTTGATGGAGGCGCGCAACCAGTTCCTGGCCAAAGCTGCGCAGAGCAAGATCCTCAGCGCCGTGCGCCCGAACGGCCTGAACGATGAACCGCAGTACCAGCTGACCATTGATGACGAACGTGCCAGCGCCCTGGGCGTGACCATTGCCGACATCAACAACACCCTGTCGATTGCCTTGGGTGCCAGCTACGTCAACGACTTCATCGACCGTGGCCGGGTCAAGAAGGTGTACATCCAGGGCGAACCCAGCGCGCGGATGAGCCCGGAAGACCTGCAAAAATGGTACGTGCGCAACGGCGCAGGGGAGATGGTGCCGTTCTCCTCCTTCGCCAAAGGCGAATGGACCTACGGTTCGCCGAAGCTGTCGCGTTACAACGGTGTCGAAGCGATGGAAATCCTCGGTGCACCGGCGCCTGGCTACAGTACCGGTGAAGCCATGGCCGAGGTCGAGCGCATTGCAGGCGAGCTGCCGAGCGGTATCGGCTTCTCCTGGACCGGCATGTCCTACGAGGAAAAACTCTCCGGCTCGCAGATGCCGGCGCTGTTCGCCCTCTCGGTGCTGTTCGTGTTCCTGTGCCTGGCGGCCCTGTACGAAAGCTGGTCGATCCCGATCGCTGTGGTGCTGGTAGTACCGCTGGGTATCATCGGTGCGCTGATCGCCACCAGCCTGCGCGGCCTGTCCAACGACGTGTACTTCCTGGTTGGCCTGTTGACCACCATCGGTCTTGCGGCGAAAAACGCCATTCTGATCGTGGAATTCGCCAAGGAGCTGCACGAACAAGGCCGCAGCCTGTACGACGCAGCGATCGAGGCGTGCCGCATGCGTCTGCGCCCGATCATCATGACCTCGCTGGCGTTCATCCTGGGCGTGGTACCGTTGACCATCGCCAGCGGCGCCGGCGCCGGCAGCCAGCACGCCATCGGTACTGGCGTGATCGGCGGCATGATCAGTGCGACCGTGCTGGCTATCTTCTGGGTACCGCTGTTCTTCGTCGCAGTGTCGTCGCTGTTCGGCAGCAAAGAGCCGGAAAAAGACGTCACCCCTGAAAATCCACGTTATGAGGCTGGGCAATGACCAAGTCTTTGTTGTCCCTGGCGGTAACCGCTTTCATTCTTGGCGGCTGCTCGCTGATCCCTGACTACCAGACCCCGGAGGCGCCGGTGGCTGCGCAGTGGCCGCAAGGCCCTGCTTACTCGCCGACGCAATCGGCGGATGTTGCCGCTGCTGAACAGGGCTGGCGCCAGTTCTTCCACGACCCGGCGCTGCAACAGCTGATCCAGACCTCGCTGGTCAATAACCGCGACCTGCGCGTCGCGGCGTTGAACCTCGACGCCTACCGTGCGCAATACCGCATTCAGCGCGCCGACCTGTTCCCGGCGGTTTCGGCCACCGGCAGCGGCAGCCGCCAGCGTGTCCCGGCGAACATGTCGCAAACGGGCGAATCTGGCATCACCAGCCAGTACTCGGCCACCTTGGGCGTCAGCGCCTACGAGCTGGACCTGTTCGGCCGCGTGCGCAGCCTGACCGAGCAGGCCCTGGAAACCTACCTCTCCAGCGAGCAGGCGCGTCGTTCCACGCAAATCGCCCTGGTAGCCAGCGTGGCCAACGCCTACTACACCTGGCAGGCCGACCAGGCCCTGTTCAAGCTGACCGAAGAAACGCTGAAGACCTACGAGGAAAGCTACAACCTCACCCGTCGCAGCAACGAAGTCGGCGTGGCCTCGGCCCTGGACGTCAGCCAGGCGCGTACCGCCGTGGAAGGCGCCAGGGTCAAGTACTCGCAGTACCAGCGCCTGGTCGCCCAGGACGTCAACAGCCTGACCGTGCTGCTGGGCACCGGCATTCCTGCCGACCTGGCCAAGCCGCTGGAGCTTGATGCCGACCAACTGGCCGAAGTACCGGCCGGCCTGCCATCGGATATCCTTCAGCGTCGCCCGGACATTCAGGAAGCCGAGCACCTGCTCAAGGCTGCCAACGCCAACATTGGTGCAGCCCGCGCAGCGTTCTTCCCGAGCATCAGCCTGACCGCGAACGCCGGCAGCCTGAGCCCCGACATGGGCCACCTGTTCTCGGGCGGCCAGGGCACCTGGCTGTTCCAGCCGCAGATCAACCTGCCGATCTTCAACGCCGGTAGCCTGAAAGCCAGCCTGGACTACTCGAAAATCCAGAAGGACATCAACGTCGCCAAGTACGAAAAAACCATCCAGACGGCCTTCCAGGAAGTCTCCGATGGCCTGGCGGCTCGCAAGACCTTCGAAGAGCAGTTGCAGGCCCAGCGCGACCTGGTGCAGGCGAACCAGGACTACTACCGCTTGGCCGAACGCCGTTACCGCATCGGGATTGACAGCAACCTGACCTTCCTCGATGCCCAACGCAACCTGTTCAGTGCCCAGCAAGCGCTGATCGGAGACCGCCTGTCGCAGCTGACCAGCGAGGTCAACCTGTACAAGGCGCTTGGCGGTGGCTGGTACGAGCAGACAGGGCAGGCCAACCAGCAGGCATCGGTGGAAACACCGAAAGGCTGATCGGCCTTGTTGCAAAAGCAGAAAGCCCACCCTTATCGGTGGGCTTTGTTTTTACTGCCTGTGCCGGCTGGGCGCAAGCCGTCGTAGGAGCGGGTTTACCCGCGAAGAGGCCGCCCCAGAAGAGTTATTAACCAACCGGAACATTCCGTTCGATTATCGCCCCGTTCCGTTTGCGGCGAATTGCCTCACCCCCGCACTACCCCGCACCATCCCCCCACGCAACGTTACTCAAGTTCATCAAAAACACCCGCACCTGCAGGCCCGATCCCGCAGTGCACCGGCTCGACCATAAAAACAAGAGATCCACGACAGATGAGCATTTCGCTACCCGCACGTCAGCTGCTGCCTGGCCTGTTGGCCATGTCCTGCGCCCTCCCCGCATTCGCCGCCAACGAAGGTGGTTTCATCGAGGACGCCAAGGCCACCCTCAACCTGCGCAACTTCTACATCAACCGTAACTTCGTCGATCCGGCCCACCCACAGGGCAAGGCCGAGGAATGGACACAAAGCTTCATCCTCGATGCCCGCTCCGGTTTCACCCAGGGCACGGTCGGTTTCGGCGTGGACGTACTGGGCCTGTACTCGGTCAAGCTCGACGGCGGTAAAGGCACCACCAACACTCATCTGCTGCCCGTGCATGACGACGGCCGCCCGGCCGATGACTTTGGCCGGCTGGGTGTGGCGCTGAAGGCCAAGCTGTCCGAAACCGAGCTGAAAGTCGGTGAATGGATGCCGGTACTGCCAATCCTGCGTTCGGACGATGGCCGCTCACTGCCGCAAACATTCCGCGGTGGCCAGCTGACCTCCAGGGAAATCGCCGGCCTGACCCTGTACGCCGGCCAGTTCCGCGGCAACAGCCCGCGCAACGATGCCAGCATGGAAGACATGTCGCTCAACGGTAAAGCCGCCTTCACCTCCGACCGTTTCAACTTCGGCGGCGGTGAGTACACCTTCAACGACAAGCGCACCATGATCGGCCTGTGGGATGCCCAGCTCAAGGACATCTACCGCCAGCAATACCTCAACCTGACGCACAGCCAGCCGCTGGGCGACTGGACGCTGGGCGCCAACCTGGGCTACTTCATCGGCAAGGAAGATGGCGCCGAACGGGCCGGCAAGCTGGACAACCGCACCGCCTCCGCCTTGCTTTCGGCGCGCTACCAAGGCCACACCTTTTACGTTGGCCTGCAGAAGGTCAGCGGCGACGATGCCTGGATGCGGGTCAATGGCACCAGTGGCGGTACCCTGGCCAACGACAGCTACAATTCAAGCTTCGACAATGCCAAGGAGCGTTCCTGGCAGGTTCGCCATGACTTCAACTTCGCCACCGTCGGCGTACCCGGGCTGACCCTGATGAACCGCTATATCAAGGGTGACAACGTCACCGTGGGCAGCGTGGACGATGGCAAGGAATGGGCGCGGGAAACAGAGCTGGCCTATGTGGTGCAGTCGGGCAGCTTCAAGGACCTGTCGCTGAAATGGCGCAACTCGACCATGCGTCGCGACTTCAGCACCAACGCGTTCGATGAGAACCGCTTGATTGTGAGTTATCCGCTGAATCTTCTGTGACTCAATTGGCCTCTTCGCGGATAAACCCGCGAAGAGGCCAGACGCCCTCCCTTTTGAAGGCATCATTGGCAACAGCGTGATGAAAACCCTGCCATGAATTGCCCAGTGCGAGCTGCCGCCATTCGCTGAGCTGATGATGGTGGTGACTGCAGGCTATCCTGATCACTATCAGGTACAGGTGAAACAAAGCAGAACAGGGAGGCACAACAATGAAAACCCTCGTCGACCACCTGAGCCAATACGCCAACTACCACCGCGATCCACGCAACATCGCCACCCACTTCGTCGGCATCCCCATGATCGTGCTGGCAGTCACCATCCTGCTTTCACGCCCAGGCTGGGAGATAGCTGGCATGTGGCTGTCCCCTGCCCTGCTGGCAGCGGCGGCATCTGTGTGGTTCTACTTGCGCCTGGACCTGCGCTTCGGGCTGGTGATGGGGCTGTTGCTGGGCCTGTGCCTGTGGGTCGGTGAGGCGCTGGCAGTGCAGTCGACAACGCTATGGCTCGGCGCCGGGCTGGGGGCGTTCGTGGTGGGCTGGATCATCCAGTTCATCGGCCATTACTACGAAGGCCGCAAACCGGCATTTGTCGACGACGTGAGCGGCCTGATCATCGGGCCACTGTTCGTGGTGGCGGAAGCTGCGTTCATGCTGGGCCTGTGCCCGACCCTGAAGCGCGCCGTGGAAGCCAACGCCGGCCCGATTGCCATGCGGCAAAAAAAGGCATCGGTGTAAAGGCCATTCGCGGGCAAGCGCCCTGTTGCAGGGGCCTGCCCGTGATCACGGTTTACTGGCGAGACTCTACGCCAAGTTCATCCCACACCGACTCAGCCAGGTGGAACGTGGCATTGGCCGCCGGAATGCCGCAGTAGATCGCGCTCTGCATCAGCACTTCCTTGATCTCGTCGCGGGTCACGCCATTGTTGGCCGCCGCACGCAGGTGCAGCTTCAGCTCGTCGTTGCGGTTCATGCCGATCAGCATGGCGATGGTGATCAGGCTGCGGGTATGGCGCGGCAGCCCCGGGCGGGTCCAGATGTCACCCCAGGCGTGGCGGGTGATCATTTCCTGGAACTCGCCATTGAAGTCGTTGAGCTTCTCCAGGCTGCGGTCCACGTGGGCATCACCCAGCACTGCGCGGCGCACTTGCATGCCAGCGTCGTAACGTTGTTTCTCGTCCATGGCGTTGTCCTCAGTGAGCCAGCAGGAAATCGAGCACGCGGCGGCTGAAGGCCTCGCCAATCTCGACGTTGGACAGGTGCGCCGCCGGGAAGTCGACGTACTCGGCACCTTGGATACCGGCCTGCATGAAGCGGCCATGCTCAGGGGTGGTAACCACGTCTTGCGTACCGGCAACGATCAGCGCGGGCACCTGGATGCGGCCCAGTTGCTCACGATAATCCGCGTCACGTACCGCTGCACAGTTGCCTGCGTAGCCTTGTGGGCTGGTTTGCGCCAGCATCTGGCAGATACGCTGGGCCTGCTCCGGCTGTGCCTGGGCAAAGCCTGGCGTGAACCAGCGGGCGATGGAGGCATCGCGCAGGTCGACCATGGCCTGCTGGCCGCCCTTGAGTACCGTGTCGATACGGGTGTTCCACACCTCGTCGTTGGCGATCTTGGCGGCCGTGTTGCACAGGGTCAGGCTGTGCAGGCGCTCACCTGCATGGATACCCAGCCACTGGCCGATCAGGCCGCCCATCGACAGGCCGACGAAGTGAGCCTTTTGAATGTCCAGGCCATCGAGCAGGGCCAGCACGTCGCGGCCCAGCTGTTCGATGCTGTAAGGGCCTTCAGTGACCAGCGATGCGCCGTGACCACGGGTGTCATAGCGCAGCACCCGGAAGTGCTGACTCCAGAGCGGAATCTGGGTGTCCCACATGCCCAGGTCGGTACCCAGCGAGTTGGACAGGACCAGCACCGGGGCGTCATCCGGGCCATCGATCTGGTAATTCAAAACGCCATCGGCCAGTTGCAAGTGCGCCACAGCGGTCTCCTTCAGGCAGTGAAACGTTGATGTTCGGACACGGCGCGCGCCACCCAGACGCGGGCCTGGCCCAGGTAATGGGCAGGGTCGAGCAGGCGATCGAGTTCTTCGCCAGACAGCTCGGCGCTGACCTGCGGCTCGTCACCCAGCACGGCACGCAGGTGCCGCTGTTCGGCCACCGCGCGTTGGCAGCATTGTTCCAGCAGGTGGTGGGCACGGTCGCGACCCAGACGCTGGGCGAGGACGATGCTCACCGCTTCGGCCAGCACCAGGCCTTGGGTCAGGTCGAGGTTACGGCGCATGCGCGCGGCATCCACCTCCATGCCCTCGGCAATCACTTGAGCCTGGCGCAGGGCGCCAGAGACCAGGCAGCAGATATCCGGCAGGGTTTCCCACTCGGCATGCCATAGGCCCAGGCTGCGTTCGTGCTCCTGAGGCATGGCTGCGAACAGCGTCGACAGCAGGCCCGGCACGCGGGTCGCGGCACCGATCAACACGGCGGCACCCACCGGGTTGCGCTTGTGTGGCATGGTCGAAGAACCACCCTTACCCGGCGCAGAAGGCTCAAACACCTCCCCCGCCTCGGTTTGCATCAGCAAGCTGATATCACGGCCGAACTTGCCCAGGCTGCCGGCAACCAGGCCCAATACCGAGGCAAACTCCACCAGGCGGTCGCGCTGGGTGTGCCAGGGCTGCTCGGGCAGGGTCAGCTTGAGCTGTTCGGCCAGCGCTTCGGCCACCGGCATCGCCTTGCTGCCCAGCGCCGCCAGGCTGCCCGAGGCACCGCCGAACTGCAGGACCAGAAGGCGCGGGCGCAGTTCCTGCAGGCGCTGACGGTGGCGGGTCAAAGCACCCAGTACACCGGCCAGTTTCATGCCCAGGGTCACCGGGGTGGCGTGTTGCAACCAGGTACGACCCACCAAGGGCGTATCGGCGTGCTTCAAGGCCTGCTGCGACAGGGTATCGGCCAGCTTGCCGAGGTCGGCCTCGATCAAATCGAGGGCATCGCGCAGCTGCAGAACCAGACCGGTATCCATCGCATCCTGGCTGGTGGCCCCAAGGTGCACATAGCGCTCAGCCTCTGGCACGCCGGTGGCGATCACCTTGCCCAACGCTTTCACCAGCGGAATGGCCGAGTTGCCCGCGGTGGCGATGGCATTGGCCAGCGCGCCAACGTCATAGCGCTCGGCCTGGCATGCCGCCTCGATGGCCGCTACCGCGCTGTGCGGGACCAAACCGGCAGAGGCTTCGGCTCGGGCAAGCGCGGCTTCGAAATCCAGCATGCCCTGCAGGCGGCCTCGGTCGGAGAAAATCTCGCGCATGGCCGGCGCGGTGAAATAGGCGTCGAACAGTTGGTTGCTCATGCAGCGTCCTTAATCATCATGGTGCAGGTACGCCGCCTGCTTCGGCAGGCGCAGGCTGAACAGGAAGGCAATCGCCATCATCGCCGTCACGTACCAATAGAAAGTGTTTTCCATCCCCAGGGTTTTCAGGCCCAGGGCCACATACTCGGCCGAACCGCCGAATGCTGCGTTGGCCACCGCGTAGGCCAGGCCAACACCCAGTGCACGCACCTGCGGCGGGAACATCTCGGCCTTCACCAGACCGCTGATCGAGGTGTAGAAACTCACGATACACAGGGCCAGGCTGATCAGCACGAAGGCCATGATCGGGCTGGTCACGGTTTTCAGCGCCATCAGCAGCGGCACGGTGCACAGGGTACCGAGGCCGCCGAACAGCAGCATCGAATTGCGCCGGCCGATACGGTCGGACAGCATGCCGAAGAACGGCTGCACCACCATGAACAGGAACAACGCCCCGGTCATCACGTAGCTGGCGTTCTTGGCGGTCATGCCCGCGGTGTTGACCAGGTACTTCTGCATATAGGTGGTGAAAGTATAGAAAATCAGCGAGCCACCCGCGGTGTAGCCCAGTACCGTGATGAACGCCGCTGCGTGATTGCGGAACAAACCTCCGATCGAACCTGCATCCTTGTCATTGCGGGCTTCGGCGCTACTGGTCTCGTGCAGCGAACGGCGCAGCATCAGCGAGATCAGGGCGGCGATGGCGCCCACCACGAAGGGAATGCGCCAGCCCCAGGCCCGCAGTTCATCTTCAGTCAGCAGCTGTTGCAGGATCACCACGACCAATACCGCCAGCAACTGGCCGCCGATCAGGGTGACGTACTGGAACGAAGCAAAGAAGCCGCGCTGCCCACGCAGTGCCACTTCACTCATGTAGGTGGCCGTGGTGCCGTATTCGCCCCCTACCGACAGCCCCTGGATCAGGCGGGCCAGCAATAGCAGCGCCGGGGCCCAGGTGCCGATGCTGGCATAGGTGGGCAGGCAGGCGATCATCAGGGAGCCGAAGCACATCATCAGCACCGAGATCATCAGGGAGTTCTTGCGACCGTGGCGGTCGGCGAGGCGGCCGAAGATCCAGCCACCAATGGGGCGCATCAGGAAGCCTGCGGCGAATACACCTGCCGTGTTCAGCAACTGCACGGTGGGGTCGTCAGAGGGGAAGAAGGCCGGGGCAAAGTAGATCGCGCAGAAGGCGTAGACGTAGAAGTCGAACCATTCCACCAGGTTGCCTGACGAGGCACCGACAATAGCGAAGATGCGCTTGCTGCGTTCTTCGCCGGTGTAATAGGTTGAGGTCATGAGGGTTTCACTCCTGGAGGGTCCTAGGTAAGTCTAGACATACCTAGTAACACACTCGTTCCGCTATCTGGCTGGCAATTGGCCTTGTGTCTCACAGGACAGACCTCTTCGCGGGCAAGCCCGCCCCCACAGGTGATTGCGTGGATCCCTGTAAGAGCGGGCTTGCCCGCGAAGCGGCCGGTACAGGTCAAACCCGCTCGATGGCCAGTGCCAGACCTTGGCCAACGCCCACACACATGGTCGCCAGGCCTTTACGCCCACCACTCTTCTCCAGTTGGTGCAGCGCAGTCAGCACCAGGCGTGCACCGCTCATGCCCAGCGGATGGCCCAGGGCAATGGCGCCACCATTAGGGTTTACCTGTGGTGCATCGTCAGCGACACCCAGCTCACGCAGCACCGCCAGGCCTTGACTGGCAAATGCTTCGTTAAGCTCGATCACGTCGAAATCGCTTACCGCAACCCCCAGACGCTCGGTCAGCTTGCGCACCGCCGGCACCGGGCCAATGCCCATGACACGTGGAGCAACGCCGCCGCTGGCCATGCCCAGAACGCGGGCACGCGGAGTCAGGCCGTGTTTCTTCACCGCTGCGGCCGAGGCCAGGATCATCGCCGCAGCACCGTCGTTCACGCCCGAGGCATTGCCGGCGGTGACCGTCTTGTCCGGGCCGTTGACCGGCTTGAGCTTGGTCAGCGCCTCCAGCGTGGTTTCAGGGCGCAGGTGTTCGTCACGTTCGACGATGATTTCGCCCTTCTTGTGAGCGATACGCACCGGCACGATTTCTTCGGCAAAGAAGCCGGCAGCCTGTGCGGCGGCAGCCTTCTGCTGGCTGCGCAGGGCGAAAGCGTCCTGGTCAGCACGCGAAACCTGATAGTCGTCGGCCACGTTGTCGGCGGTTTCCGGCATGGAATCCACACCGTACTGGCTCTTCATCAGCGGGTTGATGAAACGCCAGCCAATAGTGGTGTCTTCCAGCTTCATGTTGCGCGAATAGGCGCTTTCAGCCTTGCCCATGACGAACGGGGCGCGCGACATCGACTCGACGCCACCGGCAATCACCAGATCCATCTCGCCGCTGGCGATGGCGCGGAACGCGGTGCCGACGGCATCCATGCCCGACGCGCACAGACGGTTCAGGGTGACGCCCGGGATGCTTTCCGGCAGGCCGGCCAGCAGCAGTGCCATGCGGGCCACGTTGCGGTTGTCTTCACCGGCCTGGTTGGCGCAGCCGAAGAACACTTCGTCTACCTGGTCCCACTGCACGCCAGGGTTGCGCTCGATCAGCGCCTTCAGCGGCACGGCTGCCAGGTCGTCGGCCCGCACGCTGGCCAGGGCGCCGCCGAAGCGGCCGATCGGGGTACGGATGGCATCACAGATGAATACGTCGTGCATCAGGCTTCTCCTGCCAGCTGGCCATGGTCAGCGGCGGTACGGGCGTCGAGGTCACGCATGGCGGACAGCTCGATTTGGGTGGGTTCGGAAATGGTCTGCGCGTGGCATTTGGAGGCTCCTGGTCAGGGTGCTTCGATGAACCCAGATTAAGGAGACTGGTGGGCACCTTACAATCCGATAATCGACTATTTGTGCGATTAACGAACCATTTGTTGCACGACTATCCACCCCACGCGCAGGGCAACTGTGCGCCCTGATTGCAGCACAACGCCGCCCCTGCGGGAGCGGCGTTACGCTGTGAATGGGCCGCAACGCGGCCCTCGCCCTCAGGTTGCGTCGGCGTGGCTGACCAGCCCCTTGACGACCACTCCCACGGTCGCCAGCGCCGCCGGTACCAGCAACGCCGTCAGCACCTGCTCGAAGCTCCAGCCCAGGCCCAGCAGCGTTGCACCACTCCAGGCGCCGAGAATCGCACCAAAGCGGCCAATACCCAGCATCCACGATACGCCTGTGGCCCGGCCCTGGGTGGGATAGAAGCGCGCCGCCAGCGATGGCATTGCCGACTGCGCACCGTTCACGCACATACCGGCAACGAGCACCAGCGTGGCTAGCAAGGTGATGTTGCCCAGGCTCTGCCCAACTGCGTAGGCGAACACCCCGGCCAGCAGATAGAAAATGCCGATCACCTTGTGCGGATTGAAACGGTCCATGGCCCAACCCACGCCGACTGCACTTAGCACGCCGCCAAACTGGAACAGCGCGCCGATGAACGCCGCCTGCTCCATGCTCGCGCCGCTGTCACGCATCAGGGTTGGCAGCCAGCTGGTCAGGAGGTAGACGATCACCAGGCCCATGAAATAGGTCAGCCACAGCAACACGGTGCCCAAGCCATAGGTGCCAGAGAAGATCACCGCGAACACGTTGCGCGCAGCCACCGCCTTTTGCTCAGGCACGCTGAAACTGCCTGCCTCGGCCACCACTTGCGGCGCGATTGGCGACAAGGTCTTGCGCACCTTGTCGGTGCCGCGGTTGCGCACCACCAGGAACCGCGCCGACTCCGGCAGCCAGACCATCAGCACCAGCGCCAGCAGCAACGGCAGCACGCCACCGATGACCAGCAGGCTGTGCCAGCCGTAGGCCGGGATCATCTTGGCGGAAATGAAGCCACCACCCGCCATGCCCAGGTTGAAGCCACAGAACATGCTGGTCACCAGCAGCGACTTGAGGCGCTCCGGGGTGTATTCGGACAACAGCGTGGTAGCGTTGGGCATGCCTGCACCCAGGCCCAGGCCAGTCA
Organism: Pseudomonas sp. TYF_14; assembly: GCF_043105275.1. Taxonomy (NCBI): domain Bacteria; kingdom Pseudomonadati; phylum Pseudomonadota; class Gammaproteobacteria; order Pseudomonadales; family Pseudomonadaceae; genus Pseudomonas; species Pseudomonas sp. TYF_14. The sequence goes on from NZ_JBICLK010000022.1 coordinate 138,546, forward strand.
GGAAGCGCAGTACCAGCAACTGGTCGACGTTGGTGGCATAGGCCGAGGCCAGGCTGAAGCCACCGAACACCAGCACCGCCCCCACCAGCACGCCTTTGCGGCCGAAACGGTCAGCCAGCGGCCCGGAGCCCAGGGCGCCGAACACCATGCCGATCAACGCGGCACTCATGACCGGCCCAAGGCTGGCGCGGTCGATCCCCCACTCTTGCGACAGTGCAGGGGCGATGAACCCCATGGCAGCGGTGTCCAGGCCGTCGAGGAAGACGATCAGGAAGCACAGCAGCACGACCCGCCACTGATAGCGGGACAGCGGCTGCTGATTGATGAATGACTGAACGTCGAGGCTTTTGCCGACGTTGGTTTGCGCTTGGTTCATTATTGTTATCCAGAATGTGGGGCACAGTCAGGCCATTGCACGCGGGCATCCGGTACAAGGGCGATGATTGGGGTATATGGCCTGGGTCAGCCTGGATATAACGATACTGCATGCGGGTGCGGCCGCAGCAGCGAGGTGACAGTATTCATGAGTGAGTGCCTCTAGTGTTTTTCTTGTTCGGTCGGCTAGCCGACCGTTGCGAGAGACATTAATCAGCCGGCCGAGGTGACGCAATTCACCCGGCACGACACTGTGCGTTTATCGCACAGGAAACGGTTTTGCCTGTTCTGATCCGGGGCCGCAAAGTGCTCCCTGCGGTCTCAACCAAACAACTGGTGGCAAAGGTCCCGGCTGGCTGCCAGCAAAATCGGCAAGAACCGCTGCTCCAGTTCACTGCGGGTCACCCGCCCGACATGGGTACTGACGTTCAGCGCAGCCAACACCTGCCCCGAAGCGTCATACACCGGCACGGCAATCGATCGCAGCCCCTGTTCCAGTTCCTGGTCTACCACACACCAGCCCTGTGCGCGCACCTGCTGGATGCAGGCGAACAACGATTCGGGGTCATTCAGGGTGCGGCTGGTGCGCGCTTTGAGGTCGGCACGTTCCAGGTACTCACGCAGGCTGGTGTCATCCATGGCCGCCAGCAGAATGCGCCCCATCGACGTGCAATAGGCCGGCAGGCGCCCGCCCACCGACAGATCGACCGAGATCAGCCGCTCGACCGTGGCCGAACGGGCTATATAAAGGATGTCGTCGCCCTCGAGGGTGGCCATGTTGGCCGCCTCATGCAGCTGGTCGCTGATGCGATCCAGGTACGGCTGTGCAGAAATTGCCAGCGGCGTCGACGACAGGTAGGCATGCCCCAAGGTCAGCACTTTGGGCAGCAGCGAATAGGTACGCCCGTCGGTGGTGGCGTAACCCAGTTTGATCAACGTGTGCAGGCAACGGCGCACCGCCGCGCGAGGGATTTCGGTACGGTGGCTGATCTGGGCGATGGTCAGGTGGCGCTTGCGCTCCTGGAATGCCTGGATCACGGCCAGGCCACGTGCCAGTGAGGTCATGAAGTCCGGGTCACCGGTAAAGGCCTGGATGCGCTTGGCCGGGGAAGCCACGATCGGCGGCGCCATGGCAGCCGAAGCAGGTCGCGCCACCTCAGCATTGCCGGAATCGTTGCCCAGGGTTTCGTCACTCATCGCACACCTCAAAAAAAACACCGGTTCGTGCGATTATCGAACAAACGGCCGATAATCGCAATTGACCGCCGACACTTTTGCTTATACCTTTCCCATGCCACTTGTGGCTTCTTTGGAGAGACTGGTCAGGTACCCACCGTAGAAGTCCCCAGGCAACGGCCTCGCCTTTCGGCGAGGCCGTTTTTCATTACGGCCCGCCCTGACATTGCAACGAACTTCTATCCGCCATTCCTTTCAAACTTTGTACGAAAGGTCCCAACTGTTCGCGGGCACAATCTGCTACTTACGCCAGATGATGTCGGGGTTGCGTAAATTATCGATGTTCGGCGAATTATCGGTTGCTATAATCGATTGCGCAGGCCCTCCGCTTACCGTGGTCGTTGAACCTTCCGCTTTATCAAGCCGTTGCGGCCAGCAAGGCAAAATGCATGTTGCACAATGCATGACAACAGTCATTACACTTATTTCAGGTACTGCACGTGACGAAAGATGAACTGCGCGCGGAACTCAAGCGCCAGGCTGAACGTTACAAGGATGTTTATGGTGGCGAAGTCACCACATACGCCGCACAACCGGATCCGGAACGCAAACCCTGGCGCAAGCGTGCCAGCGTTCGCGACCAGGCCTTCAGCCAGGAACTGGAACGCATCGAAAAAGAACTGCGCAGCGACAATCCCTGAGCCTCGGGGCCCTCTGCGCGTCGTCGCCCGGCCTACCCGGGCGAGCTCGATCTTTACTGTCTGGCCGATGATGAAATGGAATCACACAAATTTCATACAGTCGTTTGAATTTTTGCGGAATGGATTTTTCTCAAGATTTCGGCCTTTTTTCGCCCTACTTTGTGATTTTTAGCCGCTATTTACCTCCCGTACCGCCCCCCTCTGCATGACACGCTTGCACCATGAAGACTGTCATCTGCCTGTTACAGGTGCATCGATTGCCAAGGTTTTCTGGCATAATCCCGCCCCCCTAAGACCCGCCAGACAACCTTCATGATCGATTTATTCAGCGGACTGGATGCCTGGGTGTTGGTGAGCCTGCTGCTCGCCTTGACCTTCGTACTCGCCTTCGAGTTCATCAATGGCTTTCATGACACCGCCAACGCGGTAGCTACCGTCATCTATACCAAAGCCATGCCGCCGCACCTCGCCGTGTTCTTCTCCGGCGTGTTCAACTTCCTTGGCGTTCTGCTCGGCGGCGTAGGGGTGGCCTATGCCATCGTGCACCTGTTGCCGGTAGAGCTGCTGATCAATGTGAACACCGGCCACGGCCTGGCCATGGTCTTCTCGTTGCTGGCTGCGGCCATCACCTGGAACCTGGGCACCTGGTACTTTGGCATCCCCGCCTCCAGTTCGCACACGCTGATCGGCTCCATCCTCGGTGTTGGCCTGGCCAACGCCCTGATCAACGACATTCCGCTGGGCGACGGCGTCAACTGGCAGAAAGCGATCGATATCGCCATGTCGCTGGTGGTCTCGCCAATGGCCGGCTTCGCCGTTGCTGCCCTGGTGCTGATCGGCCTGAAATGGTGGCGCCCGCTGTCGAAGATGCACAAAACCCCGGAACAGCGCCGCAAGCTCGACGACAAGAAGCACCCGCCCTTCTGGAACCGTCTGGTCCTGGTGGTTTCCGCCATGGGCGTGAGCTTCGTGCACGGCTCCAACGACGGCCAGAAAGGCATCGGCCTGATCATGCTGGTGCTGATCGGTATTGTCCCGGCCAAGTTCGTACTCGACCTGAACAGCACCACCTACCAGATCGAACGTACTCGCGACGCCACCCTGCACATGAGCCAGTTCTACCAGCGTAACGCCGCCACCCTGGGCGAGTTCCTGGCACTGGGCAAGGCCAAGGCCAGCGACCTGCCGGAGCAGTTCAGTTGCAACCCGCAGCAGACCGAGCCGACCATTGCTGCGCTGCAGACCTCGCTGAAGGGCGTGACGGACTACCACAGCCTCGATGCCGAGAAGCGCGTTGAAGTGCGCCGCTATCTGTTGTGCCTGGATGACACGGCGAAGAAGGTTGGCAAGCTGCCAGGCCTGGACGCCCGTGAAAAGTCCGACCTTGAAAAACTGCGCAAAGACCTCACCGCCACCACCGAATACGCCCCGTTCTGGGTGATCGTGGCCGTCGCACTGGCCCTTGGCCTGGGTACCATGGTTGGCTGGAAGCGCGTGGTGTTGACGGTGGGCGAGAAGATTGGCAAACAAGGCATGACCTATGCCCAAGGCATGTCGGCACAGATCACCGCAGCCTGCGCCATCGGCATGGCCAACGTATTCGCCCTGCCGGTGTCGACCACCCACGTGCTGTCGTCCGGCGTGGCCGGCACCATGGTCGCCAACAAAAGTGGCCTGCAAGGCGGCACTGTGAAAACCATCCTGCTGGCATGGGTCCTGACCCTGCCTGCCTCGATGGGCCTGGCGGCCGGCCTGTTCTGGCTGGCGTCCAAAGCCATTGGCTGAGTGACACCGCAATGAATGAAGGCGCCCTCGGGCGCCTTTTTCATAGCCGTTATGCCTACGCCACCTTGTTCTTTGCCGGAGCGGGCTTGTGCTACCAAGGGTATGGCGCGGCGCAGGAAGACTACCTTTTCTTGCCCCCTAACAACGACCCCATCAACCCGCGCACCAACTGCCGCCCCAACTGGTTAGCGGCCTGGCGCACTGCCGACTTGATCGCCTGCCCCGCTGCACTCTGCAAGAACTCACCCGCCTTGTCGGCAAAACTCTCTTCATCCGCCTTCGGTTGCGGCGCCGGTTCCACCGGCTCGCCCTTACGCTGGCTCAGCATTTCATAGGCTGACTCACGGTCCACCGGTTTGTCATAGCGCCCGGCCAATGGCGAAGCCGCAATCAGCGCACTGCGCTCAGCCGCACCCAGTGGCCCGATACGCGACTGCGGCGGTGCAACCAGCACCCTCTGCACGATCGCCGGAGTGCCCTTTTCTTCCAACGTCCCCACCAGCGCCTCGCCAATACCCAGTTCGGTAAGCACCGCCAGGGTTTCGAATGTTGGGTTGGGACGAAAACCATCGGCTACCGCCCGCAGCGACTTCTGCTCCTTGGCCGTGAACGCCCGCAAGCCGTGCTGAATGCGCAAGCCCAACTGGGCCAGTACCGCGTCGGGCAAGTCACCCGGCGACTGGGTAACGAAATAGACCCCCACCCCCTTGGAGCGGATCAACCGGACCACTTGCTCGAGACGGTCCTGCAGCGCCTTTGGCGTGCCGTTGAACAGCAAGTGTGCTTCATCGAAGAACAGCGCCAGCACCGGCTTGTCGGCATCACCGCGCTCGGGCAACTGCTCGAACAGTTCGGCCAGCAGCCACAACAGGAACGTCGCGTACACCTTGGGTGCCTCGTGCACCAATCGGCTGGCATCGAGCAGGTGGATACGTCCACGTCCATCCGGATCAGGGCGCAGCAGGTCCTCCAGTTGCAATGCCGGCTCGCCGAACAGTGCCTCGGCGCCCTGCTGCTCCAAGGTAGCGAGCCGGCGCAACAAAGCCTGGGTGGAGGCCGTGGTCATCAGCGCGCTGTCTTCGCCGAGCAGCTGTGGGTTGTCCTTCAGATGCGCCAGCAGGGCCTTGAGGTCTTTGAGGTCCAGCAGCAGCAGGCCTTCGCGGTCGGCCACCTTGAATGCTGCATAAAGCGCCGCCTGCTGGCTGTCGGTCAGTTCCAGCAAGTTGCCCAGCAACAACGGCCCCATTTCACTGAGGGTGGTGCGCAGCGGGTGGCCAGACTGCCCGGCGACATCCCACAAGCTCACCGGGTAAGCCCTGGGCGTATGCCCCAGCCACGGCATGCCGGCGATGCGCTCAGCCACCTTGCCCTGTGGCGCACCGGCAGCACCCAGGCCACAAAGGTCGCCTTTGACATCCGCGGCGAACACCGCCACCCCTGCGTCGCTGAACACCTCCGCCAGGCGCTGCAGGGTGACGGTCTTGCCAGTACCGGTTGCGCCAGCCACCAGACCGTGGCGGTTGGCCAGGCGCATTGCTTGCCCGACTGGCTGGCCATCCGGGCCCGCGCCTACAACGATGGTCGAAAATTCCGACATCTCTTTAATCCTCTGCTCAAGCTTTAGCTTAATTCGGCCGATACCTGTGGGTGTTATTCGCCTTAATAGAGAGGAACAGCCGAAAAGGGACTTTTCGGGATGTTGCACAACCTACGGCTCCACTCGTGCGAACGCCTGATATAAAACCTTAGCGGAACCGATTACGCCATGAACAAAAGCCTTCGTTTCAGCCACAAGATTCTTTTGGCGGCATCACTGATCGTGATACTCGCCTTCAGCCTTTTCACCCTCTACAACGATTACCTCCAGCGTAATGCGATCCGCGAGGACCTGGAAAACTATCTGGCTGAAATGGGCGCCTCCACGTCGACCAACATTCGCAACCTGTTCGAGGGCCGGATAAAACTGGTGGAAAACCTGGCGCAGAACATTGCCCAGGACCCGGCCAACGCCGAAACCCTGATGGGTCAGAATGCGCTGATATCCAGCTTCCTCACGGTCTACCTGGGCAAAGTCGACGGCGGTTTCAGCGTGCGCCCGGACGCGAAGATGCCCGACGGCTACGACCCGCGCACCCGCCCTTGGTACAAGGACGGCATGAACGCCAGCGGCGCGACGCTGACCGAACCCTACATCGACATGACCACCAACAAGATGGTCATCGGCATCCTCAGCAAGGTCTCCAGCAGCGTTGGCGTGGTCGGCGGCGACCTGGCCCTGGACGGCCTGGTGCAGATCATCAACTCGCTGAACTTCGGCGGCATGGGATACGCCTTCCTGGTCAACGACCAGGGCAAGATCCTGGTGCACCCGGATAAGGATCTGGTCATGAAGTCGCTGTCGGACCTGTTCCCGCAGCACACGCCGAAACTGACCGGCGAGCTGACCGAAGTGCAAAGCGATGGCCAGACCCGCCTGCTGACCTTCAGCCCGATTACCGGCCTGCCGTCGGCGAACTGGTACATCGGCCTGTCGGTGGACAAGGACAAGGCCTTCTCGATGCTCAGCACCTTCCGCACCTCTGCGGTGATCGCCACGGTAGTGGCAGTGGTGATCATCATCGGCCTGCTCGGCCTGCTGATCCGCGTGTTGATGCAACCGCTGCACACCATGACCCGCGCCATGGAAGACATCGCCGAAGGTGAGGGCGACCTGACCAAGCGCCTGCACATCCACAGCCACGACGAATTCGGTGTCCTCGGCAACGCCTTCAACCGCTTCGTCGAACGCATTCACAGCAGCATTCGCGAAGTGTCCTCAGCCACCGAGCAGGTCAACGAAGTGGCCCTGCGGGTGATCAGCGCTTCGAACTCGTCGATGACCAACTCCGACGAGCAGTCCAACCGCACCAACAGTGTCGCAGCCGCCATCAACGAACTGGGCGCTGCGGCTCAGGAAATCGCCGGCAACGCCGCCCAGGCTTCGCAGCACGCAAGCTCAGCGCGCCTGCTGGCCGAAGAAGGCCAGCAAGTGGTCGAGCGCAACATTGCCGCGATGAACCGCCTGTCCGACCTGATCGTCACCTCCAGCGCGCACATCGAAACACTGAACAGCAAGACCGTGAATATCGGCCAGATCCTGGAAGTGATCACCAGCATTTCCCAGCAAACCAACCTGCTGGCGCTGAACGCCGCCATCGAAGCGGCCCGCGCCGGTGAGGCCGGGCGTGGCTTTGCCGTGGTCGCCGATGAGGTGCGCAATCTGGCGCACCGCACCCAGGAGTCGGCGCAGCAAGTGCAGACCATGATCGAAGAGCTGCAAGTCGGTGCCCGCGAGTCGGTCGACACCATGGAGCAGAGCCAGCGCCACAGCCAGGACAGCATGCAGATTGCCAACCAGGCGGGTGAGCGACTGGACAGCGTTACCGTGCGCATTGGCGAGATCGACGGCATGAACCAGTCGGTGGCCACTGCCACCGAAGAGCAGACCGCCGTGGTCGAGGCGATCAACATGGACATCAACGAGATCAACATGCTCAACCAGGAAGGCGTGGAGAACCTGCAAGCGACCCTGCGCGCCTGCTCCGACCTCGAGCAGCAGGCTGGCCGCCTGAAGCACCTGGTGGGCAGCTTCCGCATCTGATAGAGGCTACACATTCGCCTGGCGCAGCCTCTGCGCTGCGCCAGGCATTACGCACTCCCCTCCTCTCAAACCGATCGAACAAACTATCCTTCTGATAGGTCCACCTTTAGGCATTTCATCGCCGGCAATTCAACGCCGGATGACAGACCCGAAGACGATCCCGGAGGGATGCTGATCGTGCACATCGCCGACATCACCATGTTCTACGCCCCGGCCAGCGGTGGCGTACGTACCTATCTTGATGCCAAACATCACCGTCTCGACGCCATTCAAGGCGTACGCCACAGCCTGTTGATTCCCGGTGCCAGCGCCCAACACGGCGATGGCATCTATCAGGTACCTGCGCCGCCCTTGCCGTTTGGCAAGGGTTACCGCTTTCCGGTACGCCTGGCCCCCTGGTGCAATACACTGCGCACGCTCAAACCGGACCTGATCGAAGTTGGCGACCCCTACCTGACCGCCTGGGCGGCGCTGGAGGCGCGGCGCCAGCTCGACGTGCCCGTGATCGGTTTCTACCATTCCGACCTGCCGCTACTGGTCAGCAACCGCATGGGCAACTGGTTCGCACCCAATGTCGAGGCCTACGTCAGCAAGCTCTACGGCAATTTTGATCGGGTACTGGCCCCCAGCCAGGTGATGGCCGACAAACTACGCCGCTTGGGCGTGCGCGATGTCCATGTGCAGCCGCTGGGCGTTGACCTTGCCACTTTCCACCCCTCCCGGCGCGACCCACATGTACGTGCCGAACTGGGCATTGCCGACACCAGCCGCCTGTTGATCTTTGCCGGCCGCGGCTCGCGGGAAAAGAACCTGCCGGTGCTGCTTGACTGCATGCAGCAACTTGGCGACCCCTACCATCTGTTACTGGTGGGCTCGAACATGCCGGCCAGCGTGCCGCACAATGTCAGCGTCATCGATCACTTCTGCCCGGCTGCAGAGGTGGCCCGGCTGATCGCCAGCGCCGATTTGCTGGTGCATGCTGGCGACCAGGAAACATTCGGCCTGGTCATTCTCGAAGCCATGGCCAGCGCCACACCCGTGGTGGCCGTGCGCGCCGGTGCGTTCCCTGAAATCATCAACGAACAGTGTGGCCGCCTGTGCACGCCCAACGATGGCCGGGCCATGGCATCCGCCGTGCGCGAGGCATTCGAAGCAGGTATCCGCGAGCTCGGCGTGCAGGCCCGCCACCATGTAGAGCAACATTATTCATGGGATAACGTGGTAGCTGGCCTGCTCCAGCACTACCAGGCCGTGCTCGGCCACCAGCCGCAGGTGCGCGCCCATGCTTGAGCCTTCCGCCAGCCAACGCAGCCTTATGCTGGTGTTGCATGATGTTGCCCCGGAAACCTGGCCGGACTATGAACCGTTCGTAGGGGCCGTGGACGCGCTGGGCCACGTGCCAATGACATGGCTGGTGGTCCCGGACTTCCATCGACGCAATCCGCTGCACCAGTCACCTTCGTTCTGCCGTCTGCTGGACGAACGCCTTGCCAAAGGCGACGAACTGGCGCTTCACGGCTATGCCCATGCTGACGAAGGCCCCGTACCGCGCAGCCCCGTCGACTACTTCATGCGGCGCATTTATACCCATGAAGGCGAGTTCTACAGCCTTGATGAGAACGAAGCGCTTACTCGGCTACAGGAGGGCCTGGCGCAGTTCGAGAGCCAAGGTTGGCCTGTGGCAGGCTTTGTCGCACCGGCCTGGCTCATGAGCCAGGGCACGCGGCAAGCGCTGTGCCGCCTGCCACTGAAATACACCAGTACACCTCAGCATCTGTACCGCTTGCCAGACTTTACGGCGATTGATGCGCCAGGCCTGGTCTGGAGCGCCCGGAGCGCATGGCGTCGCAAACTGTCCCGCACGCTGTGCGACTGGCAATGCCAGCGCTGGCGGGGCGCGAGCACGTTGCGCTTGGGACTGCACCCTGTAGACATGCGCCATCGCTCATCCCGTGACTATTGGTTGCGCACGCTGGAGAGACTGTTGAAGGATGGCCGCGAACCGCTGACCAAGTCTGCCTGGCTGGAGCGCCAGGGGGCAGCATGAAGCGCTGGGCCTGGCTGGCGCTGGCATTGCTGGGGGCAGCGCTGGTGCCAGCGTTGCTGGGTGGTAGCGAGCTGCTGCCGAGGCTGAGCCGGTTCGACCCGCACCTGCTGCTCATGCTGCTGGGCATGATTCTGTTGTGCTGGGTCATCAATACGCTGCGCCTGCGCCTGTTGCTGGGTGAGCAGGCAAAACAGTTGAGCCATGCTCGCAGCCTCGGCGTGGTCATGGCCACCGAGTTTGCCATCTGCACCACCCCTGGCGGCAGTGGTGGGCCGCTGACCCTGATGGCCCTGCTGGCGCGAGACCGCATCCGCCCGGCGCGCAGCGGCGCCGTTTTTGCCATGGACCAGTTGAACGACCTGGTGTTCTTCTTCTGCGCAATGCTGGCGATTGCCGGCTACGCGCTGTTCCACAGCCTGGGCCGCAGCCAGGAAAGCATGTTGCTTGGCAGTGCGTTACTGCTGTGCTCAGCGTTGGCCGGGGTGATCGGGCTGCTGCGCTACCGGCGCCCGATAATGCGCATGAACGGCAGGCTGTTGCAGCGCATGGGGATGGGCCAGCCGCGCAAACGTCGCTGGGCGCGCAAACTGCTGCACTTCGTTGCAGCACTGGCGCAGACCTGGCGCCTGCCCAAGCGCAGGCTGAGCCTGGTGTTCACCCTGACCTGCATCCACTGGGGACTGCGCTACAGCGTCTTGTACCTGGTGCTGCGGGGCTTGGGGGTAGACCTGCACTGGATTCCCAGCTTCCTGGTGCAGATGCTGTCGCTCAGCGCCGGCCAATTCAGTCTGCTGCCTGGCGGCGCCGGGGCCGCCGAACTGACGTCGGCCAGCCTGTTGACACCCTTGGTGGGCAGCTCGACCGCAGCTGCGGCAATCCTGATATGGCGGGCGGTTACGTATTACTTTTATCTGCTGGCTGGGGGGCCGGTGTTTGTGTGCCTGCTGGGACGTCCGTTGCTGGAGCGCTGGCGGCGTCAGGCGGGTTGAGCTGTTGCCAGAGTTCGGCGGCGCCGGGGAAGTCGGTGCCATCCGTGTCATCCAGGGCTTCAGGGTCGTAGCGGGCCAGGCAGCCTTCGCCAAGGATCGGTGGAGGTGAGGCGACGGGGTTGTTGCGTTGCTTGGTCATTGCCGTTTCACCCAGGATTGCCGGGGCGCTCTGCGCCCCTGTCGTGACAGGGCTGCGCAGCAGCCCGGAATCTCACAGCAAGCCGGACGGTGTCAGTCGAACACCACAGTCTTGTTACCATGCACCAGCACGCGGTCCTCCAGGTGATAACGCAGGCCACGGGCCAGCACCATCTTCTCCACATCACGGCCGAAGCGGACCATGTCCTCGATGCTGTCGGCATGGCTGACACGCACCACATCCTGCTCGATGATCGGGCCGGCATCCAGCTCTTCGGTGACGTAGTGGCACGTCGCGCCGATCAGCTTCACCCCACGCAGGGCGGCCTGGTGGTAAGGCTTGGCGCCGACGAACGACGGCAGGAAGCTGTGATGGATGTTGATCACCTTCTCGGCATAGTCCCGGCACAGTTGTGGCGGCAGGATCTGCATGTAGCGGGCCAGCACCACGACGTCGGCGGCATGCTCCTGCACCAGGCGCGACACTTCGGCAAAGGCCGGGGCCTTGTCTTTGGGGTCGACCGGTACATGGAAGAACGGAATACCGTGCCACTCGACCATGCTGCGCAGGTCGTTGTGGTTGGAAATCACGCAAGGGATCTCGCAGTCCAGCTCATCGGTGTGCCAGCGGTGCAGCAAGTCTGCCAGGCAGTGCGACTCACGGCTGGCCATCAATACCACGCGTTTTTTCTGAGCCGAGTCGGTAATGCGCCAGGTCATGGAGAACTCTTCGGCGATCGGCGCAAACGCCTCACGGAAGGCTTCGATACCGAACGGCAGCGATTCAGCGCGGATTTCATGACGCATGAAGAACCAACCGCTCTGCTCATCGGAGTGGTGGCTGGCTTCGTTGATCCAGCCATTGTACAAGGCCAGGAAATTACTGACTTTCGCCACGATGCCTACACGGTCGGGGCAGGCGATCACCAGACGATAGGTGCGCATGAATGAGACTCCAGAACTTCGCAAAGGCGCCTATTCTAGCGGTCCGCCAGAAAAAACGCAGTATTGATCGTTACCGCGATGGCATATGCAAGCCCGAAACGCCACACGGGCGCTGCCTGACAGACAAGAGGAAACGCACGGGGCATATGTAAAATTTTGTTCACGTAGAGAAATGCTGTCACAGCTTAATTAACAGTTAATTGCCCAATCTTATGTTTACTTGCGAGTATGGGCTGTCTATTATTGCCCCACACATTTCTGAACACGCATTAAGGAACACTCCATGTCCCTGATCAACGAGTACCGCGCCACCGAAGAAGCCATCAAGGAACTTCAGGCCCGCCTGGCCAATCTGTCGCAGGATGACAAGCTGAAGAAAGAACTGGAGTTCGAAGGCAAACTGCGCACACTGATGGGCGAGTACTCCAAGTCGCTGCGCGACGTGATTGCCCTGCTCGATCCAGAGTCGAAACTGAGCAAGGCACCTCGTGGTTCGGTCAAGACTACCGTCACCAAGCGCGCACGCAAGGTCAAGCAATACAAGAACCCGCACAACGGTGAAGTGATCGAAACCAAAGGCGGCAACCACAAGACCCTGAAAGAGTGGAAAGCCACTTGGGGCGGCGACGTGGTTGAAAGCTGGGCAACCCTGCTGGACTGATTATCCGCATACGCCCTCTTGCTTCGCACAACAAAAACGCCGGCACATTGCCGGCGTTTTTGTTTATCTGCCATCAGCCGATTGAATAGCGTTCCTGCAATTGTCGAGCATGCAGTTGCCAGGCCTCCAACACGCGCCTGCCTGCCTCGTCGGCGCCCTCCCAGGCTTGCTGGCGCGCCTTTTCGAAGTCGCCCAAGGTATTCGGCGCCCCCCACTGCGGTTCGCTCAGGCGCTGTTGGCAGAAGCCATACCAACGTTGCCGCTCTTCGCCGGTCAAGGTTTCAGGGAAGTTACGTGCCCGGTAGCGGAACAACAGCTCCGGCAAACGCGGATCATCGAACATCCACTGGCCATGGCTCAACTGCGCCGGTTCCAGCGCACGAACTTGCTCGCATAAGCGCCGGTCGCGGTCACCTATAAAACCCTCATACAACTGCTGTTCCGGGTCCTCGCTCGGGGCGAACTCGTCCTTGCCATAGATGTGCTCCAGCTTTTCTTGCCATTGCGCCTGTTGATTGGCCAATTGTTCGCCGCGCGATTGTAACAACGTCAAGTCCAGGCCCAATCGTTGTTGATCGACCGGGCGCAATACCGACAGCGGCGCCACTACCGGGCAACGATTGATCTGCACCAATTTGAGCGGTACCGGTAATTCACCTTCGGCCAATTCATCATGCCGGGTGTACAAGCGCTGACGCAAAACTTCAGCACTTTCCCGCAGTAACGGTAGGGTTTCCTGATGCAGGTCGCAGACAATCAGTGCATTGCGATTACGCGGGTGCCAGGCCAGTGGCAATACGACCCCCAGGTAATTGCGCGCCGCCGAAAAACGCCCGGATATATGCACCAGTGGCTGCAACAGACGGATCTGCTCCATCACTTTATGCTTGCTGCGCAGTTGAAACAGCCAGTCATACAACTTGGGTTGTTTCTGCCGAATCAGGCGAGCCAAGGCAATGGTTGCCCGCACGTCGGAAAGCGCTTCGTGGGCATGACCGTGGTCAATGCCATTGGCCTTGCTCAGCAGCTCCAGACGCAGGCTGGTGCGCCCGTCCTGCTGCGGCCATTCAATGCCTTCCGGGCGCAGGGCATAGGCGGTGCGCACAATGTCGATCAGGTCCCAGCGGCTATTGCCTCCCTGCCATTCACGGGCATAGGGGTCGAAAAAGTTGCGGTAAAGGCTGTAGCGGGTCACTTCATCGTCGAAGCGCAGGGTGTTGTAGCCGGCACCACAGGTGCCCGGTTGCGCCAGCTGGGCGTGCACGCGAGTCATGAACTCGGCTTCGCACAGGCCCTGCTCCGCCAGCAGTTGCGGCGTAATGCCTGTCACCAGGCAGGCCGCCGGGTGCGGCAGGATGTCGTCCGACGGTCGGCAATAAAGGCTGATTGGCTCGTCGATTTCGTTGAGGTCGAAGTCAGTGCGCAGGCCGGCCACCTGCAGCGGCCGATCACAGCGCGGGTTGATGCCGGTGGTTTCATAGTCGTGCCAGAAAATGCTGGAGGTCACGGGGTCGTCCTGTGTCAAGGTCGACCCGATTCTAGCGCGATTCTGAAAAATGAACGTTCAGACGGGAGCGTTGGCGGGGCGGAAACTGAAATAGTCGCGCAACGAACGTACGAAATCATCGTACTCGCGCGGAGACTGCAGCAGCATAAAGCCCGAATCGTAGTGCCCAGGCGTCTGGTCCTCGCGGCACCACAGGCAACTGGCCGTGAGGTTGACGAACTGGTGCCCGCCGCCAGGCAGGGGCATACGCAGTTGCAGCTCGTAATCAGGCCCGACCAACACGGGCAGCTGGCTGATGACCATCAACCCATTTTCAGAGGCATTGCCTAGCTGGCCGATCTCCTGACCGGTAAAGCGGTTGAACACCTTGAGGACACAAGGTAGTTGATGACGTTCGATGTGGCGCTTGTTGAACATGATCGCGAGTGTATTCCGTACCTGATGCCAGGAATACAAGGTACTGGCGGTTGTTGTAACAGCTGAGTTACAGATTAGCGCAGCACGCGCAGCAAATCTCGTGAAATAAACCACACCTTTGTGTTAGCGCCAAGGTACGGTCGTCACCGGGTTGGCCACGGCCGTTTCTGCACCGCGCAAATGACCGAGTTTTTCCAGGGTCTGCAGGCGCGCCCGGGCGCGATAGGCATATTCGTTGCCCGGGTACTGCTGGATAAGGTACTGATAGGTTTGCGCCGCGTCCACGTACAACGCCTGGCGCTCCAGGCACTGGCCGCGCAGCAGTGACACTTCGGGGTGGATGAACGGCCGGGCACGGCTGGTGCGATCAACCTGCGACAGTTCGAGCATGACCCGTGCGCAATCGCCGCGGTCGTAGGCGCGGTAGGCATTGTTCAGATGGTGGTCCATGGACCAGCGGGTACAGCCGACGGCGCTGGCGGCCAAGGCTAAAACGATCAGGGCTCGCATGGGGATCTCCTTTGATGCCAGTGTATCGGCGTTTGCCTGCAAATCTTCACACCCTTTTGCAAGGATACCCTGCCCCGTTCAAATGCCACCCTGCCTTGGTTGCAGGTAGTGCAACGGAACAATGACTACAGCGAGATTCAGGAGTAGCCTTTCGCTGCGCTTCACTATAGGAGTCTGTGCATGAGCATCCGCCGCACCAAAATCGTCGCCACCCTTGGCCCCGCCAGCAACTCGCCGGAAGTGATCGAACAACTGATCCTCGCCGGCCTGGACGTGGCACGTCTGAACTTCTCCCACGGCACGCCGGACGAGCACAAGGCCCGCGCGCGCCTGATCCGTGACATCGCCGCCAAGAACGGCCGCCATGTTGCACTGCTGGGCGACCTGCAGGGTCCGAAGATCCGCATCGCCAAGTTCGCCAACAAGCGCATCGAACTGAAGATCGGTGACAAGTTCACCTTCTCCACCGCCCACCCGCTGACCGAAGGCAACCAGGACATCGTCGGTATCGACTACCCCGACCTGGTCAAGGACTGCGGCGTTGGTGACGAACTGCTGCTCGACGATGGCCGCGTGGTCATGCGCGTCGAAACCGCCACTGCAGATGCCCTGCACTGCGTGGTGATCATCGGTGGCCCACTGTCGGACCACAAAGGCATTAACCGTAAAGGTGGCGGCCTGACCGCACCGGCCCTGACCGAAAAAGACAAGGCCGACATCAAACTGGCTGCGGAAATGGACCTGGACTACCTGGCCGTATCCTTCCCGCGTGACGCCAGCGATATGGAATACGCGCGCAAGCTGCGTGACGAAGCCGGCGGCAGCGCCTGGCTGGTAGCCAAGATCGAACGCGCCGAAGCGGTGGCCGATGACGAGACCCTCGACAAGCTGATCGCCGCCTCCGACGCTGTGATGGTTGCCCGTGGTGACCTGGGCGTGGAAATCGGCGACGCCGAGCTGATCGCTATCCAGAAGAAGATCATCCAGCACGCCCGCCGCAACAACAAGGCCGTGATCGTGGCGACCCAGATGATGGAGTCGATGATCCAGAACCCGATGCCGACCCGCGCGGAAGTGTCCGACGTGGCCAACGCCGTGCTGGACAACACCGATGCGGTGATGCTGTCGGCCGAAAGCGCCGCCGGTTCCTACCCGATCGAAGCTGTCCAGGCCATGGCACGCATCTGCCTGGGTGCCGAAAAGCACCCGACCAGCCAGAAGTCCAGCCATCGCCTGCACACCACCTTCCAGCGCTGCGACGAAAGCATCGCCTTGGCGGCCATGTACACTGCCAACCACTTCCCGGGCGTAAAGGCGATCATCGCCCTGACCGAAAGCGGCTACACCCCGCTGATCATGTCGCGCCTGCGTTCGCATGTACCGATCTTCGCCCTGTCGCCGCACCGCGCCACCCAGGCGCGCGCCTCGATGTTCCGTGGCGTGTACCCGATTGCCTTCGACCCGGCCGCGCTGCCGGCCGATAAGGTGAGCCAGGCGGCGGTCGACGAACTGCTCAAACGTGGCCTGGTGGAGCAAGGTGACTGGGTGATCCTGACCAAGGGTGACAGCTACCACACCATCGGTGGCACCAATGGCATGAAGATCCTGCACGTCGGTGATCCGCTGGTCGGTTGATCCACTCGTTTCACAGCACAAGGCTCAAGCGCAGCCTTGTGCTGCGAAGAGGCCCCGACACAGCAATAAAAAAAGCCCCGGTTCTCGCGAACCGGGGCTTTTTTATGGTGCGGGGAGTAAGGCTGGCTTACATCATGCCGCCCATGCCACCCATGCCGCCCATGTCAGGCATGCCAGCAGCTGGCTTGTCTTCCGGCAGGTCGGCAACCATGGCTTCGGTGGTGATCATCAGACCGCCGATCGAAGCAGCAGCTTGCAGCGCCGAGCGAGTGACCTTGGCTGGGTCCAGGATACCCATCTCGATCATGTCGCCGTATTCACCGGTAGCGGCGTTGTAGCCAAAGTTGCCCGAACCCTGCTTGACCTTGTCAGCAACCACGCTTGGCTCATCACCGGCGTTGGCAGTGATCTGGCGCAGCGGGGATTCAACAGCGCGACGCAGCAGCGCGATACCGACGTTCTGGTCTTCGTTGTCGCCTTTCAGGTCGATGATGGCTGCCAGGGCGCGAACCAGGGCAACACCACCGCCAGGCACCACGCCTTCTTCAACGGCTGCACGGGTAGCGTGCAGGGCGTCTTCAACGCGGGCTTTCTTCTCTTTCATTTCAACTTCGGTGCCGGCACCGACCTTGATCACGGCAACACCGCCAGCCAGCTTGGCCAGACGCTCTTGCAGCTTCTCACGGTCGTAGTCCGAGGAAGTTTCTTCGATCTGGGCACGGATCTGCTTGACGCGTGCTTCGATCTCGGTGTCAGCGCCAGCACCGTCGATGATGGTGGTGTTTTCCTTGGACAGGATGACGCGCTTGGCGTTACCCAGGTGCTCCAGGGTAGCGGTTTCCAGGGACAGGCCGATTTCTTCGGAGATGACCTGGCCGCCAGTCAGGACAGCGATGTCCTGCAGCATGGCCTTGCGGCGATCGCCGAAGCCCGGAGCCTTGACTGCAGCAACCTTCACGATGCCGCGCATGTTGTTGACTACCAGGGTAGCCAGCGCTTCACCTTCAACGTCTTCGGCAACGATCAGCAGTGGGCGGCCGGCCTTGGCAACGGCTTCCAGAACTGGCAGCAGCTCACGGATGTTGGAGATTTTCTTGTCGACCAGCAGCAGCAGCGGGCCTTCCAGCTCGGCAACCATGGTGTCCGGCTTGTTGACGAAGTACGGCGACAGGTAGCCGCGGTCGAACTGCATGCCTTCTACGACGGACAGTTCGTTTTCCAGGCCCGAGCCTTCTTCAACGGTGATCACGCCTTCTTTACCGACTTTTTCCATGGCTTCGGCGATGATTTCACCGATGGAGTTGTCGGAGTTGGCAGAGATGGTACCTACCTGGGCGATGGCCTTGGAGTCGGCGCATGGCTTGGACAGGTTCTTCAGTTCGGCAACGACGGCAGCAGTGGCCTTGTCGATACCGCGCTTCAGGTCCATCGGGTTCATGCCGGCAGCGACGGCTTTCAGGCCTTCGTTGACGATGGCCTGAGCCAGAACGGTAGCGGTGGTGGTGCCGTCACCGGCAGCGTCGTTGGCCTTGGAAGCAACTTCCTTGACCAGCTGGGCGCCCATGTTTTCGAAAGCGTCTTTCAGCTCGATTTCTTTGGCGACGGAAACGCCGTCCTTGGTGATGGTCGGCGCGCCGAAGCTCTTGGCCAGTACCACGTTACGGCCTTTCGGGCCCAGGGTCGCTTTTACCGCGTCAGCCAGAACGTTGACACCAACCAGCATTTTCTTACGAGCGGAATCACCAAATTTTACGTCTTTAGCAGCCATGATCGTTTAATCCTTGAAAAACTTTGGAGTAACGGGAAGTCGGGGGAAATCAGCCTTCGACAACGGCGAGGATTTCGTTCTCGGCCATGACCAGCAGGTCTTCGCCATCGACTTTCACGGTGTTGCTGCCCGAGTACGGGCCGAAAACCACTTTGTCACCCACTTTCACGGCCAGCGCGCGAACTTCGCCGTTGTCCAGGACGCGACCGGTGCCGACGGCTACAACTTCGCCGCGGTTTGGTTTTTCAGCGGCCGAACCCGGCAGGACGATACCGCCAGCGGTTTTCGATTCTTCTTCGCTGCGACGGATGACTACGCGGTCATGCAGAGGACGAAGTTTCATTGTCGATCTCTCCCAAATTGTGGTTTTCATCGGCCGGTTCGACACCGGCGGTTTTGATGCTGTCCGGCGTTGCCGGGGGTGGCCCGCTGTGAGCGAACCACCTGTGTAATGTCTGGTGTTGCCACCAGAAACCTTGCGGTGACCACATACATGAGGCCGCCACATCCGATTACAAGGCTCGAGATAGAAAATTTTTCATCAGGCCAAAAAAAAACCGGGGCCGCTTGCGCGGCCCCGGTCCTTCTTACTTGTCGCGGCGCTCGTACTCGCCTTCGATCACGTTCGGGCGGTGGCCGCCATCACGCGGCTGCGCCTGGAAGGGGTCATCCTGGAATGCACGCTGGCGCATGGCCTGGGCCTCGGCACGCTCGCGCATCTTGCGCGCCGCCAGGCGGCGGGTGAATGGCAGCAGGCACAGCACACCCAGCACGTCGCTGATGAAACCGGGCAGCAACAACAGGCCACCGCCCACGGCCAGCATCATGCCCTGGAACATGTCCTCGGCGGGCAATTCACCGCGCTGCAGGCTTTCACGGGCGCGCAATGCAGTCGCCAGGCCGGCCACCCGCATGACCAATACGCCCAGGGCGGAGCCGGCGATGATCAGCAGCAACGCCGGGAAGAAACCGATAGCCGCGCTGACCTTCACGAAGACGAACAGCTCCAGCACAGGAAAAATCAGAAACAGCAGTAGAAAAGCACGCATCAAGGGTTCCTCGACGGAAGATAACCTTCCAATAAGACCTCAAATGGATGCCTGCGCTCCGGATTTCAACCCTCGGCTTGCATCACAAGCGGCCAATGGTCGGCGCGAGCCAGCAAAACCAAGGCCTCGCGGACTTGTGTCGGCGTGTTGCAAGTAGTGGGGAAAGGCAGCCAGTGCACTGCCTGGCCGATGCGCAGGTGCATGCCTTCGCTGTCTACCCCAACCATCTGCGCTGGTACGTGCTGTGGCAACCCGGTCAATTCGACGTAGTGGGCAATGGCACTGGCGTGATCGCTGTTCATGTGTTCGATCATGCTCCCCTCGGCCTTGCCCGCGAACGGGTTGGCCAAGGTGACATGGTCAAGCCAGTGGATCGCACCAAAGCCGCCGATGTAGCGGTGGCGCACCGGTTGCAGCACCCAGAAATCGAAGTCGTGGGCCTTGTGATAGTTGGCCGCGTCCGGGAAATAGCGGTAATAGCGTTCGGCGGCGGCCTCGATGACGGCCTCTTCGACCAGCTTGTGCGCTTCGGCCATTACCGTCAGGCGCCCTACCGCCTGCACATCCTCAGCCTCGCGCTCCCCCACCAGCAGCGAACACTTGGGGTCCTTCTGCAGGTTGTGGGTGTGCTGGGCAATGCGGCTGATCAGGATCAGCGGGTTGCCCTGGGCGTCCAGGCAGTACGGCACGACCGAACCGAAGGGGTAGCCAGGCATCGACCTGGAATGTGTCGAAAGCACGCCGCGGTATTCCTTGAGCAGCAGTTCCCGGGCGGGGCGAATGGCGTTGGTACTCACTTGAGGGCGGCTCCTGGCGGACGGGTTGGGGACAAGATAAGCATTATCAGCTGCCTGTGCCACTGACCTGCATCCAGACGCCTTACCAGGTAACGCCAAAGCCCGCGGTATAGCGTGTCTTGTCCAGGTCACTCTCACGCGTGCCCGTGATGATATCCTTCTCCGCCTTGAGGTTCAGCGAGGCCCACTCGGTGACCTTGTAGCGCAGGCCAACCTCGGCATCCAGCGAGTAGTCGGCCACGCCACCCAGCGGCTTGGCGAACTCGCCGTTGGTGAACAGCTGCACGTTCTTGCCGATCAGGTAGCGGGTGTAATCCCACTTCACGGCCGCAGAATAGAAATTATCCTTGCCGCCGTCCCGGTACTCGAAATCAGTGCGGTTGATCAGTGAGCCCAGCGAGAACGCACCCAGCTCATCGTCCCAGAACTGGTAACCCGGGCCGGTACCCACGGTGCGCTGGCGGGCCAGGTCTTCGATGTGATCGCGCTTGTACTCCGCACGCCCCTGCCAGAACCACTTATCGGTAATGAAGCGGTCCAGCGCGTACTCGGCGCTCCAGTTGTTGGTGGTGGTGACGTCGTCCTTGGTCTCGCGGTTGTACTCACCCTCGGCGTTGTGCCGCCAGCGGCCATGGCGGGCAGTGGTCTTGAAGCCCACGTCATAATCGTCGGTGTCGTTCTCGGCGCGCTTGTAGTCCAGCGCCACGTCGACATTACCTTTCCACACGAAATCCTCGACCAGCGGCTTGGGCTTCATGATCTGCTCGATGCTGGCCAGCGCCACCGTCTTCGGTGAATCGCCATTGGCCAAGGTAACCTTGCCTGCCTCTGCCGCCTTGAGCGACTTGGCTTTCTCTCCGCTGTAGGCGTCCTGCTTGACCAGCATCTCCTGGTCGCTTTCCAGCGTCTGGACCTGTTTCCAGTCCAGGGCGATGGACCCGCCATAAGGGGTTTCCAGCAGCAGCTTGCCGCCGTCGAATACCTTGATCTTGCCACTTAGCCGATCACCGTTCTTCATCCACACAGTGTCGGCCCACACCGGAGAGGCACACAGGGAAACAGCAAGAAGGCACAACAAGGATCTAGAATTCATAAACGGGCTTTGTTTGCGGACTATGGGTTCGATTTGACGAAAAAGCCGGGCATTATCCAGATACCCACGACCAGAGCAAGGACAGACCGGGAGTATGCCGTTGAGTTCAACTCTCATTTACCAGACCACCGGTCCGGTTTCATCTGCAGCCCAAGGCGGGCGAGATGTCTGATGGATATGAGCACGCCCTCGATTCGGCCGAGGGCCGACGAACGGCGCTGTATTCAGTACTGGGCCAAGTGCCACCCGGCAAGGTCGTGAGCTATGGCCAACTGGCCGAACTGGCCGGGCTTGGCCGTGCGGCGCGCTGGGTTGGGCGCACCCTGGGGCAGTTGCCTGCAGACACACGCCTGCCTTGGCACCGGGTGCTTGGTGCAGGTGGCCGGCTGAGCCTGGCGCTGGGCACCCCGTCGGGCGATGAACAACGGGCGCGGTTACGCGCAGAAGGTGTGAATGTAAGCAACAATCGTGTGGATATGACGCGCCATGGCTGGCGCCCAATGGAGCACAGCGGTTAGAGTGCGCGCTTTGTTTTCGAAAACTTGAGGCAGATGTTGGCCCATGCCCCGTAAAACCTGGCGCGCTGCGCTTGCTGCCTATGCCAGCCCGTCAACATTGGTACTTTTGCTACTCGGTTTCGCCGCCGGCCTACCCTACATGCTGGTGTTCTCGACCCTGTCGGTATGGTTGCGCGAAGCCGGCGTTGCCCGTGAAACCATCGGTTATGCCAGCCTGATTGGCTTGGCCTACGCCTTCAAGTGGGTCTGGTCACCGCTGCTCGACCAATGGCGCTTGCCGCTGCTTGGCGGCCTCGGGCGCCGGCGTTCGTGGCTGCTGTTGTCGCAAGCACTGGTGGTGATCGGGCTGGTCGGCATGAGCCTGTGCGACCCGCAACAGCATCTCTCCTGGCTGATCGCCATGGCCGTACTGGTGGCCTTCGCCTCGGCTACCCAGGACATCGCTGTCGACGCCTACCGCCTGGAAATCGCTGATGACCAGCGCCAGGCCGCGCTCGCAGCCAGTTACATGGCCGGCTACCGGGTGGCTGCCTTGCTCGCCACGGCCGGTGCCCTGTTCTTCGCCGAGTGGTTCGGCTCTACCGGCTTCAGCTACCTGCACAAGGCCTGGGCCGGCACGTACGTGATGTTCGGGGTGATGATGCTGCCCGCCCTGTTCACCACGTTGGTCATGCGCGAACCATCAGTGCCCATGCGCACCCAGCTATCGGCAGCGCGCTACGGGCTGGTGCACCAGATGGCCTCGGTGTTCGTGCTGATCATCCTGCTGGTCTCGGTACCGGCCAGCTTCACCCAGATGTTCAATACCGGTTGGTCCAGCGTGATCTCCGGTGATGCCACGCCGCTCGACCTGCTGCTGGAAGACCGCGCCTTCCTGCGCCTGATCCTCTACGTGCTGCTGTCCTGGGCCTGCCTGTCGAGCCTCGGCCGTCGCGGCCTGGCCCCCGTGCTGACCCCGATCAACGACTTCATCACCCGCTACCGCTGGCAGGCTCTGCTGCTGCTAGGCCTGATCGCCACCTATCGCATGTCGGACACGGTGATGGGGGTGATGGCCAACGTGTTCTATATCGACATGGGCTTCACCAAGGACCAGATTGCCAGCGTCAGCAAGATCTTCGGCCTGATCATGACCCTGGTCGGCGCCGGGGTTGGCGGCCTGCTGATCGTACGCTTCGGCATCATGCCCATCCTGTTCATCGGCGGCGTAGCCTCTGCCGGCACCAACATCCTGTTCCTGATGCTGGCTGACATGGGGCCGAACCTGGAAATGCTGGTGGTGACCATCTCACTGGACAACTTCAGCTCCGGCATGGCTACCTCGGCCTTTGTCGCCTACCTGTCAAGCCTGACCAACCTGAAGTTCTCGGCGACCCAGTACGCGCTGCTCAGTTCGATCATGCTGCTGTTGCCGCGGCTGATTGGCGGGTATTCGGGCGTTATTGTGGAGAAGTTCGGCTACCACGACTTCTTCCTGATCACGGCGCTGCTGGGGGTGCCTACGCTGATCCTGATCGCCCTGCAGTGGCATCAGGAAGCCGGGCGGGGGACGCCGGTGGCGGACGACCACTCGGTGGCTGAGCGGCCCTGAAGCTTTGTATTGCCTGTGCTGGCCTCTTCGCGGGTAAACCCGCTCCTATGTATGGACTCGCCCACACTGTCTAGCTGCTTTTTTGAACATAGGAACCCGGTTGCATCTATGTATCAGGCCTGTTCGAGGAAGCTTTTTGCTTCTGGCCAACATCGTGGTGAGCTCGCAGTGTGCCGTTTACATTGAGGCCACTATCAGGCCTGTAGGAGCGGAGGCATCGGTCTGCGACGGTCTTACCTAGGGTCAATGTTCACTAGCAGGGGTTGGAGCGCCTAGCGCCCCGGTGGCATTACCCGGTTGGTCAGAGGCTCATAGCCGCCTCCGGTTTTTCGTTCGGTTTGCGTTGGTAAACCTGATCGCTTTGTAACAGGGCCCAGATAATCCGCAGATTTCGATTAGCCAGCCTGATCGCCGCCTCCTTGCGCCCAAGGCGGGATAGCCAGCGCAAGAGGCGGCGATCATCTGGCTGATCGGAATCAGGCCTTAGCTGGCTCAAGACGGAATGCGCGCCCTGGATCATCAGGCTGCGTATGTAGCCGTCACCGCGCTTGCTCATCTTGCCCAATCTGATTTTGTTTCCGCTGCTGTGCTGATCGGGCACGATACCGAAGAAGGCGGAATACATTCGGCCACTGGCGAAGCGGCTGGGGTCGGTCTGTTTCGCCACGATCGCCGTGGCAATGATAGGGCCGACGCCGCGAATGGTGATCAGCCGCTGAGCGACTTTATCCTCTTGGGCAGTCGCTTCGAGCCGGCGGCTCAGCGCCGTTATGCGTTCACCTAGAGACAACCAGTCCATCAGCAACTCATCGAGCAACTCGCGCAACAGGTCGGGTAGAGGCAAGGAAGCATCCTCA
>NZ_JBICLK010000023.1:0-3189 GCF_043105275.1 Pseudomonas sp. TYF_14
CAATCATCGATTCAAAGGCTTCATTAACAGTAATGCTTTCCCTCAGGCTCTTTTTATGCTCCTCAACCAAAATCACATCCAGGTTAGCGTAGCTCTTTTCCGCAACCTCCCTGATAACTGGTAGTTTCGTAGACTTGTAGTCGAAGACGTCAATCTTGCGCCGCTGATCTTTGCCCTTGACCTTTCGGATGACATAAAAGGTTTTTCCACCGGCCTTAGTGACGCGTACAGCCAAGCCTTTTGTATGAGTGTCATACACATAAATCTCAGACTTACCCTCAGGGCAAACCAGATCTCTGAGCGCATCTTTAGTAAAATTGATCTTCAATGCCACGCCCACACTCCTTCCTGGCTCTAAACCGTTGATTTCCGCAAGATTTTCGTGTCTAATCGCCAGCTCACATCGCGCCCCGATGGTGAAATTGGTAGACACATCGCACTTAAAATGCGCCGCCGAAAGGTGTGCCGGTTCGAGTCCGGCTCGGGGCACCACTAAACACCCCTTCCGTCGCAAGACCCGGCCATCAGCGCCACATTCCTACTGATCTGTCTCTCGTGCCTAAGCTATGTGAGCCTTCACATGCCTTAAAGCTGTCTAAAAAACGATCAATTCATTCAACTCGATAGCTTGGTAGCTCTTGGTAGCTGGCTTGGTAGCTACGCCGGCAGCTCAACTCAGCACCCAACAGCCATGCTCAGCTCTCACAAGCCCTCGGCAGCGGTGCAATCCTCACCTCAAGACCTTGATTCTCAAAGCTTTTAAGCTCAAGTAAGCCGAGTTCAGCTCTCGTAAGCTCTCAACAGCTCTCGTAAGCGGAATGAGGGGCAGAATGACTTAAAATCTGTCGGCGTGAGCCTTGCGGGTTCGAGTCCCGCCACTCGCACCAAACTTCGTTGAAAAGGCGCCCTCGCGGCGCCTTTTTGCTGCCTGACAGCAATGTCTGGCGCAGCTGCTAAAGTGGAGCTTGTCCCCGTCCACTGGAACGCCGCCATGCGCTACTCCCTGTTCGATGGTCAACGCGACATCATTATCCTGATCGCCCGCGTACTGTTGATGGTCCTCTTCGTCTTGTCTGGCTGGGCCAAGCTGACCGGCTTCGATGGCACGGTAGGCTACATGACCTCGCTCGGCGCCCCTGCCCCGATGCTGGCAGCTGGGATTGCCGTCATCATGGAGTTCCTCGTCGCAATCCTGTTGATCCTCGGTTTCTACACACGGCCGTTGGCCTTTCTGTTCGCGCTGTTCGTGCTGGGCACGGCGCTGCTGGGCCACCCATTCTGGAACATGGTCGACCCTGAGCGCAGCGCCAACATGACTCAGTTTCTGAAAAACCTCAGCATCATGGGCGGCCTGCTGTTGCTCGCGGTAAGCGGGCCCGGGCGGTTCTCGGTGGATGGTCGCTAAGTCAGTCGTCGCAGTCGTCGAACCAGGCTGGGTGATCGCGCTCTTCGTCATCGAGGTCATCCAGCGTTTCCTCGTCTTCCTCCACTTCATCCTCGGCGCCTTGGGCATCTGCCTCGGGCTCCATGTCGTCATAGAGAAATTCGTGGTCAAGCAGGTGATCGTGCTCGGGTTCGTGCAGGTCGTCTTCGTCGCGCATGCTGGCTCCTGGGATAATGGCAGGCCTGTATAGGCTGATCAGGGTGCCGGGTCAATGCGTGGTCGCTTAATCCTGGGTTAACCGGACCGGCGCAACCTGCAGGCTCTCCCTTCAAACGTCTTTTGCCCGCCTTCCATGGCGGGCTTTTTTATGACCCTGCGCACTTCGTTGCAGATGATGACAGCCTCATGACCTGACCTTCACGAAATGTCGACATCCGGATGGGCACACTGGCCCTGCTCCGTATGTTCTTGCAGCCCGCCGCATCCTTGCCGCGGGCTTTTCTTTTTTCCGCAAAGGCCAGCCAGGCATACGCAGGTATTTTGTGGAAGCGCCCACCTTGACCATGACCTGAAGCAGTTTTGCCTGGCCCGGCAAGGTCTATGCTGTCCCGACGATAACCCAAGCTCACATCGGATAGACACGGAGGCTCTCATGAAAGCTGCTGTCGTTGCACCAGGCCGTCGCGTGGACGTGATAGAGAAAAGCCTGCGCCCTCTCGAACACGGCGAAGCGCTGCTGAAGATGCAGTGCTGCGGTGTGTGCCACACCGACCTGCACGTCAAAAATGGCGACTTTGGTGACAAGACCGGGGTAGTACTGGGCCACGAAGGTATTGGCGTGGTCCAGGAAGTTGGCCCGGGCGTCACCTCGCTCAAGCCAGGCGACCGAGCCAGCGTTGCCTGGTTCTACCAAGGTTGCGGACATTGCGAATACTGCAACAGCGGCAACGAGACCCTGTGCCGCGACGTGAAGAATTCCGGTTACACCGTGGACGGCGGCATGGCCGAGGCCTGCATCGTCAAGGCCGACTACTCGGTTAAAGTACCCGACGGCCTCGACTCCGCTGCCGCCAGCAGCATTACCTGCGCCGGCGTCACGACCTACAAGGCAGTGAAAATTTCCAACGTCCGCCCCGGCCAATGGATCGCCATCTACGGGCTCGGCGGCCTGGGCAACCTGGCCCTGCAATATGCCAAGAATGTGTTCAACGCCAAAGTCATCGCCATCGACGTCAACGAAGAGCAACTGCGCTTCGCCAGCGAGATGGGCGCGGATCTGGTCGTCAACCCGCTCAACGAAGATGCCGCGAAGGTCATCCAGGCCAAAACCGGCGGTGCACATGCTGCCGTCGTTACTGCTGTGGCCAAAGGCGCGTTCAACTCGGCTGTCGATGCCTTGCGCGCTGGCGGGCGACTGGTGGCCGTCGGGCTTCCGTCGGAGTCCATGGACCTGAATATTCCCCGCCTGGTGCTTGATGGGATCGAAGTGGTGGGCTCGCTGGTAGGTACACGCCAGGACCTGCAGGAAGCCTTCCAGTTTGCCGCTGAAGGCAAAGTGGTGCCCAAGGTAACGCTGCGACCGATCGAGGATATCAACCAGATCTTTGACGAGATGCTGGAGGGCAAGATCAAAGGCCGGATGGTGATACAGTTCGAAGGCTGACAGGCCGAGCCAGGCCATGTGGAACCACAGCAAAGCCCGTAGATGAACATCTTCGGGCTTTCTGCTTTCTCAATTGTCAAAGGAACTGACCATGACCGCAGACTGGCACGCCGGGCCGATCACCCGTACAACTCCACTGGAC
>NZ_JBICLK010000024.1:0-66800 GCF_043105275.1 Pseudomonas sp. TYF_14
CACCACAAAACCTCAGTTTTTCTCCGCCCGCTCACGCAGCCCTTTCAGGGTATTGAACGGCGCATCCACCACGAACTTGTTGGCCACCATCGCCGGCACGCTACCACCTGGCTCAGTGTGCACCTGGTAGGTCACTTCAGTGCTGTCACCCTTGGGCACCAGCTTCCAGAAGCCGTCGACTTTTGCCACCCGAACAAAACCCTTCTCTTCCGGCAGGTAAGTCGGCTCTTCTTTCAGGTTACGGGTCAGGCTGCCATCCGCCTCCTTGATGGTCGTAATGTGCAGCACGGAATCACGCGGCGTCACCGGCCATGGCGTATTGAACTGGGTATAGGTCCAGCTCTGGTCACCTTCGTGCTTGAGCAGCTTCTGCGACTTGCATTCGTGAATCCAGGCACAGGCCCCGGACACGTCCTCCTGCAGCGCCTCGACCTTGGCCAGCGGCGCCTTGATCACGGTCACACCGCGATAGGCCTTGTACTTGGACCCGGCCACCTCACTGAGGGACACCTTGATCCCGTCCTCGTCCTTGGCCACTTGCCAGTTTTCAGCCCAGGCCACAGGCGACAGCAGAACACCCACACCACACAGCAGTGCAATACGCTTGAACGATCTCATCATGTTTATCCTTGTTGTCGAAGATCCAGCCTGTCACGCCGCCGTCATCTGCTCCCACCAGCCAAGAATCCTGATTGCCTCGTCACGATCACTGCCGCACACCTCGGCATCTGCCTTGAAACCACCGCACACCGCCGGCCGCTCAGGCTTGCCGAACAGGTCGCAAAGGTTGGCCGCAGTCAGGTGCAGGCAGCGCTCACCCGCCGGCTTGCCATTGGGCATTCGCGGCATCGCAGAAGTGATGGACGGGGCGATGCAGCAGGCACCACAACCCTCACGGCATTGCATGGCTATTCACCAAAATCAGGACTCCCTGGAACAAAACGGGACGAACGTCCCTGGATAGTAACCGCTCAAACAGTCGTTTGAAATTGCTGGCACGATGAAATCTGCTGTGACCTGGCAGTCAGCTCCCGCCTATTGGCGATACTCGAAATCGATGGCGGCTCCTTCCACGTCATGACGGCTGTCATTGCGCAGTTGCAGCTGCATTTCGTTGTTGATAAGCCGGCCATTGAGCTGATACGGACTGTCATTGGTCTCTGGCTTTTCTGTGAACATGGGCGGCAACAAAGGTTTGCGCCGCTGGATTGGCGAAGGCGTGCCCACATTCGGCTCAAGGTTGTCGACCATCTCGACTGGCAGGCTGAGGTCCAGATTTGTCTTGGGCAAGGGCTTGGCAACCGCTTTGCTGACCGGCTTGTGTGCAGGCTTGGCAGTCGCCTTTTTTGGCACGTGCTTACCCTGAGCTGTTTGAGCCTGGTTTGCCGGTTGCGCAGCCAAGGCAGGGACGACCGGGCAGCAGAACGTCAGAAGGCACACGATCAGGACAAAGCAGCGCGAAGCGTTCATGGCAAATGGACAGACTGGCAGGAAAAATGCCTATGCTCCCTGTTCCACAGGCGGCTTGCAAGCCTTACAACAGCGTGACCGCAGTCTCCCTGCACAACTGCTGCGCCAGCAAACCGAGCGTAATCACAGCCCGCTCGGCCTCTTTATTCCAAGGTATGCCGCAATTGAGTCGGACACAGTGGTTGAACTGCTCTGTGTTACTGAATATCAGTCCTGGTGCAATGCTGATGCCCTGCTCCAGCGCGCGCACATGCAGCTCCTGGGTATTGACCCGACCGGGCAGGCTCACCCAGAGGATGAAGCCGCCTGTCGGCCGGGTCATCTGGGTACCCTCGGGGAAGTGCTGCTGCACTGCCAGCTGGTAGGCACTGAGGTTCTTGCGATATTCCTGGCGTATGTAGCGCAGATGCCGGTCGTAGCCGCCATTTTCCAGGTAGGCTGCCACGCCCATCTGCGTCACGCTACAGGCCGAGTGGGTGGTAAAAGTCTGCAGGCGCTGAATCTCGTCCTGGTAACGCCCTGCGATCATCCAGCCCACCCGCACGCCAGGGGACAGGGTCTTGGAGAAGCTCGAACAGTAGATCACCCGGTCCAGCCGGTCGAACGCCTTCAGCGCCTTGGTCTTGCCTTGCTCGAACATCAGCTCACCGTAGATGTCATCCTCGATGATCTGGATATCGAAGTCCGAGGCCAGGCGCAGCAATTGCTTTTGCCGCTCTTCGGGAACGGTGCCGCCCAGCGGATTGCTCAAGCGGGCAGTGAGCACCAGCGCCTTGATCGACCATTGGTTAGCCGCCAGTTGCAAGGCTTCGAGGCTGATACCGGTGGACGGGTCACTGGGGATTTCGATCACTTTCAAACCCAGCAGGTCAGCCAGCTGCAGCAAGCCGTAATAGGTCGGTGACTCGGCGGCGATCAGGTCACCTGGGCGGGTCAGCACCCGCAGCGACATCTGCAGGGCATCGACACACCCATGGGTCACGATCACTTCGCGCGGGTCGACCAGCACGCCGGCATCGCGCATGCGTATGGCGATCTGTCGGCGCAGCGGCTCGAAACCGGGGCTGAACATGTAACTGAAGGCGCGCGGGCTATGAAAGCGCGTCACCTTGGCGATTTGCTGATGCAGGGCGCGCACTGGCAGGTAGTCGACATGCGGCACAGCAGCACCAAACGGGAACACACCATCGCGGCGCGCCTCAGTCAGCACCTGCTGGATGATGCTGGCGCGCGTGACCAGGCCCGGGCGCTCCACCCGAGCGATGTCGGGGGTTTGCGCGGTCAAGGCAGGGGTCTGGTGCACGTAATAGCCAGACTGCGGCCGCGCCCGGATAAGCCCTTGGTCCTCGAGATTGGCATAGGCCTGCAACACCGTGGCATGGCTGACATTGAGCTGGGCGCTCATCTTGCGCACGGAGGGTACCCGCTCGCCTGGCTGGTAGACACCGCGACGGATATCATCGGCCAGTTGCTGGGCGATACGCTGGTACAGCAGCAGGTTGGTCATGTCGACATGCTCGTTGTTCTTGTACGGGTCACTGACGGTAGAGGATACCGTAACAGTTGCAAAGTGTACTGGGACAGATTGCAACGTAGTCGACAATACAACAGCGTGACAGCTATCGAAACGATTAAACCGACATAAAACAGGCCGCAAAGCGGCCCATTTCTACAAGACTCAGCGCGCCGGTGCGAGCCGCCCCTTGTCATCGGAGAATACGATCTCCACCCGACGGTTCTGCGCCCTGCCCCGCTCCGAAGCATTGGCCTCGATCGGGTACTGGTCGCCATAGCCTTCAACCTGCAGGCGCTTTTCGTCGATGCCCAGGTCCACAAGCATGTCAGCCACGGACTGCGCCCGGTCGCGCGACAGCTTGAGATTCTCCTCGCCCGCGCCAGTACTGTCGGTATAGCCCTCAATACGCACTACCCGGCGCGGGTTGAGCTGCAGGAACTGCACCAGCTTGAGCACAGTCCGGCTGGCCGAGTTCTTCAGGTCGGCACTGCCGGTATCGAACAGCACATCGCCCAAGGTCATCACCAAGCCACGGTCGGCCTGCTCCGAAGCCAACGCGGCAATCTGCGACTCGACCCACTTGCCCTGCTGCTGCACGCTGGCCAGTTTGGCCTCACGCAAGGCCAGCTGCAGGCGCTGGCGCTCCAGGTCGAGCTTGGCCTGGCGCTCCTGGTTCAGCGCCAGCTTGGCATGCTCGCGGGCAATCTCGCTGTAGCGCTGGCTGAGGTAAGCATAATGCCGCACATCGGAACCGGTGCCGATGTAACTGGACAGGCGCTCGGCGCGAGCCAGCGACTCACCCGCCCGAATCACGTCACGCGGCGCGCTGCGCAGCACATCGGAATCATCTTTGACCCCCTGGAAGGCAACGGTGGCCTCATCCAGCGCGGCACTGCTGCGCTGGCTGGCGCAACCTTGCAAACCTGCCGTCAGCGCCAACAATGCCAGTGCAGCCAAAGGCGTACGACGGATCATGGCTGCACCTCCAGTTGCTTGCGCAAGCGCTTGACCCGCGACTGCAGCACCTGCAGCTGCTCTTCGCTCTTCTGGTTCAGCACCTGGGCCTCGGCCAGGCGCGCATCCAGCTCGGCTTGCTCAGCGCGCATGCGCGCATCGCGGTAGTCCTGGGTAAGCATGTTGGACTTGGCGCGGGCCAACTTGTCTTCAGCCAGTTTCAGCGTTTCGACCTGCTCAGTGGCGCCGACGGCCTTGGCCTGGTCCAGTGCCTGTTCGGAAATGCGCATCTGCTCTTCAGGGGCCGGATCATTGGCGCAGCCAGCCAGGCCGAGCACGGCCAGGGCAAGGATTAGTGGTTGGGTTCTCACGCAATCTTCCTAGTGTTTGGGGGCGTCCGCCGGTACCTGCATCTGCGCTTTCCAGCGCTCGACATTTCGTTGCAGCACAGCTTCGGATGCACCAGAGATCGGCAATTCTGTCAGTTTTTTTGCCAATTGCCCACGCAACCAGCTGTCATTACACGCCGAGTTGTGCGACAGCGCCAGGTACAGGCCCGGCCTGTCCACCGGCAAGCCGCGGGCTATCAGGTCATTGCTCATGCCGAGGCTCTGGGCCATGGCCATACCGGAGTAACGGCCAGCCAGCACATAGTCCACCTGGCCGAGTACCAGTTTCTGAAAGGCCTGGGTCAGGTTTTGCGCCGGCACCAGCTTGAGCTGTGCCTTGGCGAACGCAGTAAAGGCCGGGGTCAGGCGTGCACGCTCGGACAAACTGCCCTGGTATCTGGCCAGATCGGCCGGGCCATCAAAGGTCACCGCTGCATCATGGCGGGTCCACACCAGGTACTCATTGAGCTGCAACGGCGGATGGATGTAGTCCAGCGCGGTCAGTTGCTCCACCTGCAAGGGGGTGTCGAGCAGCAGGTCCATGCGCCCACTGCGCACCTCTTCCAGCGCCTGATCACGGCGACCGGCACTCAGCACCTCGACCTTCACACCCAGTTCGCCAGCCACCTGGCGCAACAGGTCGACGTTGGCGCCAATCAGGTGCCCGGGGTCTTTCGGGTCTTGCCACGAATAGGGCGGCGCATCTGGGCTACCGGTCGCCACCAGGCGCTCGCACTTGCCTGCGGCCATGGCCAGTGGTGACACCAACAGCGCCACACATGCCAGCACCCTGCCCGTTCCGCGCAACGTCATCCCTCACCCCTCAAGCCATAAAAAAACCCGACCCTCAAAACGAGGGCCGGGTTCTTTATAAGTGAAGCAGGCGGATCAGACCAGCTTTTCCAGCTCCGGAACCGCTTCGAACAGGTCAGCGACCAGGCCGTAGTCGGCCACCTGGAAGATCGGCGCTTCTTCGTCCTTGTTGATCGCCACGATCACTTTGGAGTCTTTCATGCCGGCCAGGTGCTGGATCGCGCCGGAGATACCGACGGCGATGTACAGCTGTGGCGCAACGATCTTGCCGGTCTGGCCGACCTGCATGTCGTTCGGCACGAAGCCTGCGTCGACTGCGGCGCGCGAAGCACCAACCGCAGCGCCGAGCTTGTCGGCCAGGCTGTACAGGTGCTTGAAGTTGTCACCGTTACCCATGCCACGGCCGCCGGAAACGACGATTTTGGCAGCGGTCAGCTCTGGGCGGTCGGACTTGGCCAGCTCTTCGCCAACGAAAGCCGAAATACCGGCGTTGTGGGCAGCGCCAACAGCCTCGACGGCAGCCGAACCACCTTCGGCGGCCACGGCGTCGAAGCCGGTGGTACGCACGGTGATCACCTTGATGGCCGCACTCGATTGCACGGTGGCAATAGCATTACCCGCGTAGATCGGGCGCTTGAAGGTGTCGGCGGACTCGACCGAGATGATCTCGGAGATCTGGTCCACGTCCAGCAGCGCGGCAACCCGTGGCAGGATGTTCTTGCCGTTGGTGGTAGCCGGGGCCAGCACATGGCTGTAACCCTTGGCCAGCTCGACGATCAGCGGCGCGACGTTTTCCGGCAGGACGTGGGCGTAGGCGGCGTTATCAGCCACCAGCACCTTGGCAACGCCGGCGATCTTGGCAGCGGATTCGGCAACGCCACCGACGTTCTGGCCAGCGACCAGGACGTGCACATCACCACCGATCTTGGCGGCTGCAGCGACAGTGTTCAGGGTGGCCGGGGCTACGGCGCCGGCCTCGTATTCAGCGACAACCAGGATAGTCATTTAGATTACCTTCGCTTCGTTCTTCAGCTTCTCGACCAGTTCGGCCACCGATTTGACCTTGATGCCCGCGCTGCGGGCAGCCGGGGCTTCAACCTTCACGGTCTTGTTGGTGGAGGCGAGGGAAACGCCCAGTGCGTCTGGAGTAACAGTCTCCAGCGGCTTCTTCTTGGCCTTCATGATGTTCGGCAGCGACGCGTAGCGTGGCTCGTTCAGGCGCAGGTCGGTGGTGACGATCGCAGGCAGGTTCAGTGCAACGGTCTGCAGGCCGCCATCGATTTCACGGGTGACATTCAGCTTGTCGCCAGCGACTTCGACCTTGGACGCAAAGGTACCCTGGGCGAAGCCAGTCAGGGCGGCCAGCATCTGGCCGGTCTGGTTGTTGTCACTGTCGATGGCCTGCTTGCCGAGAATGACCAGCTGCGGCTGCTCCTTGTCGACAACGGCCTTCAGCGCCTTGGCCACGGCCAGGGAGTTCAGTTCGTCAGCGGCTTCTACCAGGATGGCACGGTCGGCACCCAGGGCCAGGGCAGTACGCAGTTGCTCCTGGGCAGTGGTCGGGCCGACGGAAACCACGACGATCTCGGTCGCAACGCCTTTTTCCTTCAGGCGTACGGCTTCTTCCACGGCGATTTCGCAGAAGGGGTTCATGGACATCTTGACGTTAGCAAGGTCGACGCCGGAGTTGTCCGCTTTGACGCGAACCTTGACGTTGTAGTCGACCACTCGTTTGACAGCTACAAGAACCTTCATGGATTCCTCGTTACTCTCCGGTGAATAGATAGTCGCCTGGGGCAGAGCCCAGCGATGCGCGTGGGTACAAGGGCACCTCTAAAAACGTATCGGGAGGCAGCAACTTCACAGTGACCAAACAGTCTTGTTCGGACTCTTGCGACAAATCCTCACGGGTCATTTCCTGTCGTGGCGTGTAAACTCCACTACAAACCGACCTAAGCCCGCAAAACCCTGCTCCACACCTGGTCTTTAGAGGTGTACCTGCGCCCGGCTGCAAGCCTACGGCGAACGTAAAACCGCTCGTATCTTGACCGTAACACCCATTCCGGTCAATACGGCAAATCGGTCACCCTCCAGCCGCGTTCCTGTGATTTTACTGGCCTGCGGCAAATTCAAACAAACGTTTGTATTGGACCCGCCAAGTGGTGTAGATATAATGCGCGGCCAAGACAAAACGGTGTAGTCCGTCATTTGCCCAGCTACAGTTCCGCCGTTGCGTAGAACCGCTGCAAATGCCCCGCACCCATAAGACAAAGCAACAGCACGAGCCTTGATGAGTAGGAGAGAACCAGTGGAACGCGAATACATGGAATTCGACGTGGTCATCGTCGGCGCCGGCCCGGCGGGCCTGTCCGCCGCCTGCCGCCTGAAGCAGAAGGCCGCCGAAGCCGGTAGCGAAATCAGCGTCTGCGTGGTGGAGAAAGGCTCTGAAGTCGGCGCCCACATCCTCTCTGGCGCAGTGTTCGAGCCCCGCGCCCTGAACGAGCTGTTCCCCGACTGGAAAGAGCTCGGTGCACCGCTGAACACCGAAGTGAAGCGCGACGACATCTACGTACTCAAGGATGCCGGCAGCGCGACCAAGGTGCCTGACCTGTTCGTGCCCAAGACCATGCACAACCATGGCAACTACATCATCTCGCTGGGCAACCTGTGCCGCTGGCTGGCCCAGCAGGCCGAAAACCTCGGCGTGGAAATCTACCCGGGCTTCGCCGCCCAGGAAGCGCTGTTCGACGACAACGGCGTGGTTCGCGGCATCGTCACCGGCGACCTCGGTGTCGACCGCGAAGGCAACCCGAAAGACGGCCTGTATACCCCGGGCATGGAACTGCGTGCCAAGTACACCCTGTTCGCCGAAGGCTGCCGTGGGCATATCGGCAAGCAGCTGATCAAGCGCTTCAACCTCGACAGCGAGTCCGACGTCCAGCACTACGGCATCGGCTTGAAGGAAATCTGGGAAATCGACCCGGCCAAGCACGAGCAAGGCCTGGTGGTGCACACCGCCGGCTGGCCGCTGGACGTGGTGGCCAAGGAAAACACCGGTGGCTCGTTCCTTTATCACCTGGAAAACAACCAGGTGGTGGTCGGCCTGATCGTCGACCTGTCCTACGCCAACCCCTACCTGTCGCCGTTCGACGAATTCCAGCGCCTCAAGCACCACCCGGTGATCAGCCAGTACCTCGAAGGCGGCAAGCGCATCAGCTACGGCGCCCGCGCCTTGGCCAAGGGCGGCATCAACTCGCTGCCGAAAATGGTCTTCAATGGTGGCGCGCTGATCGGTTGCGACCTGGGCACCATGAACGTGGCCAAGATCAAGGGCAGCCATACCGCGATGAAGTCCGGCATGCTCGCCGCCGAAGCAGTGGCCGACGCTTTGATCGCCGGTAGCGAAGGCGGCGATCAATTGAACAGCTATGTCAGCGCCTTCAAGGCCAGCTGGCTGTACGAAGAACTGTTCGCCAGCCGCAACTTCGGCCCGGCCATGCACAAGTTCGGCCCGCTGCTGGGCGCGGCGTTCAACTATGTCGACCAGAACTGGTTCGGTGGCAAGCTGCCGTTCACCCTGCATGACACCAAGCCGGACTATGCCTGCCTCAAGCTGGCCGCCGATTCGAAAAAGATCGACTACCCGAAACCGGACGGCAAGCTCAGCTTCGACAAGCTCAGCTCGGTATTCCTCTCCAGCACCAACCACGAAGAGGAACAACCCTGCCACCTGAAGCTGACCGATCCGAGCGTACCGATCGCCAGCAACCTGCCGCTGTACGACGAGCCTGCCCAGCGCTACTGCCCGGCGGGCGTGTACGAAGTGGTCACCCAGGAAGACGGCAACAAGCGTTTCCAGATCAACGCGCAGAACTGCGTGCACTGCAAGACCTGCGACATCAAGGACCCGGCCCAGAACATCACCTGGGTCACCCCTGAAGGCGCTGGCGGGCCGAACTACCCGAACATGTAAGGCCCCTGCCCTTGCGGCAACAAAAAGCCCCCGGTCCTTATGGGCCGGGGGCTTTTTGTTGTGAGTATGCGTCTGGACCTACGAGGTGTTCGCCGTGAGAGGTTCAGCGCCTATCAGATCGAGCGCCGCCCGCGCGGCGCATCGCGAGCAAGCTCGCTCCTACATCTGTTTCGAGCCAGTCCATCCTGTGCCAGGCGCGCGCGACCGCCTTGTTTGTACGACGCGATATCGAGCCATGCGCCAGGGCGTTCGCGCGCAAATCCCACAGGCATACTTGGCCCGGAACAAATGTAGGAGCGAGCTTGCTCGCGATGCGCCGCGCGGGCGGCGCTCGGTGCAAGCCTTGCTACACAACCCAAGACATGCACCTGCTCATTTGTCGCCGCACATGACCGGTATCGGCTCCGCCGCAAACACCAATGGCTCACGACGCCCGAAATACAGGGCCGTCAGCAGCCCCACCGCGCCCATGATCAGACAAAACCCGACACACACCCATGGGCTCCACGGCATCAGCGCAATCAGTGCCAACGGCGTGGTACTGGCCCACAGTGCGTAGGCCACGTTGTAGGTGAAGGAAATGCCCGATACGCGGATCTGCGCCGGGAACAGCCCCACCATCACCGAGGGCACCACCCCCACCACGCCGCAGCTCAACCCCGCCAGCGCATAGGCCAGCCAGGTCATGCCCCACTGCCCCACCAGGCTGGCGTACAACGCGCCGATACCCAGCGGCAGCAACAGGCTATACAGCATCAGCGCGCGCCAGGCACCCACACGGTCGACCAGCAGCCCGGCCAGCACGCAGCCAATGTTGAGGAAGACGATGCCCACGCTGCTCAGGGCGAAGGTGTGCCCGGCACTCATGCCGAAACGCTGCTGCATCACCGTCGGCGTGATCACCACCAGCACCACCACCGCCGAGGTCAGCACACAGGTCAGCAACGCAGCAGGGATCAACGCCCGGCGGTGCTCGCCCAGCACTTGCCGCAGCGGAAACGTCACAGGTTGCTCCTGGCGCGCGCGCAGGGCGAGGAACACCGGTGTTTCACTGAGCCAGCGGCGCAGCCACACACCAATCACACCAAACACCCCACCCAACAGGAACGGGTAGCGCCAGGCGTAATCGAGGATTTCCTGCGGGGTGAACAGTTGCGCCAGCAAAGTTGCGGTCAGCGCCCCCAGCAGGTAGCCGAAAGTCAGCCCGGCCTGCAGAAAGCCCAGGGCATAGCCGCGCCGCCCGTTGG
The DNA here is from genome assembly GCF_043105275.1 of Pseudomonas sp. TYF_14. Classification (NCBI taxonomy): domain Bacteria; kingdom Pseudomonadati; phylum Pseudomonadota; class Gammaproteobacteria; order Pseudomonadales; family Pseudomonadaceae; genus Pseudomonas; species Pseudomonas sp. TYF_14. The sequence continues at coordinate 10,363 of NZ_JBICLK010000024.1, forward strand.
GCGCGTGCTCGGCAACGAACGTCCAGGCGCTTGGCACCTCACCGCCTACGGCAGCCCCCTGGAGGATGCGCAAGGCCAACAGGATCAGCGGGGCGGCATAGCCGATGTCGGCATAGGTCGGCATCACACCGATCAGCAGACACGGCAGGGCCATCATCAGGATGCTCAGGCTGAATACCCGCTTGCGCCCCAGATGGTCGGCGAAGTGCGCCATCAGGATGCCGCCCAGCGGCCGCGCCAGGTAGCCGGTGACGAAAATGCCGAAGCTTTGCAGCAGGCGCAGCCATTCGGGCATCTCGGGCGGGAAGAACAGCTGGCTGAGGGTCAGCGCGAAGAACACGAAAATGATGAAGTCGTAGATTTCCAGCGCGCCGCCCAGCGCCGCCAGGCCCAGGGTCCGATGGTCGCCGCGGCTGAACCGGGGCGGGCGAGCGGTATCGATGGCAGTCATGGCAGGGTCCGCAGATCGGCAAAGGGCAAGAGCATAACAAATAGCTGCCCGATTGCCCCGCCGGCGGCACCGCTAGCGGTTGAATACCGTATGCGCGAAGTTGGCTCGCGGCCGTGGCCGCGCTGTACTGGCCGGCAGCGTGCCCGGCAGCGGTAGCCTGCCGACCACCATCGGGGCGTCGATGATTGCCATGAACGTCTCCAACGCCTCGTTATCGGGCGCCTGAGGCAGGCTCAGGCTGACCGCCTGGCGCTCGGTCTGCGGCACTGCTGGCACTTTCAACTGGCTGGAATGGTAAAGCAGGGCATGCTGGATTTGTGTGCTGACGCGGCAGAAACGCTCCAGATCGACGCCACAATGGCTGGCCAACTCGATATTGCCCAGCAACAGGTGAAAGGGCTGCAAGGCGCACTGCACCAGGCGCTGCAGTTCCTCGAAGCTAGCCACGGGGGCTATCCGGTAATAGCCCAAACCATTGAGCAACCGCTCCAGCTGCAGGCGCTGGCACGGGTGTGCGTCGGCGATGAGGATGCGCAGGGTCTTGTTTGCCATGGTGGGACCTGGGCAGTTGGGTAATGGGTGCGCTCCATGACCATACTGCGCCGGTAACGGCTATTGCCAGGGCCATGCCTGGCAGCGGTCTTCTTTGATAGAAGTCGGGAAAGCCGCATAAATCAAGTGATTGACTGACGGAATTTGCATTTGCCTTTAACCTGGCAATCAGGATTCCCATTGCCGCATGCGCACCCGGCAGTGCTTCATGGCATTGACGATGTGCTTTTCCACCAGGCTGCGCGAGATGCCCAGCCGCTCGGCGATCTGCTGATGGGACAGCCCCTCGATTTTGCGCAACAGAAAACTGTCACGGCAGGGCCTGCTCAACTCATCAAGGGCCTTTTGCATCAGTGCCAGGCGCTGGTCCAACTGCAGGTCATGCTGCAACTCAGAGCTATGCAGCCGACTATCGGCATCCAGGGCATCGAGCGGCTCGGCCTGGCGCACCAACTGACGCCGGTGCCGGTCGACAACCAGGTTCAGCGCGGTTCGATACAAGAACGCACGCGGATGCTCGATCTGTTCGCTGCCAGTACGCTCCAGGACCCGCAGATAAGCATCGTGAGCGACGTCCTCCGCCGCCTGACGGCTACCCAAGCGTGCAGACAGAAAGCTCACCAGTTCACGATAGTAATGTTCCACGAGGGTACCTGAGGGCGTCCTGCCGGCCCTTGATCAGCAGCTTGGGGACTGAGTGATATCAGTGTGGAATACTACAAATTATAATTATTCTCAGCAACACACCGGCGCGTACTATCCTGCCTAAATCTGCCTTGCCAGCGTTCGTCTAACTGTGACCTCCCTGCGCACCGCGATTGGCTGCGCGTGGCCTTTATCCCTGGCTGGAAGTCCGCATGAGACGCTCAACCCACACTCGCCGTCGCCTCCTCCTCGGCGGCCTGGGCCTGCTTGGCCTTGGCAGCCTGCTGGCCTGGACATCTCTGCCGTTCGGCGCGCAGCCGGTCAGTACCGTTGCCGTTACCCGCGCCGACATCGAGAGCAGCGTAACAGCGCTGGGCACGCTGCAGCCGCGGCGCTACGTAGACGTCGGTGCACAAGCCTCCGGGCAGATCCGCAACCTGCACGTCGAGGTTGGTGATCAAGTCCACAAAGGGCAGTTGCTGGTCGAGATCGACCCCTCCACGCAGCAGGCCAAGCTCGATGCCGGGCGCTTCTCGATCGATAATCTCAAGGCGCAGCTGGCAGAGCAGCGCGCCCAGCTCAAACTCGCCCAACAGCAGCTCAAGCGCCAGCGCGACCTGGCAGCGGTCGGCGCCACACGCGAAGAAGACCTGCAAACGGCCGAAGCCCAGCTCAACGTGACCCAGGCACGCATCGACATGTACCAGGCCCAGATCCGCCAGGCCAACGCCAGCTTGCGCAGCGACGAAGCCGAACTGGGCTACACACGCATCTTCGCCCCTATGGACGGCACGGTAGTGGCAGTGGATGCCCGTGAAGGCCAGACCCTCAACGCCCAGCAACAAACGCCGCTGATCCTGCGCATCGCCAAGCTGTCCCCCATGACCGTCTGGGCCCAGGTCTCGGAGGCCGATATCGGCAAGATCCAGCCTGGCATGACCGCCTACTTCACCACCCTGGCCGGCGGCAAGCGCCGCTGGACCAGCACCGTGCGCCAGGTGCTGCCCATTCCGCCCAAGCCACTGGACCAGACCAGCCAGGGCGGCGGCAGCCCAGCCAGCGCCACCGCCGGCGCCACCGGCAGCCAAGTCGTGCAATACACCGTGCTGCTGGACGTGGACAACCCCGATGGCGCCCTCATGGCAGAGATGACCACCCAGGTGTTTTTCGTCGTCGGCCAAGCCAGCCAGGTGCTTAGTGCCCCGTTGGCCGCACTGGACGATAGCGACAACGAAGGCCTACGCCTGGCCCAGGTTTTCGGCCGCGACGGCAAGGTCGAACAGCGCAAGGTGCGCACCGGTCTGAGCGACCGCTTGCGGGTGCAGATCCTAGATGGCCTCAGTGAAGGTGATCGACTGGTCATCGGCGCCCCTGCCGCCAGCGGAGGTTGAATGGCCACGCCCCTGATCGAGCTCTGTGACATCCGTAAAGCGTACGGCGGCGTCGACACCCCCAGGGTAGAAGTCCTGCGCGGCATCAGCCTGCGCGTGCATGCCGGCGAATTCGTCGCCATCGTCGGCGCCTCCGGCTCCGGCAAGTCGACCCTGATGAATATCCTCGGCTGCCTCGATCGCCCAAGTGCCGGCAGCTACCGCTTCGCCGGCAAGGACGTTGCCGAGCTGGACAGCGACGAACTGGCCTGGCTGCGCCGCGAGGCCTTCGGGTTCGTGTTCCAGGGCTACCACCTGATCCCCTCCGGCTCAGCCCAGGAAAACGTCGAGATGCCAGCCATCTACGCCGGTACCCCAGCCGCCGAACGCCAGGCCCGCGCCAGCGCCCTGCTCGGCCGCCTGGGCCTGGCCAGCCGCACCGCCAACCGTCCGCATCAATTATCCGGTGGCCAGCAGCAACGGGTCTCGATTGCCCGGGCCTTGATGAACGGTGGCCACATCATCCTGGCCGACGAACCAACCGGCGCCCTCGACAGCCATAGCGGCGCCGAGGTGATGGCGCTGCTCGACGAGCTGGCCAGCCAGGGCCATGTAATCATCCTCATCACCCACGACCGCGAAGTGGCTGCCCGGGCGCACCGGGTTATCGAGATTCGCGACGGCTTGGTGATCAGTGACTCCGCCGCCGACCAGCCGCCCGCCCATGCCCACAAAGGCATACAGGCAGAAGAACTGCGCCAGCGCCTGGACCGTGGTGCAACCCAGCACGGTGCCTGGAAAGGTGAACTGCTCGAATCGCTGCAGGCGGCATGGCGAGTGATGTGGATCAACCGCTTCCGCACGGCACTGACCCTGCTCGGAATCATCATCGGAGTCGCGTCGGTGGTGGTGATGTTGGCTGTCGGTGAAGGCAGCAAACGCCAGGTAATGGCACAGATGGCCGCCTTCGGCTCCAACATCCTATACCTCAATGGCAGCCCCCCGACCCTGCGCGAACCGGCTGGGCGCATCACCCTGGACGATGTTGCGGCGATCGGTGAGCTGCCGCAGGTCAAACACATCATGCCGGTGCTCGGCGAAAAGATGATGGTCCGCCACGGCAACAACAGCCAGCAATTCTACGTGGGCGGCAACAACACCTTTTTCCCGGAGATTTTCAACTGGCCGGCCGTTGAAGGCAGCTTTTTCACCGAGACCGACGAGGCCAGTAGCGCAGCGGTGGCTGTGATCGGCCAGAAAGTCCGGGAAAAGATGCTTGCCCCTGGCAGCAACCCTATCGGCCAGTACCTGCTGATCGGCAATGTACCGTTCCAAGTGGTCGGCATCCTTGCCGGCAAAGGCGCCAGCTCTGGCGACCAGGACAGCGACGGGCGCATCGTGGTGCCATTTTCGGCAGCGGCCATCCGCCTGTTCGGCCACCGCGACCCGGACTATATCGCCATTGCCGCGCGCGACTCAGGCCAGGTCAAGGACACCGAAGCGGCCATCGACCGCCTGCTGCGCCAGCGCCACCAGGGCAAACACGATTTCGAGCTGACCAACGATGCCGCCCTGATCCAGGCCGAGGCGCGCACGCAGAACAGCCTGTCGTTGATGCTCGGGGCCATTGCCGCCATCTCGCTGCTGGTCGGCGGTATCGGGGTGATGAACATCATGCTCATGACCGTGCGCGAGCGCACCCGTGAAATCGGTATCCGCATGGCCACCGGCGCCCGCCAGCGCGACATCCTCCGGCAGTTCCTGAGCGAGGCGATCATGCTGTCGATGGTTGGCGGCCTGACCGGCATCGCCCTGGCCCTGGTGGTCGGCGCCAGCCTTACCCTGGCCGACATTGCCGTGGCGTTCGCCCTGCCTGCCATTGTTGGCGCATTTGCCTGCGCCGTCATCACTGGGGTGGTGTTTGGTTTCATGCCAGCACGCAAGGCTGCACGCCTTGACCCGGTCAAAGCCCTTACCAGCGAATAGCCCATGACATTGCCACGCCACCTTTGCCTGCTGCCCCTGAGCTTGTCACTCCTCGCCTGCTCCACGCCAACGCCGCCAACTATGGGCATAGCCCCGCCCGCCGGTTGGCAAAGCCCTACTGCGAGCAAGGCACAGGCACTGCCTGATCAACGCTGGTGGCAGGCCTTCGCCAGCCCAGAGCTTGACCAGTTGATCGAGATTGCCCGAAACAACAGCCACGACCTGGCCGCGGCTGCAGCCCGGGTACGCCAGGCCCAGGCGCGGGCAGTAATCGCCGGCGCGCCGCTGCTGCCTGAGGTGCAGTTCGGCCTGGATGCCAGCCGCCAGCGCCTGCTGCGCGGCGAGGGCAACGATCAGCTCGATGCCAGCAGCAGTGAGCGCACCAGCACCTCGTTCGATGCCAACCTCAGCGCCAGCTACGAAATCGATTTCTGGGGCGGCCTGCGCAGTGCCCGCGACAGCGCCTTGCGCAGCCTCGACGCCAGCCGCTTGGACCGCCAGACCGTGCAGCTGACCCTGTTCGGCAGCGTCGCCGACACTTACCTGCAAAGCCTGGCTCTCAAAGAACAGCTGCGTATAGCCCAACTCAACCTGCGCAACGCCCAAGCGGTGCTGAGCCTGGTCGAAGCCCGCCAGCAGTCCGGCTCCAGCACCCAACTCGAGCTGGCCCAGCAGCGCAGCCTGGTGGCCGCTCAGCAACGCCAACTGCCGCTACTTGAGCAGCAGTGGCAAGACACCCAGGTCACCCTGGCAACGCTACTGGGGCTACCGGTGCAACAACTGCCGACCAGTACCGCAGCGTTCGCTGACCTGCGCTGGCCTCGCATCGCCAGTGGCGTGCCCAGCGAGCTGCTGGCGCGTCGCCCCGACATTGCAGCCGCCGAGGCGCGCCTGGCCGCGGCCAGCGCCAATGTGCAGGTCGCCAGGGCAGCCCTGCTGCCCAAACTCACGCTGGGCGTGGAATTCGGCAGCGGCGCCAGCACCTTCGCGCAGATTTTCGACAGCCCCTACTACACCCTGACCAGTGGCCTGGTCGCCCCGGTGTTCAACCGAGGCCGTCTGCGCGCCGCGCAGCAACTGGCCGAGGCCGAACAGGAAGAATTGCTGGAGGCTTACCGCACCAGCATCCTGGCCGCTTTCGCCGATGTAGAAAAAGCACTGAACGCCACCCAAGGGGTGGACCGTCAACGCCAGTGGCAGGATCAGGAAGTGGAACAGTCACGCATCGCCTTCCAGCTGGCCGAGCGCCGCTACCGCGCCGGCGCCGAGACCTTGCTGACCGTGCTCGACACCCAGCGCAGCCTGTACCAGGCCCAGGACCAGCAGGCCCGCCTGCAGCTAAGCCAACTGCAGGCCAGCGTGGCCCTTTACAAAGCCTTGGGCGGTGGCTGGCAAGCGGATAGCCCGCCGCGTTAGGGCGTCAGGCTATCTGGTGTTCACGACCGCGGCCTGACCTTCAGGTGGCGAGCATACCAGGGGCGGCGCGGCACTTTGCCTACCAGCCCGTCAAAGCGCTCCTCGTCGCTGTAAATCAGGCGCAAGGCTAGCTTCATGGTTTCCGGGTCCATCTCCACGCTACGCCCTGGGCGCAGCCCCGCCACGTTACTGCAGCCGTGCGTGTCCGGCCCCAGCCAAGGATCGGCGACCTCCACCCAGCGCCCCGGCGCGAACCATGGCACGCCATTGACCTCCTGGCGCACGACTGCGCCAGGGTGGAATCGTTCATGGGCGCGGAACCAGTCCTCGACACGGTCGTCGATCCAGCCATGGAAGCGCCAGAACACAGGGTTGACGTGGGAAGAGAACGGGTCCCCGAGAAAGTCGTTCTGCGCGCCATACCAGCGCGCCGCGAAATCATCCGGCGTGCGCGCCATCGGCACCGGCATGCCGTTGCTCGGGTCACGTGGGACTGAGGCCCAACGCATGTGCAGCCAGTCGTGCAAGCCCAGTTCAAGCTCCGAGCCGAACTGCCCCAACGTCAGCCGGGACAGGTACTGGGGGTCGCTGTAACGCGACTCCCACACCTCGAAATTGCCATGAAAGGTTTCGGCGCTTTTGATATCGCGCACCCACTGGGTGTACTCGTCATCATCGTAAGCCAACCAGGTTGGTGGCAAGGCGTTGCCGTCATGATTATCGAAGTAACGCGCGAAACCCAGGCGATCGCGCTCAAGTTCAGGCTGTGGCAAGGGGAAGCGCGGCCATGACGGCAGGTCCTGGATGGCCCGTGCAGCGCCGAGCATGTGCCGGTGCATGAACAGGAAGTCTTCACCCGAGCCGTTGCGGTCCTTGTGCCGGCCACGGGCATCGCGCTCACGGTCACGCGGCCCCGGCTGCCAGCCCAGGCCACGCAATGCGTTGCGCTTGTCCTTGTCGAGCTTGTGCCATTTGTCACGGGAGGCATGCCACAGCTGGTGGAACAGGCGATGCTCCGGCGCGATCAGCCAATCGATCATCGCCGGCGACAAGGCGGTGCGTTCGCGGGCTTCGGGAAAGGTCTGCTTGTGGGCCAGGAAGCGATTGTCCTGCTCGGGCATGGCCAATGGCCGCTCAAGGTCGAGGATGCTGCCATTGAGGGTGGCCGGCCCCGCATTGCCAAATACCCCCCACACTTCATCCAGCACGAGATGGCACTCGTAGCGCGGCATGCGGCCGCCATCGGCACTGTCGAACAAGCGCCAGCGTAACCGTCCCGGCTTGTCGGCAGGCAAGTCGCCGAGCACCCGATATCGTGGCTCGGCACCGCTGCGCAAGCGCTCGGCGGTATCGAGGTAACCGCGAATGCTGCGGCCCTTCTGCGCAACATCGATGAACAATTCCAGCGTCTCGCCCTGCAAGCCCGGCAAGCCGGCCTGCGCCCCCTTGAACGACCAGCGCCAGATGCCGCGCAAGGTGTCGCCCAGTTGCTGGGTCGCCGTATCGGCCAATTCCACGACCGCCTCGCCGGGGGTTTCCGGGAATTCCTCTCGGGTGAGCTGACGCTGGACATACAGCGCCCCCGGCACGGTAACGCCCGCCAGTGCCACGCCCGCGATGAAGCCTCTCCGAGAAATCGTCATTGAACTACCTGTGCCAGTCGTTATGGCCGCTTAACACGGCCCATCGAAGGCTAGAACGTTGAGCTGGCAAGAAAATTTAACCGTCCTGACGGCGCGCCCGTGACTGGAGGGCCGGTTAAATTTCTGCCGCGTGCACTCGTTCCCTCCAGGTAGCAATGGCCCCAGGCCCGAACCTCTGCGGTGAACCTACTGAGACCGAAATGACGACAGCACGCTGGAAAAAAGCCTTGTATATCAGCCTGGCCGCCACCTTGACCGTCGGTGCCGGGGCGGCTGCCTGGTACCACTTCGACAAGGACGGCTACCCCATAGAGGTCGTGCGCCAGGCCAATGATCTGCAAGAGCGGATCATTTCGTTCGACAGCCATCTCACCCTGCCGCTGGACTTCGGCACCGAAGGCCGCGAAGCCGACAAGGATGGCCCGGGCCAGTTCGACCTGGCCAAAGCCGCGCGCGGGCGACTGTCCGGCGCGGCCCTGACCGTCTTCGCTTGGCCCGAGTCCTGGACCGGCGACAACGGCCCGCACCACCCCACCGACGGTTTCGTCGATGCCGGGCGACATGCCCAGGAAGTGCGCTACAACGCCATCAGCGCGATGGTGCGGGACTTCCCCAACCAGGTCGGTATCGCCTACACCCCCGACGACATGCGGCGCCTGCACGGCGAAGGCAAATTCGCGGTGTTCATCAGCATGCTCAATGCCTATGCCCTGGGTGACGACCTCAGCCAGCTGGACACCTGGGCCGCCCGTGGCGTGCGCATGTTCGGCTTCAACTACATCGGCAACAACAACTGGGCCGACTCCTCGCGCCCGCTGCCCTTCTTCAACGATACCCCAGATGCCCTCGGCGGTTTGTCTGCCATCGGCCGCCAGGCGGTGCAACGGCTCAATGACCTGGGCGTGATCATCGACGTTTCGCAGATGTCGACCCAGGCCCTGACCCAGGTGGTCGAACTCAGCCGTGCGCCAGTGGTGGCCTCGCATTCGGCCCCCAGGGCCGCCGTTGACATTCCGCGCAACCTCACTGACAAGGAAATGCAACTGATCAAGGGCACCGGCGGGGTCATCCAGATCGTTGCCTTCGGCACCTACATCAAGCCGCTGACCCAGAAGTCGCAAGAGCGCCTGAACAGCCTGCGCGCCGAGTACGGTCTGCCGCCCCTGGTCAACCAGGCCAATGCCTTGATGCCCGGCGACCCGATCATCGCCGGCTGGCCCGAGCAGAAAGTCGGCCAGTACGCCGAAGCGCTGTACGCGATCCTTGAGGAAGAACCCCAGGCAACGCTGAAGGATTACGGCGACGTCATCGACTACGCAGTACGCAAGGTCGGCATCGACCACGTCGGCATTGCCTCGGACTTCAACGAGGGCGGCGGCATCGCCGGCTGGAACGATGCCAGTCAGGCGCGCAACGTCACCGCCGAGCTGATCAGCCGCGGCTACAGCGAAGCCGATATTGCCAAGCTATGGGGTGGCAACTTCCTACGGGTCTGGGGCCAAGTGCAAAACGCTGCACGCCCGACCGCCACCTCTTCCCGTTGAGCTGCGAGCCGCCCATGAACGACCGTCGTACTTTCCTCAAGCAGGCCAGCCTACTTGCAGCCGGGCTGCCCTTGGCCGGCCAACTGCTGGGCAGCGCCCAGGCGGCGCCGCGCACGCCTCCGGCCACGGATGCCTGGAGCGGTTTTCGCCAACTGTTCGAGCTCGACCCCCACTACGCGCACTTCGCCAACTTCCTCATCACCTCGCACCCGCGCCCCGTGCGCGAAGCGATCGCAAGCCTTCGCGCACAACTCGACCAACACCCGGCACGCTGCGTCGAGTGGGACACCCAGAGCGAGTGGAAGCACGAAGCCGAGGTGCGTGAATGGGCGGGCCGCTATCTTGAAGTCAAGCCACGCCAGATCGCCCTCACCGGCAGCACCACCGAAGGCCTCGGGATGATCTACGGCGGCCTGCGCCTGAACCCGCAGCAAGAAATCCTGACCACCGAACACGAGCATTACTCCACCCGCAACATCCTCGCCTATCGCAGCCAGCGTGACGGCACCCAGGTGCGTAAGCTGCGCCTGTTCGACGACCCGGCCAAGGTCTCCGACGACCAGGTACTAAGCACCATTGCTGCCGCCATCAAGCCGCAGACCCGTGTGCTGGGCATGACCTGGGTGCATTCAGGCAGTGGCGTGAAACTGCCCGTCGGGCAGATCGGCGCCCTGGTCCACGAGGCCAACCGCAACCGTGACGAAAACGACCGCATCCTCTACGTGATCGATGGCGTGCACGGCTTCGGCGTCGAAGACATGCGCTTCGCCGACCTGCAGTGTGACTACTTCATCGCCGGCACCCACAAGTGGATGTTCGGCCCACGAGGCACCGGGATCATCTGTGCCGCCTCCACCGAGCTCAAGCACCTTACGCCCACCTTCGCCACCTTCTCGGAGAATGAGGATTTCGCCACCACCATGACCCCAGGTGGCTACCACGCCTTCGAGCATCGCTGGGCGTTGGGCAAGGCATTCGAGCTGCATCTGCAGCACGGCAAGGCGGCGATCCAGGCACGCATCCATGGCCTCAACGACTACCTCAAGGAGCGCCTGGCGCAGCACCGCGCCATCGAACTGGTGACGCCGCGCAGCCCTAACCATTCAGCGGGCTTCACCTTCTTCCGGGTCAAGGGCCAGGACGTCGAGTCCATAGCAACGCACCTGAACAGCCAGCGCATCGTGGTCGATGCGGTCGATCGCGATGTCGGGCCGGTCGTGCGTACCGCGCCTGGCCTGTTGAACACCGAAGCCGAGATCGACCGCCTGGTCGACGTCCTGGGCCAACGCCTGCGCGCCTGATTTTTCTTAGCCAACAGCTGACGGAATCTACTTCATGTCCGATGATGCACGCCTCACCTCATCCCCCCGGTTCACGCCTCGCTTGCGCCACTTGTGCTGCCTGGCCGTGCTTGGTCTGGGCGCCGCCAGTGCCCAGGCCGCCAGCCAGCCCACCCCAGGCGAAGTCTTCCGCGACTGCAAGGCGGCCTGCCCGGAAATGGTGGTGCTGCCCGCCGGCAGCTTCGTGATGGGTACGCCCGAGGATGAGCCCGGGCGCGAGGGCGATGAGGGTCCACAGCACACCGTGACCTTTGCCAAACCATTCGCCATCAGCCGCTACCATGTCACCGCAGGCGAACTGGATGCCTATATCCGCGAGAGCGGGGTAAAGATCGCCGACGGCGACACCCGCCCAGGGCGCTTCTGCGCCGCCAGCAAGCCGACCTACAAACAGGGCCAGCGCCAGCCTGCCGTGTGCGTGAGCTGGTTCGATGTCGAGCAATACGCCAAGTGGCTGTCGAAAAAAACCGGCCACACCTATCGCATGATCAGCGAAGCCGAGCGCGAATATGCCGCGCGCGCCGGTTCAACCGGCCCGTTCCCCTTCCCCTTCGATAACGGCGACGCCTCCAGGTACAGCATCGCCCAGCACGCCAACACCTACGGCCCCACCGACGGTTACTCGTACACCGCCCCGGTCGGCAGCTACCCGGCCAATGCCTTCGGTGTCTACGACATGCACGGCAACGTGTATGAGTGGACGGCCGACTGCTGGCACGACGGCTACGACGGTGCGCCGAGCGATGGCAGCGTCTGGTCCGGCGGCGACTGCAGTGTGCGAGTGATGCGTGGCAACGACTGGGGCGAAGCCCCGGTGTTCTCGCGCTCCGGCAACCGCAACAACCGCGCACCCGATGTGCGCGGCGATTTCCTCGGCTTCCGGGTCGCTCGCGAACTCTGATGGCCCCTAACCACGCGTGATTCGGGAGACACCCATGACCAGTAAACCACGTGGCGCCGTCAGCGAACTGTTCGGCCTGCTCAAACCCTTCTGGCCCCTGGTGACGGTTTCGATCATCCTGGGCATGGTCGGTGGCCTCAGTGTCACCGCCCTGCTGGCGACCATCAACTCGGCCCTGCACAGCGACACCGGCCTGACTCAAGGCGTGGTCCTGGGTTTTGCCGGGCTGTGCCTGCTGGCGCTGTTCAGCTCGATCTGCTCGGACATGGGCACCAACTGGGTCGGCCAGCACATCATCGCGCGCCTGCGCCGTGAGCTGGGCGAGAAGGTGCTGGCAGCGCCGATCGACCAGATCGAACGCTACCGCAGCCATCGCCTCATCCCCGTGCTGACCCATGACGTCGACACCATCAGCGACTTCGCCTTCGTCTTCGCGCCCCTGGCCGTTTCGCTCACCGTCACCGTGGGCTGCCTGGGCTATCTGGCGCACCTGTCGATACCGATGTTCCTGGTGATCCTGGTGGCCATCGGCATCGGCTCGGTCATGCAGTTCGTTGCCCGCTCGTGGGGTGTGCGCGGCTTCGAAAGCGCCCGAGAAGCCGAGGATGAACTGCAAAAGCATTACAGCGCGATCGCCGAAGGTGCCAAGGAACTGCGCATTCACCGCCCACGCCGCAAACGCATGTTCCAGCACGGCATCCAGGACACCGCCAACCGTATTTGCGCCACCCAGGTACGCTCGATCAACACCTTCGTAATCGCCAAGACCCTGGGCTCGATGCTGTTCTTCGTGGTCATCGCCGTGGCCCTGGCCATGCAGTCGCTGTGGCCCACAGGCGACAAGAGCGTCACCAGCGGTTTCGTGCTGGTGCTGCTGTACATGAAAGGCCCGCTGGAACACCTGATCAGCACCCTGCCGATCATCAGCAAGGCCCAGATCGCCTTCCGCCGCATCGCCGAACTGTCACGCCAGTTCTCATCGCCCGAGCCGCACTTGCTGCTGGATGACACCCGCGCCGCCGACAAGGCCCTGCACACCCTGCAGCTGCAGGACGTCAGCTACACCTTCCCCCGCGTGGAAGGCAGTGAGCCGTTTCATCTGGGTCCGGTGAACCTGAGCATCAAGCAAGGCGACATCGTGTTCATCGTCGGCGAAAACGGTTGCGGCAAGACCACCCTTATCAAGCTGCTGCTCGGCCTATACGCACCTCAGCAAGGCACGATCAGCCTCGACGGCAAGCCGGTGACGGCCGAAAACCGTGACGACTACCGGCAGCTGTTCACCACCATCTTCGCCGACTACTACCTGTTCGACGATGTCATCCAGGGTGACCGGCCAGTACCTGCCGACGCCAGTCGCTACCTGGAGCGCCTGGAGATCGCTCACAAGGTCAGCATCCGTGACGGCGTGTTCAGCACCACCGACCTGTCCACTGGCCAACGCAAGCGCCTGGCGCTAGTGAGCGCCTGGCTGGAGGAGCGCCCGGTGCTGGTGTTCGACGAATGGGCCGCCGACCAGGATCCGACGTTCCGGCGAATTTTCTACACCGAGCTGCTGCCGGACCTCAAGCGCCTGGGCAAGACCATCATCGTGATAAGCCACGACGACCGCTACTTCGACGTCGCCGACCAGCTCATCCACATGGCGGCAGGCAAGGTCCAACAGGAGAACCGCGTCGCAGATTGCATTTAATTTTTCCGGTTTTGGCCGATGAGTGCGTCCCAATCAATAACAAGAATTAATACTATTAACATCTGACACTCAAGGGCTTTGAAAAAATGCCAACACAACGTCTTCGCCCCCACGCTCTGGCGCTGGTCATTCGCCGCTCGTTGCGCCTTGCAGCGCCAATGGCCGTCGGCCTGGCGGGCCTGCCGGCGATCGCCCAGGCCCAACAGGTCCAGTTCAACGTGCCGGCCCAGCCGCTGGCCAGCGCCTTGTTGGCCTTCGGCTCGCAATCGAACCTGCAGGTGCTCTATAGCCCACAGGACGTGGAAGGCAAGCGCAGCAGCGCACTGACCGGTGCAATGGAGCCCGCCGCGGCCCTGTCGCGGCTGCTGCAGGGTACCGGTGTGAGCTACCAGATCCAAGGCAACCAAGTCACCATCCACACCCGGGAGGGGGGCGCTGCGGTGGAACTTGGGGCAACCAACATCGATGGTAAGGGTTTGGGGCAAACCACCGAGAACACCGGTTCCTATACCACCGGCAGCATGCAGACCGCGACCAAACTGCCACTGACCCTGCGCGAAACCCCGCAGGCCGTCACCGTGATCACCCGCCAGCGCATGGACGACCAGTCGATGCGTAGCCTCGACGACGTGGTCCAGGCCACTCCTGGTCTGCGCATGTCGGCCGCGCGCCCGGCCAACAGCGAGTACTTTTCCCGCGGCTTTCCCATCAACAACCTGATGTTCGATGGCCTGCCCACCACCTACAACGCCGACTGGGTCGCCGCGGCCGACATGGCGCCCTACGACCGCGTCGAGATCGTGCGGGGCGCCACCGGCATGATGCAAGGTGCCGGCAACCCGTCGGCAGCCATCAACATGGTGCGCAAACGCCCTACCAAGGATTTCCAGGGCAGCGTCACCGGCTCGGCCGGCAGCTGGGACAATTACCGCGGCGAACTCGATCTCAGCGGCCCACTGAATGACAACGGCAGCGTCCGTGGCCGCTTCGTCGGCGCCTACAACGACAAGGACAGCTACCAGGATTACGCCGGTCGCGAACGCGGCCTGTTCTACGGCATCACCGAGTTCGACCTGACCGACGACACCACACTGACCGTTGGCGCGTCGAACCAGAACGACAACAACAACATCAACTGGGGTGGCCTGCCGGTCAACCGCGATGGCAGCCATGTGGGCTACTCGCGTTCGCGCAATATGGGCTACGACTGGAGCTACCAGGACATCGATAACACTACGGTGTTCGCCGAGGTCGATCACCGCTTCGACAACGACTGGCGCCTGCACCTGGCGGCGTCCAAGAACTGGTCGGACTTCGCCATGCAAGGCGCCGTGTTCGAGCGCACCGGTTCGGCAACCAACGAAGGGTTCCGCCAGCGCGTGTTCAACCAGCGCCGCGACTACGACCAGTCGACCTACGACGTCTATGCCAATGGCCCGTTCCAGCTGTTCGACCGCCAGCATGAACTGGTGGTGGGCGCGAGCAAGCGCGAAGTCAAGACCAGCGCCCACGGCGGCACCGTGTTCATCCCGGTCGACAGCCTCTTCAGCGTCAACCCCAGTGGCATCGACAAGCCGAATGTCGATGATATCTACAACCTGAGCGAGCACGTCGAGCAGGAAGGGGCGTACGTCACCACCCGCCTGAACATCGCCGACCCGCTGAAGGTCATCCTGGGTGCACGCCTGGACTGGTACGACAACAAGTCGGTGTACAGCGAAATCAACGACGGCTACTACACCAACAGCGATTACAAGGTCACCCGCAACGTCACCCGCTACGCCGGAGTGATCTACGACCTGGACGACCACCACTCGGTCTACGCCAGCTACACCGATATCTTCATGCCGCAATCGGAACTGGCGCGTGACCGCTCCATCATCCGCCCAATCGAAGGCAAGAACTACGAGATCGGCATCAAGGGCGAGTACTTCGACGGCGCACTCAACGCCAGCGCGGCGATCTTCCAGATCGACCAGGAAAACCGCGCCGCAGAAGCTTCTAACCAGGAAGGTTGCGTCGACATCACCTGCTACGAAGCCTCGGGCAAGGTACGCACCCACGGTATCGACCTGGAGTTGATGGGCGCACTGACCCCCAACTGGCAAGTCGGCGCAGGCTACACCTACTCGCAAACCAAGTACCGCAAGGATGCCGACAAGAACAAGGAAGGCACCAAGTTCGACACCGACCTGCCAGAACACCTGTTCAAGCTGAGCACCACCTACACCTTGCCGGGCGAGCTGAACCAGTGGCGCGTGGGCGGTAACGTGTATGGCCAGAGCAGCATCTTCAACAAAGGCAGCAACAGCTTCGGCAACTACCACATCGATCAAGGTGCATACGCGGTAGTGGGCCTGATGGTCGGCTACAAGGTCAACAAGAACCTCGACACTCGCCTGAACCTCAACAACGTATTCGACAAGAAGTACTACCAGGGCATTGCCAGCAACAACTCCTGGAGCCCGTACGACGTGTATGGTGACCCACGCAACTTCACCATCACCGCCAAGTACAGCTTCTGATCGCCTGACGTTGAACGCAAAAAACCGCACCCAGGTGCGGTTTTTTCATGGATGCCTGAAAGGCTCCCTTACAGATGCTGCTGCAGTGCCTCGACCACCATCGCCAGGCCTTCGTCGGCCTCCTCGATGATCGAACCCATACGCATGAAGTCATGGGTCACTCCCGGGATCACCGCAAGCTGCACCGCCACCCCGGCTTGCTCCAAGTGCCGTGCATAAGCGACACCCTGGTCATGCAGCGGGTCGCACTCGGCAATCAGCATCAGTGCAGGTGCACTGTTGCTGGCGACGCTGCCCAGCAACGGTGAAAAACGCGGATCGTGACGGTCTGCCGGCACCGTGGCGTATTGCTGGTAGAACCACTCCAGGGTCTGCGCTTCAAGCAGGTAACCGCTGCCATAGCGCTGCACCGAAGGCCGCCGGCAACTGGCATCGGTCACCGGGTAGATCATTACCTGCAGGCGCGGTGCCGGCAGCTCGCGCTGCGCAGCCAACTGGTTGGCCAGAATGGTAGCCAGGCTACCACCGACACTGTCGCCCACCACCGCCAGTCGCTGCGCATCGATGCCCAGCGCCTCGGCCTGCTCGACCAACCAGCGCCAGGCATCCAGGGCATCGTCACTGGCTGTCGGGAAACGCCACTGCGGCGCCAGCCGGTAGCCCACGGCAATCACCGGCACCCCGGCATCCTGCGCCAGGTTCCAGCACAGCGTGTCATGCGAATCGAGGCTGCCCACCACGTAGCCGCCGCCATGCAGGTACAGCAGCGCCGCGCCGGCCAGTGCAGGGTCGGCCTGCGGCGGGCGGTACAAGCGCACCGGCAAGGTATGGCCATCGCGGGTGGTCAACGAAAGGTCGCTGATGCAGTCCGGCTCGTCGGCCTTGCCCGCAATCAGCGCCGAGGACTCTTCGAACTGGCGGCGCGCCTCGTCCGCCGCCAGGGCATGCATGGGCAGCACCTTGCCGGCGCTGCGTCCGGCCTCCACCAGTTGCAGGTAGGCCGCCAGGTCAGGGTTCAGGGACATCGTTCGATTCTCCAGAGGGGCCGCGCTGGCGGCCCCGAAAGCTCATGAAAGTTCAATGACGCAGGCGTGCGTGAGGTTGGGTTCGAGCAGCGCTTGTACGTCGTCGAGCAGGGTGGCCTCATGCGGCACCTGGAAGTGCCCACAGGCCAGCAGCCGCGCAGTGTCCAGGGCCTGGCCAAGCTGCGCGGCCAAGGCTTCGCGCTCATCGTCACGGCCCGCTACCCACCAACTGTGCGGTACCACCTGCACGGGCTGGCAAGTGTGCAGCTCACGCGACAGGCGCTTGAGGCTGCGCGCAGTGATGAACACCTGGGTCAGTTCATCGACGCCCAACCCCGTCGCCCCCTGCCTGTTGCCCAGTGCCTGCGTGATCAGCGCCCGCGCACTCCCCTCGCCTTCCGGCAGCGCCACATCACGCTTCACGGGCTGCGCCGAGGGTACGGTGGCCTGCAACAGCTCGTTCAAATCGTCCAGCCAATGATCGACTTGCAGGTGGGTTTGCGTGCTGGGCACGAAGCTGTCCAGCAGCGCGAGCAACTCCACGCGCTCACCCTGCCCTTCCAGCACCGCCGCCATCAGTGACGCCAAGGTGCCGCCGAGCGACCAGCCCAGCAAGCGGTACGGGCCATGCGGCTGCTGTTCACGCAGGCAGGCAACGTAGTCGCTGGCCATGCTCTGCAGCGACGCTTCCTGCCAGGCACCGTCGAGCAGCTGCCGCGCCTGGATGCCGATGACCTGGCAGCGTCCATTCAAGCGCCTGGCCAGCGGTTCGTAATCGAACACCGTGCCAAACCCGGCATGCACGCAGAACATCGGTGCCTGGCCAGCCACAGGGGCGTTGAGCGACAACAGCGGGCTGTGCTTGCCCGCCACGGCGGTCAGCTCGGCGATGGTCGACTTCTGGATCAGGTCACGCAGGCGCAGGGTAAAGCCGATTTTTTTCAGCCCACGGGCCTTGGCCACCACCTGCATGCTGAGGATCGAATCGCCGCCCAGCTCGAAGAAGTTGTCGGTGATACCGACCTGCTCAACCTTGAGCACGTCCTGCCAGATGCGCGCGATGGCCAGCTCCAGTTCGTTGCGCGGTGCCACATGTTCACGCAACGCCTGCATCGCAGGCAGCGCGTTGCGATCGAGCTTGCCGTTGGGGCTAAGCGGCATCCGCTCCAAAACCATCAGCTGCGCCGGCACCATGTACTCGGGCAGTTCTTGCTTGAGCCGCTCGCGCAATTGCTCGGCAATGCCTTGAGCGTGTCCCTCGGCCAGGGTCACATAGCCGAACAGCTGTTTGCCGCTGGGGCCGTCGCGCACCACCACCGCCGCCTGGCGTACCGGGTCCATGTCGGCCAGGCGCGCCTCGATTTCGCCCAGTTCGATGCGGAAACCGCGAACCTTGACCTGATTGTCCAGGCGCCCGAGGTAATCGAAGGTGCCGTCCTCCCGCTGGCGCACCAGGTCACCGGTACGGTACAGGCGCCCACCCGGGTTGCCTGGGTCGGCGACAAAGCGTTCGGCGGTCAGCCCCGGGCGGTTCAGGTAGCCGCGGGCCACGCCGGTACCGCCCAGGTAGAGTTCTCCCGCCACACCGGGCGGCAGTGGGTTCAGGTCAACGTCCATGACATAGGCGCTACGCTGCCCTACCAACGTACCTATTGGCGCATAGACCGCGCCGCAAGGCTGCTGTGGCGCGGCTTTCCAGATCGTCGGGGTAACCACGGTTTCGGTCGGCCCATAGCCATTGATGATGTACTGCGGCTGCAAGTAGGCATGCGCCTGTTCATAGCTGGCCTGCGGCACCGCATCACCGCCGAAGCAATAGATGCGCATCGGCGGTGGGTTGCCGTGCTCGCGTACCTGCTCGATCAATTGCTGCAAGTACACCGGCGGGAACGCTGCGACGCTCACGCCATGGCGATGCAGTGCCTGGCAGGTCTGCTCCGGGGTCCACAGCTCATCGCCGCGCAGCAGCACACTGCCGCCGTGGGTCAATGCGGTGAGCCAACGCTCGTGGGCGCCGTCAAAGGCAAACGACATGAACAACAGCTCGCAGTCGGCGGGGGTCATCTCATAGCGCTCACCAATAGCCTGGCAGTGCATCGCCAGCGCGTCATGGCTGACCACCACGCCTTTGGGCTTGCCGGTGGAGCCGGAGGTGTAGATGACGTAGGCCAGGTTCTCACCCTGCAGCGTTACCTGGGGTGCATGGCCTGGCCACTGCGCGGGGTCGAAACTGTCCAGGTTCAAGGCATGCACGTTGGCCAATTTCGGCAGGCCCGCCAGGGCCGCGGTCTGCGACACCAGCAGCGCGACGCCGGAGTCTTCCATCAGGTAACTCAGGCGCTCG
Organism: Pseudomonas sp. TYF_14; assembly: GCF_043105275.1. Lineage (NCBI taxonomy): Bacteria > Pseudomonadati > Pseudomonadota > Gammaproteobacteria > Pseudomonadales > Pseudomonadaceae > Pseudomonas > Pseudomonas sp. TYF_14. The sequence continues at coordinate 29,798 of NZ_JBICLK010000024.1, forward strand.
GCGGGGTACGCCGTGTCGATCGGCACATAGGCTGCGCCAGCCTTGAGCACCGCCAGCAGGGCGACGATCATCTGTGGGGTACGTTGCAAGGCGACGCCCACCCGCACTTCAGGACCCACGCCTTCAGCAATCAGAGCATGTGCCAAGCAATTGGCGGCGCGGTCGAGTTCGGCGAAGCTCAGGGTTTGCCCATCGACCTTGACCGCCACGGCATCACCTTGCTGCTGCGCCCATTGCGCGATGCGCTCGTGGACCAGCAGCGGCGCCTGTTGCGCTGGAGGCGTCAGCGCACGCAGGGGCGCGCCGGGCAGCAGCCCGAGGTTGCCCAGGCGCGCCCGGCCGTCCAGCGACAGCGCCTGCAGCAGCGCCTCCATGTTGGCGCGAATGCCCGCCACCGCTTCCTCGCTGAAGCACTGGCGCAGGTACATGTACTCGATGATCAACTGGTCTTCGACGATGACCATCAGGTCCATCGGGAAGTCGGTCAGGCCGGAGCCACCGACATCGCCGAATTGCAGGCTGTCGTCCTTCCACTCGCGCAGGGTGCGGTCCAGAGGCTGGTTCTCGAACACGATGATGCTGTCGAACAGTGGTTGGCCACTGCGCCCGGCCCAGCGCTGGATTTCGCCCAGTGCGGTGTACTCGTGGTCACGCAGCTCCAGGTTGATGCGCTGCAACTGCTGCAGCCACTGCCCGACCTGCGCCTGCGGGTCGACCTCATGAATCACCGGCAGGGTGTTGATGAACAGGCCCAGCATGCTCTGCACACCCGGCAAGGCGGCCGGGCGCCCCGCCACCGTGGCGCCAAAGCTGACACTGCGCTGGCCGCTGTAGCGGCTGAGCAGCAACAACCAGGCGCCCTGCACCAAGGTGTTGAGGGTGATGCGCTGGGATTGTGCGAAGGCCTTGAACGTCTCGGTCTGCGCGACACTGAAACGGCTGTAGAGGGCCTGGTGGCCGCTGCCGCGCTCACCGCTGGCGAAGGCATCGGCCAGGTAGGTCGGCTCCTGCAGGCTGGCCAGCTGCTGCTTCCAGAACGTTTCGCTGTGGCGCGGATCCTGCTGGCGCAGCCAGCCGATGTAGTTGCGGTAAGGCACCACGCTGTCGAGCGTCTGCCCCGAATAACAGGCCAGGACTTCGCCCATCAACTGCGACGTACTCCAGCCATCGAGCAAGATATGGTGGTAGGTCCAGATCAGTTGATGGCGCTGATCGTCCAGGCGCACCAGCAGCATGCGCTGCAGCGGCGGCCTGGCCAGGTCGAAGCCGCGTTCACGCTCTTCGTTGGCCAGTGCCTCCAGCGCCTGCGCGCAATCGCCACGACCGCGCCAGTCCAGCTCACGCAATGGCAGTGGCAACTGCCCCATCACGTACTGCAATGGCTCATCCAGGTCTTGCCAAAGGAAGCCGGTGCGCAATACGTCGTGGCGCGCCACCACCGTTTCCCAGGCTTGGCGCAGGCGCTCGGCAACCAGGCCCTGTACCGGTACGCTCAACTGGTTGATGTACAGCTGGTCTTCAGGGCGGCCGTTGAGGCTCAGGAACAGCATGCCCTGCTGCATGGGCGACAGGCTGTAAAGGCCATCGACCCCAGCATGCTCCAGGGGCAATGCCTGCACCTGTTGCTCAGTCAGGCTGTGCAGGGCAACCGACGGCTGCTCGACGATCTGCCATTGGCCTACCCGAGCCGCCAGCTGCTCAATGGTCTGCAACAGAAACAGGTCGCGCGGGGCAATGTCCAGCCCCAGTTGCCGGGCCTGGCTGACCACCTGGATGGCGATGATCGAATCGCCTCCCAGGGCAAAGAAGTTGTCCTGCATACCGACTTGGGGCAGGTTCAGCACCGTCTCCCAGATCGACGCCAGTTGCTGCTCCAGCGCCGTGCGCGGAGCGACATACACCTGCCTGGCGGCGTTGAAATCCGGTGCCGGCAAGAGGTTGCGCGCCAACTTGCCGTTGGCGGTGACCGGCAAGTTGGCGAGCAGCATCAGGTGCGCCGGCACCATGTAATCGGGCAAGCCCTGACCGAGGAAATACGCCAGTTGCTCACGCAGTCGCTGGCCCGCCTCGCTGCCCGGCTCGGCCTGCTCGGCAGCCATCGGCACCACATAGCCCACCAGTTGCTTGCCGCTCGGGCCGTCCTGGGCCAGCACCACTGCCTCGCGCACTTGGGCGTGCTCGGCCAGTCGTGCTTCGATCTCACCCAGCTCGATACGCAGGCCGCGAATTTTTACCTGGTGGTCGATACGCCCGGCGTAATCGATCACACCGTCCGGGCGATAGCGCGCCAGGTCGCCAGTGCGGTACAGACGACCGCCCTGTTCATCGAACGGATCGGGCACGAAGCGTTCAGCCGTCAGTGCCGGGCGACCGTGGTAGCCCCGCGCCAGGCCAATGCCGGCCAGGTACAGCTCCCCATTGACGCCGCGCGCAGCGGGCAGCAGGTCGGGTTCGAGGATGTGCGTGCGCAGGTTGTCGATCGGTTGGCCGATCGGCACGCTGAAGCCCTGCTTGTCGCCGCAGGTCCAGTGGGTCACGTCGATGGCGGCCTCGGTCGGACCGTACAGGTTGTACAACCCGGCATGAGGCAGGCGCTCGCGGCACTGTTGGGCCAACACGGCCGGCAGCGCTTCGCCACTGCACACCACGCGGCGAACGCTGCGGCACTGCTCGACCTCGGCGCTGGCCATGAAGGCCTGCAGCATCGAAGGCACGAAGTGCAGGGTGCTGACCTGGTGGTCGATGATGGTCTGGCACAGGCGCTGCGGGTCGCGGTGATCGCCGGGCAAGGCCACGGCCAGGCGCGCGCCGGTCATCAGCGGCCAGAAGAACTCCCACACCGACACATCGAAGCTGAACGGGGTTTTCTGCAGCACCGTGTCGCTGGCATCCAGGCCATAGGCGCCTTGCATCCACTGCAGGCGGTTGAGCAGCGCCTCGTGGGTGTTGCCCGCGCCCTTGGGCCGCCCTGTGGAACCGGAGGTGTAGATCACATAGGCCAGGTTGGCGAGGCGAACGTCCACCTCAGGGGCGGTGTCGGCATAGCCGGCCAGCCACTGCGCGTCCTGGTCCAGGCACAGGATACGTACCGCTGCCGGCACCGGCAGGCGCTCGGCCAATGCTTGCTGGCTGAGCAGCAGGCCGATGCCGCTGTCCTCGATCATGTAGGCCAGGCGGTCGCTCGGGTAATCCGGGTCCAGCGGTACATAGGCGCCCCCGGCCTTGAGCACGGCCATCAGGCCTATCACCAGTTCCAGGCTTCTTTCCACCGCCACGCCAACCAGCACTTCCGGGCCGACACCTTGCTCACGCAGTTTGTTCGCCAGGCGGTTGGCACGCTGATCCAGTTCGGTGTAGCTAAGGGTGGCATCGGCGAAAATCAACGCCGGCGCCTGCGGATGACGCTGGGCCTGATCCTCGAACAATTGATGCACCAGGCGCGCCTGCGGGTAGGCCACTGCGGTCGCGTTCCAGTCATGCAGCATGCACTGCTGCTCGAGATCATCCAGCATCGGCAGTTGCGCGACCACCTGGTTGGCGTCGCGACTGATGGCCTGGAGCAGATTGCGCCAGTGCCGGGCCATTTGCTCGATGGTCTGGCGGTCGTACAGTTCGGTGGCGAAGGTAAAAGCTGCCGTCATGCCGTCAGCGTGCTCGGCGGTATCCAGCGCCAGGTCGAACTGGGTGCTGTGCACCTGCCAGTCGACGGCCTCGATCTGCAGCCCCGGCACTTCCCGTGGCGCGCCTTTGGCCTCGGCCTGGTGGTTGAACATCACCTGGAACAGCGGGTTTTGGTTGAGGCTGCGGTCCGGTTTCAAGGCGGCGACCAACTGTTCGAACGGCAGGTCCTGATGGGCCTGGGCATCCAGCGCGGTCTGGCGCACCTGGCGCAGCAGCTCGACGAAACGCAGGCGCAGGTGAAACTCGGCCTTGTGCACCTGGGTATTGACGAAGAAGCCCACCACCCCTTCGGTTTCGCCGCGCGTGCGATTGGCCACCGGCACGCCCACGCGGATGTCCGGCTGAGTCGAGTAACGATGCAGCAGGGTCTGGAAGCTGGCCAGCAGCAACATGAACAGGGTGACGCCCTGGGCCTGGGCCTGCCGCCTGAGTGCCTGCACCAGCGGCGCGTCCAGCGCCAGGCTCAACTGGCCGCCAGCGCGGCTTGGCTGCGCCGGGCGCGGGTAGTCGGTCGGCAATTCCAGCACCGGCTGTTCACCGCCCAACTGTGCTTCCCAGTAGGCCAGCTGCCGCGCTTGCTCGCCCGCCTCCAGCCATTGGCGCTGCCAAGCCGCGTAGTCGGCGTATTGCACCGCCAGCGCGGGCAGTTCGACGGCCTGCCCGTGACGATAGCCCTGGTACAGCGCCACGAGCTCGTTGACCAGCACCGCCATCGACCAGCCATCGGTGATGATGTGGTGCAGGTTCATCACCAGCACATGCGCCTGGGCCTCAAGGCGCAAAAGGTCAACGCGGATCAGTGGGCCGTTTACCAGGTCGAAGGGTTCACGGGCCAACTGCTCGACCGTGGCCTGCAATTCGACAGCATCGACATCCGCCTGGCGCAGGCATGCACCCTGCGCCTCGGGGGCGTGAATCACCTGGCGCGCTTCGCCGTTGACCTGGACGAAAGTGGTGCGCAGGCTTTCGTGGCGTGCCACCAAGGCCTGGAAGGCCTGCTGCAGCGCCGCCACATCCAGCGACCCGCGCAAGTGCAGGGCCGACGCGATGTTGTAGGCGGCGCTGTGCGGCTCCAGTTGCCACAGTACCCATTGACGTTGCTGGGCATACGACAGCGCCAGGGGCTCTCCCCGTGGCACCACAGCGATGGCCGGCAGCTGCGCACCCGTCGTGGCAGCCGCCACCCGCTCGGCGAAGCCCGCCAGGTCCTGGGCCTCGAAGACACTGCGCAGCGGCACTTCCAGCGCCAGTTGCTGGCGCACGCGGCCAATCATCTGCGACGCGAGCAAGGAATGGCCACCCAGTTCGAAGAAGCTGTCGCTCAAGCCAACCTGCCCGACCTTCAGCACATCGGCCCAGATCGCCGCCAGCGCTTGCTGCAGCGGGCTGGTCGGCGCCTGGTACTGGCGCTGGGCGGCGGCAAGGTCAGGCGCCGGCAGCGCCTTGCGGTCGAGCTTGCCGTTGGGGGTCAGCGGCATGCGTGGAATGAACACCAGGTGGGTCGGCACCATGTAGTCCGGCATCGACTTCAATGCGTGGGCCTTGAGTGCCTGGCGCAGGGTTTCCTGAACCTCGGCATCAGCCTGCAGCAGGCTGGCATCGTACGGCACGATATAGCCTGCCAGCTGCTTGCCCAGCGGCCCGTCGACGTCGATCACGGCCACTTCGCGCACCGCACCGAAGCCCTGCAGGCTGGCCTCGATCTCGCCCAACTCGATGCGGAAACCGCGAATCTTCAACTGGTGGTCGATGCGCCCCATGTACTCCAGCACGCCATCGTCGCGGTAGCGCACCAGGTCGCCGGTGCGATACAGCCGGCCGTGGCCGTGCGGGTTGGGGATGAAGCGCTCGGCGGTCAGCCCTGGGCGCTTCAGGTAACCGCGCGCCAGGCCATCGCCGCCAATGAACAGTTCGCCGCTCACGCCCACCGGCACCGCGTCGAACTGGGCGTCGAGGACGTGGAAAGTGGTATTGCCGATCGGCTTGCCCAACCACACCTGGCGGCTGTCGGTGACCTTCTCGATACCCGACCAGATGGTGGTTTCGGTCGGTCCGTAGAGGTTCCAAACATGCCCTGCCTGGTCGATCAGGCGCTGGGCCAGCTCGCTGCTCAAGGCCTCGCCGCCGCTGATTACCCGCTTGCCACGCAGGGCCTGGGGCGGGGCGTTGTCCAGCAGCATGCGCCAGGTCGACGGTGTCGCCTGGATCACGCTCACCGCCTGTTGCTCGATCACCCGCAGCAAGGCGAAGGGATCTTTGTTCTGCTGGTCGGCCAGTAGCACCACGCTGGCCCCGTGCAGCAACGGAAGGTACAGCTCCAGGCCGGCGATATCGAAGGACAGAGAGGTCAGCGCCAGTACCCGGTCGCTGGCCGCGATACCCGGTTGGACGGCCATGCTGGTGAGGAAGTTGACCAGGGCACCGTGGCGCACCGTGACGCCTTTGGGCCGGCCGGTGGAGCCTGAGGTGTAGATGACATAGGCGGGATGATCGGCATCGACGTCAAGCGGCAAGTCTTCTGCGGCAGCCGAGGCGTAGCACGCGGTATCAGTGTCCAGGCACAGGCTGGCGACCGTGGCCGGCACCTGCAGCCTTGCCAGCACAGCCTGCTCGGTCAGCAGCAACCCCAGGCCGCTGTCCTCGATCATGTAGGCCAGGCGCTCGGCCGGGTAGTCCGGGTCGAGCGGCACGTAAGCGCCCCCTGCCTTGAAGATCGCCAGCAGGCCCACCAGCATGCGCGGCCCGCGCGGCATCGCCACACCCACCAGCACTTCAGGGCCGACGCCACGCTCGCGCAGGGCGTGGGCCAACTGGTTGGCCTGGCGGTTGAGTTCGGCGTAGCTCAAGGTCTGCTCGCCAAAACGCAGCGCCACGGCATCGGGCGTGCGACACACCTGCTGTTCGAACAGGCGATAGACGCCGAGCTTGGTGGGATAGGCCATCTGCGTCTGATTCCACTGGCCGAGGATGCGCTCGCGCTCGTCGTGCTCCAGCAACGCCAGCTCCAGCACACGCTTGCGCGGGTCCTGGCAGGCCTGAATCAGCAGGTTACGCCAGTGCCGCGCCATCTGTTCGATGCGCGAGACATCGAAGAGGTCAGTGGCATAGGTCAATGACGCGAACAGTCCATCGGCGTGCTCACGGGTGTCCAAAGTCAGGTCGAACTGAGTGGTGCGGCTGTCCCACTCCAGCCCACGCACCTGCAAGCCACTGAGCTGGGCATGGGCGTCGCTGGCAGCTTGCGCCTGGTGGTTGAACATCACCTGGAACAGCGGACTGTGGCTCATGCTGCGCTCCGGTTGCAGCGCCTCCACCAGTTGTTCGAACGGTAAGTCCTGGTGCGCCTGGGCCTGCAACGCGGTTTCCTTGACCTGTTGCAGCACATCGATGAAGCGGCTGTGCAGCGCGAAGTCGGCCTTGAGTACCTGGGTGTTGACGAAGAAACCGATCAACCCTTGCACTTCACTGCGGTTACGGTTGGCGATCGGTACGCCCACGCGCACCTGGGGCTGGCCGCTGTAGCGGTGCAGCAAGGTCTGGAACGATGCCAGCAACAGCATGAACAAGGTTACACCCTGGGCATTGGCCAACGCCTTGAGCGACTGCAGCAACACGGCATCGATCTCGATGCCCACCCGCGCGCCGCGCCCGCTGGGCGCCACCGGCCGGGAGCGATTGGTCGGCAGGCTGAGCACCGGTTGCTCCCCGCCGAGGGTGTCCTTCCAGTAAGCCAGCTGCCGCGCCTGCTCACCCGCTTCCATCCAGTTGCGCTGCCAAATGGCATAGTCGGCGTATTGCACCGGCAGGGCCGGCAGATTCGGTGCCTGCCCCTGGCTGAGGCGTTCGTAGCACTGTACCAAATCGTTGATCAAGATCGGCATCGACCAGCCGTCAGCGGCAATATGGTGCACGGTCAGCACCAGCACGTGGTCGTCTTCGCCAAGCGGCAGCAGGTTCAGCCGCAACAGCGGCCCTTGTTCAAGATCGAACGGCTTGGCGATGCACGCCTCGACGTGCTCGCGCAAGGCGTCGCTGGTCGCGCTCATGCCGATGAGCGGCTCGATGAGCAACTCGAACGGCATCTGCGGGTGGATGATCTGCACCACGCGGTCGCTGTCTTGTCGCAACGTGGTGCGCAGCACTTCGTGGCGCTGGATCAGCGCCTGGCAGGCACCGCGCAAGCCCTCGATATCCAGCCGCCCCTGCAGCTGCAGCGCCGCACCGATGTTGTAGGCTCCGCTGGCGGGGTCCAGTTGCCAGAGAAACCACTGCCGCTCCTGGGCGTAGGACACCGGGGTCGGGTCGGCCGGGTCGCGGGCGAAGATGCGCGTCACCCCGTAGAGGTTGACACCCTGCTGCTTGAGCAAGGCGGCCAGGGCCTTGCGCTCCCGGGACGACAGTGACTCCACGGAATCGAGCAATGCTTGCACTTGAACATCTCCTACCAGGGCACCGGTCTTTGCCTGCGGAACGTGCCAGCCCGCGACAGGCTCATGATGCTGCCGAACAAATGAAAGAGCCGGACGGCTGCCGGCTCTGGGTGTACTGAAGTTGACGAGCCGGGCCCGGTCATACCGGGCCCGCAGAGCGCTACTGGGTCAACTCGTCGATCTCCTCTGCAGTAAGACGTTTCAAGGCGGCCAAGGATTTAGCCAACTCGTCCTGAATCGACGCGCCCTGCCCTTGCAACGCTTCGACGGCCTCGCTGAACGCTCCGAGGGTCGGGTGCTCGAACAACGATCGCAGGCTGACTTCGATGCCCAGTTCGCGGCCCACCCGCGCCACCACCTGCACCACCAGCAGCGAGTGCCCGCCCAGCTCGAAGAAGTCATCGCCCAGACTGATCCGCTCGACGCCCAGCACCTCGCTCCAGACCTGCGCCAATTGCTGCTGCAACGACGTTTCCGGTGCCTGGTAGCGCTGCTGAGCGGTGCTCGCGTCCGGTGCCGGCAATGCTTTGCGGTCGAGCTTGCCATTGGCAGTCAGCGGCAGGCTGTCGAGCCTCACCCACAGTGCCGGCACCATGTAGCCCGGAAGGCTGGCACGCAGATAGTCGGCCAGCACGCTGCGCATCTCGGCTGCGGCGACCGAGGCATCGCGGGCGACCCAGTAGGCCACCAACTGCTTGCCACCGGCCACCTGCGCATCCACTACCACGGCGCTGTGCACGCCTTCATGGGCCAGCAGGCGCGATTCGATTTCGCCCAGTTCTATGCGGTAGCCGCGGATCTTCACCTGGAAGTCGGCGCGTCCTACATACTCCAGGGTCTGCCCATCGGCGCACACGAGCGCCAGGTCGCCACTGCGGTACAGACGCTCACCCGGGCGGCTGGCGAACGGATCGGGGACAAAGCTCAATGCCGTGCGCACCGGATCCCCAAGGTAACCGCGCCCGACACCTACGCCGGCCACATGCAACTCGCCGGTGGCCCGGGCCGGCATCGGTTCGAGCAGGTCGTTGAGCACATGCAGGCGGTTGTGCTCGGTCGCGGTACCGATCGGCAGGTGCACGGAGCTTGCGTCATCACGCACCCGGTACAGCGCCACGTCGTCGGAACACTCCGCCGGGCCGTAGGCGTTGACCAGTTCGACCTGCGGGTAGCGCTCGCGCCAACGGCGGGCCAGTGCCGGTGACATGGCTTCGCCAGTGGTGAGCAGGTAACGCAGGCGTGGCAATTGCCGGGCTGGCAGTTCCAGCATGGCCTGGATCATCGCCGGTACGCATTCGAGGATGGTCACGCCCGTGGCCTCGACCTGTTGCAGCAGCGCCTGCGGATCCTGCGCCACGGCGTCGGGGAAGATTTCCACGCGGCAACCACACAGGGCCGCCGTCAGCAATTGCCAGACGCTGATATCAAAGCTCTGCGAGGCCGTCTGGGCGATCACATCGCTGCCCCGCAGGCCCAAGTACGGTAGCTTGCTCAGCTGGTTGTTGAGCATGCCGGCCTGTTCGACCATGACGCCTTTAGGCACACCGGTCGAACCGGAAGTGAAGATCACGTAGGCCAGCAGCTTGGCGGCATTGATGGGCAGGTGCAGCATCTGTGCCGGCGCGGCGTGTGCCTGCACCTGCTCCCAGACCAACAAGGTCGGCGGCGCTTGGAAGCCTTCGAGCATCGCTTGGGCCAAGCCCAGGCAATGCTCATCGCACACCAGCACCCGCGCCTGGCTCAAGCGCAGCACATCGGCCAGGCGCGCCACCGGCAAGGACGGATCCAGCGAGAGATAACCGGCACCCGCCTGGAACACCCCGACCACCATGCCCAGCAACGACAGGTCACGCTCACCGAGCACAGCGACCAGGTGGTCGACGCTCACACCATTGCCCTGCAGTACACCCGCCAGGCGTCGCGCCCGTTGATCCAGCTCGGCGTAGCTCCATTCACGGCCCTGGCAAGCGGCCGCAGGCAGTTGCCCGGCACGCTGCACAGTGGCGTCGAACAGCCGCGCATAGCCCTGCTCGTAGGCCTCGGGCAGCGCGGTCGGCACCTCCGGGGCACTGCCAGGAAGGGCGGCGGCCACAGCATGGAAGTCCGCGTCCAGCTGCTCGCTCAAGGCCAGCAACAAAGCCCGGAAGTCAGCCAGCAGCACGCTGATGGTCGCGCTGTCGAACAGGCGTTGGTCATACGACAGGTGCAGGCCCAGCACCTCACCCGGGTACACCACCACGGTGAGCGGGTAGTTGGTGTGCGTGCGCGAACTCCCAGCCTTGACCTTCATGGTCGAAGCCTGGGCGCCAACGCTGGACTCCACGGGCGCGTTCTCGAACACGAACAGGCTGTCGAACAGGGCCTGACCGCTACCGACCTCGCTGCACGCCTGGATATCCACCAAAGGCAAGTGCTCGTGCTCGCGCAGGTTGAGGTTGTGGTCAAGCAGTGACTTGAGCCACGCCTTGGCCGTGACGCCGGCTTCGGCGCCCGGCAACCGGACCCGCAGCGGGATGCTGTTGATGAACAGCCCGACGGTAGCCTGCATCTCGGGGAATTCCACCGGCCGACCGGCCACGGTCACCCCGAACACCACGTCACGGTCGCCGCTGTAGCGTTGCAGTAACAGTGCCCAGGCGCCTTGCACCAGGGTGTTGACCGTCAACTGTGCCGCCTGGGCGCGCTGCGCCACCTGCGCGCTTTGCTCGCGGGTCAGGTACACCAGCTCATCGGCCACTGCTGCATGGTTGTGCTCGGCGCTGGCGCTGCGGTCGAACGGCAGCGCGGTCGGCCGCTCGAAACCTTGCAGCTCATTGCGCCAGAAATCACGCGAAGCCTCACGGTCCCATCGCTGCAGCAAGGCGATGAAGTCGCGGTAGCGCGGCGGCGTCGGCAGTTGTACCGGCACACCGGTGGTCAGGCTCTGGTAGACCTTGAAGAACTCATCGACCACGCCCATCCGACACCAGGCATCGAGCAGCACATGGTGGTTGCTGAAGACGAAGCCGAACTGGTCGGCATCCAGCAGGATCAGGCGCAGGCGGAACGGCACTTCCTTGGCCATATCGAAGCCCTGGCGCAGCTCCGCTTCCAGTTCGGCCTGAAGGGCCTGTTCGTACTGATCTTCAGCCAGGTGACGCCAGTCCAGCAGGCGCAATGCCGGCTCGGTGCGGCGATGGACGATCTGCACCATGCGCTCACCCAGGTCCCAGCAAAACGAGGTGCGCAGCACGTCATGGCGCGCAATGACCGCTTTCCAGGCTTCGCTGAACGCGCCGACATCAATGGCGTGGTCGACGCGGTAGCAATACTGCATCAGATAGATGCCCGAACCCGGTTCGAGCAAGGTGTGCATCAGCAGCCCTTCCTGCATCGGCGACAACGGATAGATGTCTTCGATATCGCGCGCGGCCACCGGCAGGCGATCCAGTTGCTGCTGGCTCAGCCCGGCCAGTGGGAAGTCGCTTGGCGTAATGCCTTGCGCCTCAGGTTCCACGCAGTGCTCGATGACCTCGCGCAACGCCTGCTGATACCGGCTGGCGAGTTGCTCGATGGTCGCCTCGTGGAACATGTCGCGGCTGTAGGTCCAGTCCAGGCGCAGCTCACCGTCGTACACTTGGCCATTGACGCTCAACCAGTTACCCAACGGTGAATCCTCGTCCTGGCTACGGCCGGCACTCTCGTTGGCGGGCACGAACAGCGCACCGCCCTGCTCGCTGAAGCTGCCATCGAACTGGCCGAGGTAGTTGAAGGTCACCCGCGGCTGCGGCAACGCAGCCAGGCGCTGGGCGAACGCGGCTTCGCCCAGGTAACGCAGCACGCCGTAACCGATACCTTTGGCCGGGACCTCGGCCAACTGCTGCTTGATGTGTTTGATGCTGGCCGCCACGCTTGGCAGCGGTGTCAGTTGCACCGGGAACAGACTGGTGAACCAGCCAACGGTGCGGCTCAGGTCGAGGTCGTCGAACAGGTCCTCGCGGCCGTGGCCTTCGAGCAGGATACTCACCGACGGTTGGCCGCTCCAGTCACACAAGGCGCGGGCCAACGCCGTCAACAGCAGGTCGTTGACCTGGGTGCGATACGCCGCTGGCGCGACCTTGAGCAGCTTGTGGGTCAAGGCTTTGTCCAGGCGGGTGGTGGCATGCGCCGCCTGGCGCAGGTTGCATTCGCCTTGCGGGTTATCGCAAGGCAGCTCGCCCGCGGGCTGCTGCGCGGCCTGGAGCCAGTAATCACGTTCAGCCTGCAGGTTTTCGCTGCGCGCATAGTCATCAAGCTGTCGCGCCCATTGGCGCAGGGGTGCCGACCTGGACGGCAGGCTCACCGCCTGCCCTAGGCTAGCCTGCTGGTAGGCCGTCTGCAGGTCTTCGAACAGGATGCGCCAAGACACCCCATCCACCACCAGGTGATGCACCGCCAGCAACAGCCGTTGCTGACCATCGGCGAGTTCGAACAATGTCGCCCTGAACAGCTCGCCACGGGCCAGGTCGAGGCTGGCCTGCACCTCGTTGGCGGCGGTTTCGAGCGCTGCAAGGCTGTCCAGAGTGACTACCTGCAGGAGGGCCTGCACCGGTGTCGTACGCGGTGCAGCTTGCCATTTTCCGGCGTGCTCAGTGAATGCCAGGCGCAGCGCCTCATGTTCATCGACCAGCGCCAGCAGCGCCTTGTCCAACGCCTGCGCCTGCAATGTTTGCAGCGGCTTGAGCAGCACCGACTGGTTCCAGTGATGGCGTTGGGCGATGGCGGTGTCGAAGAAGCGCGCCTGGATCGGCAGCAACGGCAGCGGGCCGTCTGCCTCGGGCTGAACCACAGCGGCTTGCGGCTTGTCCTGGATGACCCTGGCCACCTGGGCCAAGGCCGCGACGGTCTGTTTTTCGAACAGTTGCTTGGGGGTCAGCTTGATGCCCTGGCGCTTGGCGCGGGCGATGATCTGCAAACTGAGGATAGAGTCGCCACCGAGCTCGAAGAAGTTATCGGTGCTACCGACCTGTTCCAGCTTGAGCACATCGGCCCAGATCGCCGCCAGCTTTTCCTCGACCTCACCTGCTGGGGCTACGTAAGCCTTGCCGGCCACTTCGGGCTTGGGCAAGGCACGCTTGTCGAGCTTGCCGTTCGCGGTCAGCGGCAGCTGTTCGAGCAACACCAGGTGGGCCGGCACCATGTAGTCCGGCAGTTGGGCCTGCAGTTGCGTCAGCAATGCGCTGGCCGCCACGTCGGGTGCGGTCACGCAATAGCCCACAAGCTGCAGACGTGCAGGGTCGCTCTCCAGTGCCAGCGGCAAGACCACGGCCTCGTGCACGCCCTCCAGCCCGCGCAGCACTTCACCGACTTCGCCCGGTTCGACGCGGTAACCACGGATCTTCACCTGATCATCGGCGCGGCCCAGGAATTCCACCTGGCCTTGCGCCAAGCGAGCCCGGTCGCCGGTACGGTAGACCCGCGTGCCATCGCCGTGTGGGTCCGGCACGAAGCGCTCGGCGGTCATGGCGGGCCGGCCGAGGTAGCCTTGAGCAACCCCCTGTCCGCCCAAGTACAGTTCGCCGGCAACCCGCTCGCCCACCGGGTTCAGGCCACTGTCGAGCAGGTACACATGACTGTTGGCCAACGGTTGCCCGACCGGCACGCAGCGCAGGTCCGGTTCGCTCGCGCCAACTTCATGGCTGAGAATGCCCACCGTGGTTTCGGTAGGGCCGTAGTGGTTGACCATGCGGCACAGCGGCTTGAGCTGGCGGACCTTTTCCACCAGCGACCACGGGCTCGCTTCACCGCCGACGATCAACAGCTTGCGCGGCAGCACGCTGGCTGCATCGCTGGCCTGGAGCAAGGCCTGCAGGTGGCTGGGGACAATCTTCAGTACGTCGACCTGATGCTCCGCCATGTAGCTGGCGAAGGCGTCCGGATCGAAGGCATGCTCACGCGACATCAGGTGCAGCAGACGGCCGGATGCCAGCGCGCCGAACAGCACGGTGTGCCCCAGGTCCGCCGCCACGGTCGAGACCATCGCCATGCTGGCGTCGGCTGGCAACTGCAGGCGCTGCAGGATGCCCTGCACGTAGTTGGCCAGCATGCCGTGGGCAACGACCACGCCCTTGGGCTGGCCGGTGGAGCCGGAAGTGTAGATGACATAGGCCGGTTGGGCGGCGCAGACCTCGATGGCCAGCGGCGTCGTCGGGCACTGTCGCCAGGCGGCAGCATCGAAAGGCAATACCGGGCACGCGGCGAAACCACCGAGGGCAAGCTTGGGGTCGTGCACCATCAGCACGGCCTGGCTGTCCGTCACCAGTTGAGCCAGGCGCTCGACCGGCTGGGCGCTGTCCAATGGCAGAAAGGCCGCCCCCACCTTGAGCACTGCCAGCAGGCCGGTCACCCATTCGATGGAGCGCTCTTGGCACAAGGCAACCACTGCGCCCGGCTTGACGCCCATTGCCAGCAGGTGGTGCGCCAACTGGTTCGAACGCTGATCGAGCTGGGCATAGCTCAACTGCTCCGCGCCCGCACGCAGCGCGGGGCGCTCGCCGGCATTGGCCAGCGCCCGGCGGAACAGGCTGAGAAAGTCCGTGCAAGGGAAGCTCGCGGGCTCACCGTGCAAAACCGCATCGGCATCACCGACACAGTCCAGCAGCCGGCTGGCAGGTGCCGCGACCATGTCCTGCAACAACGTGTGCAGGGCCGTCACCAGGCGCTCGACGGTGCTGGCCTTGAACAGGTCGGTTGCATAGGTGAAGTACGCCTGGATACCGTCGGCGCCATCGGTGAAGTCGAAGGCCAGGTCGAAACGCGCATCGGCGCCGCTCAACGGGTACTCCTCGACCTGCAGACCGCTGAGGGTCTTGCGCTGCTCGCCGCCGGCAGCTTCACCCGCGACGTTCTGGTTGAGCTTGAACTGGAACAGCGGGTTATGGCTGAGGTTGCGCTCTGGGGCCAGCGCATCGACCAGTTGCTCAAACGGCAGCTCCTGATGCGACTGGGCCTCGGCCACCACCTGGCGGACCTGGGCGAACAGCTCGCTGAAGGTGGCCTGTTCATCCACCTGCACGCGCATGACCTGGGTATTGATGAAGAAACCGATCAGCCCTTCGAGGTCCTTGCGGTTGCGCCCGGCATTGGGCACGCCGATGCGGATGTCGTGCTGGCCACTGTGGCGCGACAGCACCACGGCCAGGGCGCCGAGCAGCACCATGAACAAGGTCTGGCCATTGGCCTGGGCCAGGCTGCGCAACGCGCTGGACAGCGCGGGCGGCAGGTCGGCGCGCACCACCGCGCCCTGGTAGCTGGGCTGCGCAGGGCGTGGGTAGTCCAGCGGCAGGTCGAGCAACGGCTGTTCATCGCCCAGCTGGGTCTGCCAGTAACGCAATTGCCGCTCGCCCTCACCGGCTTCCAGCCAGGCACGTTGCCAGATGGCGTAGTCGGCGTACTGGATCGGCAGCGCTTCAGGGTTCGGCGCCTGCCCGGCCAGCAGTGCGTCATAGAACGACACGAACGTCTGCACCATCAGCTCGCTCGACCAGCCATCGCTGATGATGTGGTGCATGCACACCGTGAGCACGTGTTCGGTGGCACCCACACGCAGCAGCTTGACCCGCAGCAACGGGTCTGCGAACAGGTCGAAGGGGCGACGCAGTTCGTCGCGCACTGCGCCATCGAGGTCGTGCGCCTGGACCTCGACGCACTCCAGGACCACCGGCGACTGCTCCAGCACCTGCTGATAGCACTCCCCTTCGTCCATGACCAGCCGAGTTCGCAGGGTCTCGTGGCGTTGCACCAGCAGCTCCAGGGCTCGGGCCATGGCACCGACATCGATCTCGCCCCTGAGCGTCACCGCCATCGGTACGTTATAGAACGCACTGGTCGGTTCCAGTTGCCAGAGAAACATCAGCCGCTGCTGGGCATAGGACAGTGGGATACGCGCCACGTCATGACGGCTGGCGACAATTGGCAGCAGGCGGAAGCTCTGGCCGCCAGCGCTCATTTTTTCGACCACCTGGCGGCGCTGCTCCAGCGGCATTGCTACGAAACGTCTGGCGATGCGTTCTGCGGTTGTCTTGTCCATTTCAAGCCTCAGTCAATTCATTCATCAGTTGTTCGATACCGGCGAGGCCTTCTTCGGTCAGGGCCTGGCCCGCGCCTTCCAGCGCCTGGGCAAAGGCCCGCAGAACCGGTGTTTCGAAGATGAGACGGATCGGCATATCGATGCCCAGTTGGCTGTTGATACGTGAGAGGGCCTGGGCCGCCAGCAGCGAGTGACCACCCAGTTCAAAGAAGTTGTCGTCCAGCCCGACCTGCTCGATGCGCAGGACATCGGCCCAGATCGCTGCGACCTTGCATTCGGTATCGCTGTACGGCGGCACATAGCGCACCTGAAGCTGGGCCAGATCGGGTTGCGGCAGCGCCTTGCGGTCCAGCTTGCCGTTCGGGCTCAGGGGCAGCTCGGGCAACCACATGAGGTGGGCAGGCACCATGTAGTCCGGCAGGCTGCTGCGAAGGTCGGTGCGCAACTGCGCCAGAAGGTCCTGTTGCGTTTGCACGCTGGCCTGGGCGACGTCTGCCACCGCAGGCACCAGGTAGCCGACCAGTTGCCTGCCCAGCGGCCCATCGACGTCGATGACCAGGGCATCACGTACGCTGGCGTGCTCCAACAGGCGCGCGCCGACTTCTCCCAGCTCGATACGGAAACCGCGAATCTTCACCTGATGGTCGATGCGCCCGGCATATTCGATCTGCCCATCGTCGAGGTAGCGCGCCAGGTCGCCGGAGCGATACAGGCGGCTGCCGGGGGCGCCGAACGGGTCGGGGATGAAGCGCTCGGCGGTCAGGCCAGGTCGCCGGTGGTAGCCCCTGGCGAGCAGTTCGCCGCCGATCATCAGTTCGCCGACCGCGCCATTGAGCACAGCACCGCCGCTGTTATCCAGCAGGTGGATGCTGCGCCCGGCCAGCACCCGGCCGATCGGCATCACCGGTGGCAGCGCCTGCGCCGTGGCGCCTAGGTAAGGCGCGCAGTCGTGGGCGGTAACCGTGACGGTCGCCTCAGTCGGGCCGTAGGTATTGAGCAGCGTTACATGGCCAAGGCCCGCCGCCTGCCAGGCGAGCAAGCCCTCCGGCGGCATGGCTTCGCCGCCGGCGTGAAACTGGTGCAGGCGGCCGTAGTCGCGAGGGCCGTGCTCGGCAAAGTCCTTGGCCAGCATGAACCAGTAGGCGGTGGTCACATCTACCACGCTGATGTCATTGCTGATCAGTTCGCGGTAGAACCGCTCGCTGCCCCACAACTCCGGCCCGCGGACCACCACCGAAGCGCCGCAGATCAGCGCCGGGTACAGCTGCTCGACGAAGCCGTCGAAGTTGAAGGTGGCGAACTGCAGGATGCGATCGCTGGGCTTGAGGTTGAAGAAGCCCAGCGACACCTGGGCATGCTGGCTCAGTGCGCCCTGGGTGATCGCCACACCCTTGGGCCGCCCGGTGGAGCCCGAGGTGTACATGACGTAGGCCAGCGTGGCAGGGTCGATGGCGACCTGCGGGTTGGAAGCGTCACCGTCTTCGAGCAGCGCGTCGAGGCACACCTGCGTGACGCAGGCAGGCACCGCCAGCTGCTCACTCAGGCTGGCCTGGGTCAGCAGCAAGGCCAGGCCGCTGTCCTCGATCATGTAGGCCAGGCGTTCGGCCGGGTAGTCAGGGTCCAGCGGCACATAGGCAGCGCCCACCTTGAGGATCGCCAGCAAGCCCGCGACCATCCCCAGGCCACGCTCCAGGGCCACACCGATCAGCACCTCAGGCCCGGCGCCGAGCGCTTGCAGGCGATGGGCCAGGCGGTTGGCGCGCCGGTTGAGTTCGGCATAGCTCCAGGCCTGGCCTTCATGGATGACAGCCACGGCATCCGGTGCGCGCAGCACTTGCGCTTCGAACTGGCGGGCCACGGCGGTATCGCTCAATTGCCCTGCAGGCCCCTGGCACCAGTCTCTCTCGACCAGACGGCGCTCGTCGGCCGTGGCCAGGGCCAGGCGATCGACGCAGGCGTGCGGCTGGGCACACAGCGCTTGCAGCAGGTTCAGCCAGTGCGTGGCCATACGCCCGATGCGTGAGGGGTCGAACAGGTCGACGGCATAGGTGAAGGTCGCCAACACGCCGTCGGAGCGCTCCACGGTGTCGAGCGAGAGATCGAACTGCGCGGTGCCTTCGTCAAGGTCCACCTCCTCTACCTGCAGGCCATTCAAGCTTTGCCCGGTCACCTGCTCACCCAGATCGCGCAAGTGGTTGTACATCACCTGGAACAACGGGTTGTAACCCATGCCGCGCTCTGGCTGCAGCGCCTCGACCAGAGCGTCGAATGGCAGGTCCTTGTTGGCCTGGGCCTGCAGGCTGATTTCTTTGGTATGGGCCAGCAACTGCTCGAAACTGACGCTGTAGTCCACACTCAGCCGCAGCACCACGGTGTTGACGAAGAACCCGATCAACCCTTCGAGCTCCAGGCGATTGCGGTTGGTCATGGGCACGCCGATGTTGATCTTCTCGTTGCCGCTGTAGCGCGCCAGCAGCAGGCCGAACGAGGCTAGGAAGACGTGGAACAGCGTGGCGTTGCAGCGCACTGCCAGGCGCCGCAGGTCCGCCGTCAACTGCGCGGGCAGGCGCACGTCCAGACGTCCGCCCCGATAGCTTTGCAGCTCGGGCCGTGGGCGGTCGGCAGGTAACTGCAGCACTGCAAAATCATCTTCCAGGTGCGCCTGCCAGTAGCCGAGCTGGGCTTGCATCTGGCCTTCGCTCAGGCGCTCGCGTTGCCAGCTGGCATAGTCGGCGTATTGCACCGGCAAAGGCGCGAAATCAGGCTGCGCTGCCCCTGCGGCATGGTGGTTGTAGACGGCAATGCACTCGCGCACCATCACGCCCATCGACCAGCCGTCAGAGACGATGTGGTGCAGGGTCACGAGCAGTAGGTGCTCCTGCTCGCCACGCTGATACAGCTTCATGCGAATCAGCGGCCCGTTGGCAAGGTCGAATGGCTGCTGGATGTCAGCCTGCAACTGCTGCAACAGTTGCGCGGGGTCAAAGGCTTGCGCCTGCTGCTGCTCAAGGGTGACCGCGAGATTGGCGTGGACGCGCAAGCCAGGCACACCTTGCTGCTCTTCGAAACAGGTACGCAATGATTCATGCCGTGACACCAGCGCCGAAAACGCTTGGGCCAGCGCTTCACGGTCCAGGGCACCGGTGATGCGCACGGCCATCGGCGTGTGGTAGGCCGAGCTGTGCGGATGGATTTTCCAGAACAGCCACTGGCGGTACTGGGCATGGGACACCGGCAACCAAGCCTGGCGGTCGAGCACCTGGATCGGTGCATCGGCCACCTCGCCCAGTTGGCTGACCCTGTGGCTGAAGCTGCGCAGGTCAGCCGTATCGAACAGCAGGCGCAACGGGATATCCAGGCCCAGTTGTCGGCGTGCGCGCGAGACGATCTGGGTGGCCATGAGCGAGTGCCCACCCAGGGCAAAGAAGTTGTCGTCCAAGCCGACCTGCGGACAGCCCAGCACTTCCTGCCAAAGGTTGGCCAGGTCGATCTGCAGTGGCGTCTGAGCCGGTGTGTGGCTGGCCACCGGGTGTTGTTGGTCCGGCAGCGGCAATCTGGCCAGGTCAACCTTGCCGTTGGCAGTCAATGGCAGGCTGTCGAGGAACAACACGCGGGCTGGCACCATGTGCGCCTGCACGTGCAACTTCAGCGCTTGCTGCACGGCCTCCTGTGCCGCCTCGGCATCACGCTCGCGGGCCAGCAGCCGCGGCGCCACCAGGTAGGCCAGCAGCTGCAAACTGCCATCCTGGCCGGTGGCACGCACCACCGCCTTGTCCACATCCGGCAGGCCTTGCAGGCACGCCTCGATCTCCCCCGGCTCGACGCGGTAGCCGCGTATCTTCAGCTGGTGATCGACGCGCCCCAGGTACAACAGGCGGCCTTGGCGATCACGCTGCACCACATCGCCGGTGCGGTACAGACGCGCCCCAGGCTCGCCGTGGGCATCAGGCACGAAACGCTCAGCGGTCAACCCAGGGCGTGCGAGGTAACCACGGGCCAGGCCGGCCCCGGCGATGCACAGCTCGCCTTTGGCCATACCGGGCACCGCCTGCAGCGTGGCGTCGAGCACCTGCACTCGGCTGTTGCGCAACGGGCTGCCCAGATGCGTTACCTCGCCAGCCGCCAGTTCGGCGGTGAGCACGCCTACCGTGGTTTCGGTCGGCCCGTAATGGTTCAAGACCTTCAGGCCCGGGCGCAAGGTGCCGATACGCGCCAGCAGTGCCGGCGGGCAGGCCTCGCCGCCAAGCACCAGGCAACGCTGCGGCAGCACGCTGGCATCGGCGCAGGCATCGAGCAGCGCACCCAGGTGCGAAGGCACGATTTTCAGCGCATCGACGTGGTTTGCCGACAGGTAGGCGGCGAAACCGTCGGCATCGAGCACCGCCTCGCGCTGCAGCAGATGTACCGTCTTGCCGGCCCAGAGCGCGCCAAACAGCATGGTATGCCCAAGGTCGGCGGCAGGCGTGGAGACCATGGCGAAGTGTTCCAGATCGCCAAGGGCAATCCGCTCGGACAAGCCTTCAAGGTAATTGGCCAGCGCCCCATGAGACACCGCGACCCCCTTGGGCATACCGGTGGTGCCCGAGGTGTAGATCACATAAGCCAGGTTGCCGGAGTGAACCGCCACGGGCACCCCTGCCTCGCCACCTGCCGCGTTCAGCGCCAGGCACTGTACGCCCCCGATGGCCGGGCCAGGCTCGTCCTCGGCCCTGAGCAAGACCTTGATCTGTGCGTCACGCAGCATGAATGCCATTCGCTGCTGCGGCTGACCCGGCTCCAGCGGTACATACGCCCCCCCGGCCTTGAGAATCGCCAGCAGGCCAACCAACAGGTTCACCGAGCGCTCGGCGATCAGGCCCACCGGCTGATCGGCGACCACACCGTGCGCTTGCAGCTGGGCACACAGCTGATCGGCGCGCGCGTCGAGCTCGCCGTAACTGAGCGAGCCATCGGCACTGACAACGGCGATGCGCTGCGGCTGCGCCTTGGCAAAGGCCGTCACGCGCTGGTGCAGCAACGGGCCGGCATAAGGCAGCACCTGCGGTGCGGCAACAGGTGCGCCCGCCAGCGGCCAGTCACCCAGCGCAGCGACGTCATCGCGGCTGAGGGCGGCCAGCAGGCTCAGCCAATCACGCCCCATGGCCTCGACGGTGTCGCGCTCGAACAGGTCAAGGGCAAAGGTGAAGGCGGCGCGAAGCTGCCCGGCAACCTCCACGGTGTCCAGGGTAAGGTCGAAGCGTGCAGTGCTCTTGCGCAGCTCGAGTTTTTCCAGCTCAAGGCCCGAGGCGGTGCGCACAGTGGCGACGTCGGTGACCATCGACTGATGGTTGAAAAGCACCTGGAACAGCGGGCTCACGCCCCCGGTGCGCTCCAGGCCCAGCGCTTCCACCAGCTGGTCGAACGGCACGTCCTGGTGCGATTGCGCCTGCGCCGCACAGGCTTTGACCTGGCTCAGCAGGTGCGCACCACCCTGAGTCGGATCGATGTCGGTCTGCAGCACCTGGGTATTGATGAAGCAACCGATCAGCCCCTCCACTTCACTGCGGTTGCGGTTGGCGATCGGCACACCGACGCGTACCCGCGACTGGCCGCTGTAGCGGTACAACAAGGTCTTGAAAGCGGCCAGCAGCACCACGAACAGCGTGACGTTGTGCCGCCTGGCCAGGGCCTGCAGGCGCTGGGCCAACGCTGCATCGATTTGCAGCTCCAGGCGTTCGCCACGGTAGCTGGGCAGCGCCGGACGCAGGTGATCGCTCGGCAATTGCAACACGGGGTGGTCGTTGCCCAGATGATCCAACCAGTACTCCAGCTGGCGCGCCTGCTCGCCGGCTTCCAGCCAGCTGCGCTGCCACAGGGCGAAATCGCGATACTGGATGGCCAGCGGCGCAAGTGCTGACGCCTGGCCGGCCACGGCGGCATCGTAAAGCCGAACCAGTTCGTCGATCAGGATACCCAGCGACCAGCCGTCGGCGATGATATGGTGCAGAGTGATCAGCAACAGGTGCTCGGTGGCCGAGGTGCGCAGCAAGCGCACCCGCATCAGCGGCCCGGCGGCCAAGTCGAAGGGTGCCGCCGACTCTGCAGCACATGCGGCCTCGACCTGCTGCGCCTGGGCCTCGCCCTGCAGGTGGGAAAGGTCCAACATCTCGCCCCTGATCGACGCCTGCGCCTGCACGCGTTGGCGTGGCTGGTCGTCAACCTCGGGAAACAGCGTGCGCAGCGATTCATGTCGCGCCACCAGGGTGTCCAGCGCCTGCTGCAAGGCCTCAGGCGCTATCGGCCCCTTGAGCTTGACTGCCATGGGCAGGTTGTAGGCAGCACTCTTGGCATCGAGCCGCCAGGCGAACCACATGCGCTGCTGGGCATATGACAGCGCGTCACGGGCAGCAACCTCGACCCCAGGCGCGATCGGCAACAGCGCGAAATCGACGCCCTCCCCGCGCATGGCATCCAGAAACAACCGTCGCTTGGCAGCGGGCAGCTCGATGAAGCGTCGAGCCAGTTTGAGTGAGTCTTGGGCGTTCATGCTCGGGGTCCTTACTGATCTGCAGCTCGGCCGTGCGGCCAAAGCGTTTCCAGTAGAACGAGCGGAGGGAGGGCGAATTTAACGCGGCAGCGCCATGCCCGGACGCTGCGCTGGCGAGCGCCTGCGGCAAGCCGCAAGCACTCGCCACAGTGGCCTCAAAGCGCCGCTTCGCGGTGCCCCTGAGCCATGGCCACGACCACTTTGCGTGGCCCGGTGAACGGTGCCCGGGCGTGCGCCGCGAGCATGTTGTCGAGCATCAGCACGTCGTTTTCCTGCCAGGGGAAACTGATCGCGCAATCGTCCAGCACAGCGCGAATGCGTTCGAGCACTTCGTTCTCGATCGGTGTGCCGTCGCCGTAGTAGACGTTGCGCGGCAAGTCTTCCTCGTCGACGATTTCCAGCAGGCTTTCGCGCACCTCGGCCGGTAGGTTGGAGACATGGAACAGGTGGGCCTGATTGAACCATACCTGATCCCCCGTCCAGGGGTGCGTGGCCACGGCCTGGCAGACCTGGCGCGTGCGCAGCTCACCGTCGTCCTTCCATTCCCAGTCGATGTGGTGCGCGCGGCAATAGGCCTCCACTACGCTGCGGTCCTCGGTGTTGAACACCTGCTCCCAACTCACATCAAGGCCATTGCCGTAGTTGCGCACATACATCAGGCGCTTGCTGGCAAAGCGCTCGCGTATGTCGGCCGGCATGCGCCGGAACACTTCACGGCTGTCGGCAATTGGCGTTTCACCGCCAGTCTGAGCGGCGATCACACTGTAGAACCAAATCCGCATCGGCCAGTCGAGGCTGTAGGCCTGCTCGTTGTGCAGCGGGATGCTCTGGTGCGCGGGGTACTCCGTGGAGGTGTAGACCCCTTGGGTAACATTGCTGCGCGGCGTCGAGCCGAACTCGTAGTTGAGCAGCGGGTGGCCGAAGGCCTGGGCGAATTCGCGAAAGGCCGTGACTCCGCCCACGTCGAAACCACGCAGCAGTACCCCGCCGCACTGGTCGAGGTGGCCATCGACGATAGCCTTGAGTTCGTCAAAGACGTCCAGCAAGCCAAGCCCCGGTTCGGGCGCTTCGATCAGCAGCGGTAAAGCGCCCCGTTCGGGCATCAATGGCCGCGCCTTGATCCCGGCAAGTACACTCATGTTTCGCTCTCCTTGTCGCCAGGCTCCGTAGAGACCGTCGACACGCTTGGGTTGGCGGCCAGCCTTGCAGGCCGACCGCGTCAAACAGTGGCATGCAGCGCGGCGTCAAACGCTGCCTACGGCGGCGGCGACTGCAGCGCTGAAGCGCTGGGCAACCTCGTCGATCTGCTCGGCACTGATGATCAACGGCGGCAGGAAACGCACCACCGCCCCATGCCGCCCACCCAACTCCAGGATCAGCCCGCGCTTGAGGCACTCGCGCTGCACCTTCGGCGCCAAGTCGCGATTAGCCGGTGGGTGGCCCAGCGCATCCGGCTGGCCTTGTGGGTCGACCAGTTCCACACCCAGCATCAAGCCACGGCCACGGATATCACCCAACTGCGGATAGTCCCGCTGCAGGCGCTGCAAATGCCCACGCAACCGCTGCCCCATGGCCTCGGCATGCTCGGCCAGGCGATGCTCGACCAGGTAGTTGATCACCGCCGAGCCCGCGGCCATGGCCATCTGGTTGCCGCGGAAGGTACCGGCATGCGCACCTGGCTTCCAGGTGTCCAGCCAGTCGCGATAGACCACTACCGCCAGCGGCAGGCTGCCACCGATGGCTTTGGACAAGGTGACCACATCAGGCACGATACCGGCGTGCTCGAAGGCAAACATGCGCCCGGTACGGGCGAAGCCGCTCTGGATCTCGTCGACGATCAACGCCACGCCCGCCTGCTCGGTAATGCGCCGCACGCCCTTGAGCCATTCGATGTCGGCCGGAACCACCCCGCCCTCACCCTGCACCACTTCGAGGATCACGGCGGCGGGCAGCGGCACGCCGCTTTCCGGATCGAGCAGCAGGTTTTCCAGGTAATGCAGGTTGGCCTTGACCCCGGCCTCACCGCCCAGGCCGAACGGGCAGCGGTAGTCGTACGGGTAAGGCATGAACTGCACGCCGTTGCCGAGCAAGGCCCCCAGTGGCTGTTTCGGCCCATGGCTGCCCATCAGGCTCAGCGCGCCTTGGCTCATGCCATGGTAGGCGCCCTGGAAGGCCAGCACGGTGCTGCGGCCGGTGGCGGTGCGCACCAGCTTGAGCGCAGCCTCGACTGCATCAGTGCCGGTCGGGCCACAGAACTGCACCTTGGCCTCGCGGCGCAGCGCCTCGGGCAGGATGCCGAACAGGTCCTGGACGAAGCGGTCCTTGACCGGGGTGGTCAGGTCCAAGGTGTGCAGCGGCAACTCGTCAGCCAGCACCCGCTGGATCGCCTCGACCACCACCGGGTGGTTGTGGCCCAGGGCCAGGGTGCCGGCACCGGCCAGGCAGTCGATGAACTGGCGGCCTTCGACGTCTTCGACGTGGATGCCACGGGCACGCCTGAGCGCCAGCGGGATACGCCGCGGGTAGCTGCGGGCGTTGGATTCCTGCTGTTGCTGGCGTTGCAGCAAAGGCGAATCGGTGAATTCGTACAAGGGTTGCGGCACGCTGGCCGGTACAACCCGGGCAAGGCTGGAAGCGGTGGACATGGGTAAATCCTCGCGAGCAAGCGGATGGGCGGTTATCGCTTTGGAAACGCTTGAGTGGGGGGAGGATTTAGCGGTTGTTACGCGATTTTATTTTTGTCTGTGCCGGCCCTTTCGCGGGTAAACCCGCCCGTAGGAGCGGGTTCACCCGCGAAAGGGCCGGCACAGGCGATAAACATCAATGCCCAGAACGCGCCGGTACCTGCAACAAGACCCGCAAGCCGTCACTACGGCTGTCAAAGCGCAGGCTACCGGCACACCGCTGCACGATCGCCTGCACAATCGCCAGCCCCAAACCGCAACCACCACTCTGCCCATTGCGCCAGAAGCGCTCGGTCAGGTGCTCCAGGTCCGCCTCAGCAATGCCTGGCCCATGGTCACGCACCATGAAGCCCACCTGGCCGTCCGCCATCTGCACCTCCAACTCCACGGCTTCATCGCCGCCATGACGCAAGGCATTGTCCAGCAGGTTGCGCAGCGCTGCCACCGCCAACGGTGCCGGCATCCCCAGGTAAATTTGCGTCGCCTCCTCTGGCAAACGCAACAGGATACGCCGGTTGTCGCCGCCGCCGGCATCCTGCACCGCCTGACGGGCCACCTGCTCGGCGCTGCACTGCACGCCATCCTCGAACGACAGGCTGCCTTCCACCCGCGCCAGCATCAGCAACTGCTCAAGCGTGCGGTGCATGCGGTCGGTGCCCTGCTCGGCATGCTCCAGCGCCTGCTCGCGCACGGCACCGTCGGTCATGCGCGCCACCTGCAGGTGGGTCTTGATCGCGGTCAGCGGGCTGCGCAGTTCATGCGCGGCATCGTCGGTCAGGCGCCGCTCACGCTCGAGGGTCTGGGCAATGCGCAGGAACAGCTGGTTCTGGGTCTCCAGCAACGGCTGCAACTCGCTGGGCATGCCCGCCACCTGCAGCGGCTCGACACTGTCCGCACGCCTGCGGCGCAACGCATCACGCATGCGGTTGAGCGGCTCCAGGCCCTTGCCAAGGCCGATCCACAACAGCCCCAGGCTGCCGAGCAGGGCCATCAGTACCGGCGCCGATGCCGCCAGCAGAATCGACTGGTTCAGCGCCTCGCGCTCCATGTGCCGGTCAGCCGTGGTGATGCGCACATCGCCGTGGTTGTAGGTAAAGGTGCGCCAAAGCGCATCGTCGATGGTCTGGTCACGAAACCCGCTGCGCTCGTCGTCCATGGCGCCATCGTGCTTGTGGTTGCTGGCGAGGATCTCGCCACGCAGCGAGCTGACCTGGCAGGCCATGCCATCCGGTACGCTGAACTGGTCGGCAGAAAAATGCGCCTCCCCGCCCTTGGCGGTCAGCGGCTGCGGCAGTTGGTCGATCAGCCCGGCGACCATACGCGCCGACGCCACCAGGCGCTGGTCGAGGGAGAACATCATCTGCTGGCGCAGGTCTCGCAGCATCCACGCGGCGGCCAGTGCCCAGATGATCACGAAGGCACTGCCGAGGATCAGGCTCAGGCGTACCCGCAGGCTCATGATGCGGCCTCTTGCGGTGCCTGCGCCGGGCCCAGCCGGTAGCCCAGGCCACGCACGGTCTCGACAATGCCGTTACCCAGCTTGCGCCGCAGGTGGTGGATGTGCACGTTCAGGGCGTTGCTCTCGACTTCGTCGCTGAAACCATACACGCAGTCTTTCAGTTGCTCGCTGGACAGTACGCGCCCGGGGTTCTGCAGCAGCGCCTGGAGCAGGGCCTGCTCACGGCGGGACAGGTCGACATGCTGGCCGGCCAGGGTCGCCTCGCAGCTACTCGGGTCATAGCGCAGCGGGCCGTGCTCGATCACGTTCACCGCCCGCCCGGCCACCCGCCGCAGCAAGGTATGCAGGCGTGCGGCAAGCTCGCGCAGATCGAAGGGCTTGAGCAGGTAATCGTCGGCACCGGCCTGCAAGCCATCGACACGATCGGTGACGGCATCGCGGGCGGTGAGCACCAGTACCGGCAGGGTCTCGCCTTTTTCGCGCAGGCGGCGCAGCAGCTTGAGGCCATCTTCGTCGGGCAGGCCGAGGTCGAGGATCATCACGTCGAACTGCGCGGCCTGCAGCATTGCCCGCGCATCGGCGGCGTTGCCCACACGGTCCACGGTCAAGCCCTGGGCGGTGAGGCCGGCGCAGATGCCGGCGGCGATCAGGTCGTCGTCCTCGCAGAGCAGAACGTGCATGGTGGGGCTCCCGGTGTGGTGTGGCTGTTATTGCACCTTGGGCGGATTAAGGGGGGATTATGGACCTTTTGGGGAGGGTTTGGGGGAGATCGAGCGCCGCGCGGGTCGCCACCCTGCCCATCGCAGCCTCAACCCCAATTCCCGAGCTTCTCGAACACAACAGAAACGAAGTCGCATTTTCCTACAACCGACCCAGAAACCTCTGATCCGAATCCATGATGGGATTTCCCCCTGCACACGTTGTCAGGGAGACACCTCATGTACCTGGATTACCTCGTGCCCTCCTGGCACGAGATCGAGTCACGTGTCATCGCCATGGTGGGCTACCCAAGCGGTGGCCAGTTCCGCACCAGCCTCAATGAAGAGGTCGCCTCACTGGGCCTCAACCTGCGCCGGATCGAAGCTGTCCGCACAGCCTTCTACCACGCTGAATGGCAGGCGGCGCACATGCTACGCCAGCGCTTCGCCGACCTCGACATCAACAGCATCATCGACGAACTGCTGAGGGTCGTGCAGCAGATGGCAATGATCGTCGTCGGCAGCACCATTACCGGTGGCCTGCTTGGCGCGACGGTAGGCGCATTCGCCGGCGGCGCCGGAACCATTCCGCTCGCTGGTGCAGGCGCGGTCATGGGCCTCAAGGTCAGCGGCTGGATCCTTGGCGCGCTGGGGCTGGCTTCCATCGCCGAGTTCTTCGTCGAGGGCTTGCCGCGTATCGGCGGATGAGGAGCGCGACAATGGACGAATTTTTCTCCCTCTTCATAGAAGAGATGGGCGAGCCGATTTTCAGGCAGGAGGTGCCTCCTTCTAGCATAGAGCGCTACAGCGGTAAATTGCCGAAGAAACTGTTGGAATACTGGACCGAGCACGGATGGTGCGGATATGGTGATGGAATATTCTGGACGGTCAATCCGCAAGACTACGAGGGCGTAGCCGCCTCATTCATAGAAGGCACTGCGCTCGAAGGGCGAGATACCTATCACGTCATCGCTCGGGGCGCCTTTGGTGATCTCTATCTGTACGGAGAAAATTCCGGTTTTTCATTAGACATCGTAGCCCACACTTCACAATACTGCGGCAGAGTGAATGAACTTGATGCAGGCAACATTGACAAGGAGGTGCAAGGCTTCTTTCTATTGATCGAACGGGAGTCCAGCGACTTTGGCGATTTATTCGATCCTGCATATAACAAATTAGGCAAACTCAATCATGATGAGATGTATGGCTTCGTTCCAGCCTTGGCATTCGGTGGCCCCTGCGATCTTGCCCACCTAGAAAAAGTCAAAGCTGTCGAGCACTTAATACTACTTGCACAGATCTCCACCCTCGAACCCTATAGCTTTTCTGACTTCTAAACACAGTATTGGCCGGGAAAAAGCGGCGGATGAGATGCACGGCTTCGTCCCGGCGTCCATGACGCCATCGTGCTTGTGGTTGCTGGCGAGGATCTCGCCACGCAGCGAGCTGACCTGACAGGCCATGCCATCCGGTACGCTGAACTGGTCGGCGGAAAAATGCGCCTCCCCGCCCTTGGCGGTCAGCGGCTGCGGCAACTGGTCGATCAGCCCGGCGACCATACGCGCCGACGCCGCCAGGCGCTGGTCGAGGGAGAACATCATCTGCTGGCGCAGGTCAAGCAGCATCCACGCCGCGGCCAGCGCCCAGATGATCACGAAGGCGCTGTCGAGGATCAGGCTCAGGCGTACCCGAAGGCAATGGCGAAACAGACTAGCCAGCATCAAAGAGGCTGCGGAAAAATCGCCGAAATTCGGCATCCACTCGACTTACATGAATGTAAGACTTCATAAGTGCTAACGACAAGAGGCATCGCAAATGGATGAGGTATTCTCCATATTCCTTGACAATATAGGCGCGCCTTTTTCGCGTCGAGAGGTGCCCCCCTCCAGTATTGATCGCTATAACGGAAAACTTCCAGAGTTGTTACTTGCATACTGGAAAGAGCATGGATGGTGTGGTTTTGGCGAAGGTATATTCTGGCTGGTTAATCCACAGGAGTATGAGGGCGTTGTCTCATCCTGGACCGAGGGTACCCTCCTTGAAAACCGGGACACTTACCACTTGATTGCCAGAAGCGCTTTCGGCGACCTGTATCTTTGGGGAGAAAACAGTGGCTTTTCAGTAAAAATCACAAGTCTTCTGTCCCGTTACACAGGTGACAACTGCACACTCACTGAAACCGAAGCAACCAGAGAGGTCCAAAGCTTCTTTCTATCAAGAAAAAAAGAACACAACGATTTTGAAAACTTTTTTGAGCCCGCGAAGAAAAAGCTGGGCATTTTGAAAGAAGATGAGATGTATGCCTTTGTTCCTGCATTGATGCTGGGAGGGCGCCCCGACCTCAAAAACCTAGAAAAACTTAAAGCAATAGAGCATTTGATTTTGCTGTCTCAAATCACCGAACTCGAACCCTACAGCTTCTCTGACTTCTGAGCACACAAAAGGACCTAAACGAATGGATGTCATCTTCAGCATTTTCCTGGAAACCTTCGGCGACCCCATCGGCCAGCAACCCGTACCCCCTGCGGCTGTCGATCATTACCAAGGCAAACTCCCCAATCGCCTCCTTGAATACTGGCAAGACCACGGCTGGTGCGGCTACGGCGGCGGCTTGTTCTGGCTGGTAAATCCTCAGGAATACCAGGGTGTAGTGGCCTCTTGGTTGGCAGGTACGCACTTCGAAGCAAGCGACACTTATCACCTCATCGCCCGCAGCGCTTTTGGCGACCTGTACCTATGGGGTGAGAAAACCGGTTCGGTGCTGACCATTGCGGCCTACCATTCCCGTTACCTCGATGGCGCTCACAGCTCAGGCGACGAAGAACGGGACAGCAGGATCCACGGTTTGCTCATGTGGCTGATGACCGAGTGCGTCTACTTCGACGACCTGTTCGAACCTGCCAGGGAACGGCTCGGCACCCTGGGCCCAGACGAGATGTACGGCTTTGTCCCCGCCTTGATGCTGGGAGGCCCAGACAGCCTCGAGCGTCTTGAGAAGCTGAAGACAGTGGAGCATCTGGTGCTGCTTTCCCAACTGGGCGAACTCGAACCCTATGAACTCACTGACGAAGAAGATGAATAGCCTCTGAAGAACGCATTCAAGGGCGCACCGCATCCGGCCTATCGACATCCTGCAGCACGCCGGCATCCTCGACATCCAGCCGGACGCAACGGTCCGCATGGGCCTTCAGCACCGAACGCGCCCCTTCATCACCCTTCAACCGGGCAAGCGCCGGCCAGAAATCGCGCCCGAACAACACCGGATGGCCCTGTCGTCCAGCATGACAAGGCAGGACTATCGTTGACCCACTGGCCTCGCGTGCAAGCAAATCCAGGGTCGCGGGCTCCACCCAGGGCATATCACCCAACAGAATCGCTACTGCCTGCGCTTCGCTGTCAGCCAGCGAAGCGGCACCGGCCGCCAGGCTATGGCCCATGCCCAATGTGAAATCCGGACTGGAGACCACCCTGCACCGCGCTGGCAACCCCAGGTCTACACCTCGCTCCCCTTCACGCAACACCACCCGCACATCATCGAACACTGCGCAGGCGCTCTCTACGCTGTGCACCAGCAAGCTTCGACCGTCAGCCAGCAGCGAACGGCGCTTGTCAGAGCCGAAGCGCACACTGCTGCCTGCCGCCAATACCAACGCAACCACGCTCACAGCGCCGCCCGCTCGATGCCATTGCGCACACGAAGGATATCGGCCAGTACCGCCAGGGCGATCTCGGCCGGGGTCTTGCTGCCCAGGTTCAGGCCAATCGGCGCATGGATGCGCGCCAGCTCGTCGCAACCCAGGCCACCAATTCGCTGCAAGCGTTCGCGACGCTTGTCGGAGGTGGCCTTGGAGCCCATCACGCCGATGTAGAACGCTTCGGTCCGCACGGCTTCAAGCATGGCCAGGTCATCGATTTTTGGATCATGGGTCAATGCCACCACTGCCGTATCGGCATGGCAACCGCCATTGGCGATGAATTCCGAGGGTAGCTCGCGGCGCACCTCAATGCCATTCAGCACTACGCCGTCGAGTACTTCATCACGCGGCTCGCAAAGGATGACCTCAAACCCCATGCCCCTGCCGAATTCGACGCAAAAATGCGCCACGCTGGAATAACCGGCCAGCAGCAGCCGCTGGGCGGCGCCGACACGCAAGCGCACCCGGGCATTTTCCCGTTCCACCCGTGGCCCCTGACTATGGTCATCGAACAGCTGGCGGGTACCCATAGGCAGGCTCACCTCACGCAGTACCCGGCGCTGGCCCTGCAGCGCACGTTCCAGCTCACGCAGATGCGCCTGCACCTCGCATTCAACCGGCAGGTTCTCCACCAGTACTTCAAGCACACCGCCACACGGCAGGCGAACGCGCGAACGCGGGTCGCTGCCGTCGCCATAACGCACGATGGCAACCGGCTCCGGGAATTCCCCCAGGGCCACGCGTTCGAGAAAGTCGTCTTCGACACAGCCACCGGACAGCGAGCCCAGCCACTGGCCGCTGGCGTTCACCGCCAGCAGCGAACCCGGCGCACGCGGCGCCGAGCCGTAGGTGGCGAGCACTGTGCACAACCATACCCGCTCGCCGTTGCAGGACCACTGCAAAGCCTGACGGATCACCTGTAGATCGAGATGCTGCACGCTTTACTCCGCCTTCAGCTCGGCGAGCTGCTGTACGTTCAGGTCGCCGGGCAATCCACCCCAGGCCTGGCGCAAGTAGTTGACCATATCTATCACCTGTTGGTCATCAAGCTTGTCGGCAAAGCCCGGCATCGGCTGCATGCGCTCGAAGCCGGTGAACTGCTGTTCACGGATGCCCTCGAGGACCACCTTGACCAGATTGCGCGAGTCGGCCTGACGCAGCACGGTGTTGCCGCGCATGGCCACGGCGATGTGCGGCTTGCCCTCACCGTCAACCCCATGGCAGCCGGCGCAGACATTTAGGTACTGCTGGTGGCCCCGCTTGGCACTGTCGCTCATCTGCTCCAGGGCAACGGACTCGATAGCCTTGGCCGGCGGCGGCTGGTCGCCCAGCAGGTAGGTGGCCATGGCCGCAAGGTCTGCATCTTCCAGGTGCTGGGTGCTGTGGTGCACCACCGGGAACATCTCGTTGAACATGCTGCCCTGGGCGCTGATGCCGTGCTTGAGGAAGGTGGTCAGGTCCGGCTGGGTCCAGCCGCGCTCGGCCAGGTCCTGGGCCAACAGGCTTGGCGCCAGGTAGCCACCCAGCAGGCCGCCGCTCAGGCGTTGGTCCTGCTGCAGCGCACCGATCGGGTTGCGCGGGGTATGGCATTCGCCACAATGGCCCATGACCTCGACCATGTACTGGCCGCGCTGCCAGGCCGGGCTTTTACCCTCGGTCGGCTGCAGTTGCACGCTCTTGCCATACAGCATGTTCCAGCCGCTGAGCCCCATGCGCACATTGAACGGGAAGCGCAGCGCGGTCTGCGGTGCCGGGCGGTTGATCGGCGGTATGGTCATCAGGTAGGCGAGGATCGCGTCCGAATCTTCACGCTTGATCAGGTGGTACGAGGTGTAAGGCATCGCAGGATAAAGGTTGGCGCCGTCCTTGCGCTTGCCCTCGGTGACTGCGGCGAAGAACTCGTCGGCGCTGTAGTTGCCGATGCCGTACTGTTTGTCCGAGGTGATATTGCTGCCATAAATGGTGCCGAACGGCGAATGGATCGGCAGGCCGCCCGCATACGGCGCGCCGCCTTCGGCGGTGTGGCAGGCCATGCAGTCGGCCGCGCGGGCCAGGTATTCACCGCGCTTGACCTGCGCATCGTCGGCCGCCAAGGCAAACGAGCTGACAGCCAGCCCGAGGGCCAACGCCGAGGCGCTACGTACGAAGCCCATGTTCAACCCTCCTTGACCAGGCCGAGATCGTTGAGCACCTTGCGGGTGGCATCGTAGTAACGCACATAGCCTGTGCAGCGGCAGATGTGGTGACCGAGGCTGGCCTCGATGCGGTCCTCCACTTCGCTCTTCTTCAACGGCTGGCGCTGGGCCGTTTCCACCAGCACGGTAGCGGCATTGACGAAGCCTGGTGCGCAGTAGCTGCACTGGAAGGCGAACAGGTCGACGAACTTCTGCTGGATCGGGTTGAGCGTCAGGTTGCCGGCCTCGTCTTTCTTGGCATGGCCTTCGATGGTGCGAACCTTCTTGCCTTCGAAGTAATGCGCACCGGTGATGCAGGTGCGCACTTCTTCGCTGGTGCCGTCGGGGTTGTCGACGATCACCACGCAGGCGTGGCAGATGCCCTGGCCGCAACCCAGGCGCGAGCCGGTGAGGTTCTGGTGTTCGTGCAGGTAGTCGATCATCGCCAGGTCCGCGGGGACCTCGACCGGCCCGACCGGTTGACCATTGAGCGTCAGTTGCAGTGGACGGTTAGCCATTGAGGGCCTCCTTGATACGGGCTGGGGTGATGGGGAGATCGCGCACGCGCTTGCCGATGGCATGCGCGACGGCATTGCCGATGGCACCGACGACCGGGATCATCACCACTTCGGCGATGCCCTTGGAGGGGTCGGTCGGTGACAGCGGCGGGAGGATTTCGCTGGTCTGCTGCCACACCGCCACATCGCGCGCATGCGGCAGGCGGTAGCGGTTGAAGTTCCAGTCGCCCTCCCCGGGCCCACCCTCGTACAACGGCATTTCTTCGGTCAGTGCATGGCCAATGCCCATGGCGATGCCGCCTTCGAGCTGGCCCTTGACCAGTTCCGGCACCAGCACCCGGCCACACTCGACCCAACTGTGGTGGTTGAGCACCTGCGTCTCCAAGGTGCCTTTGTTGACCTTGACCTCGACGATGGTCGCCACCGGGCTGTAGTAGGTGACCATGGCGTTGTTCAGCTGGGTGTCGGGGTAGGCCGCATTCTGCCGGTCGAGCAGGTGATAGCCATGGCTGCCCATCTGCGCCTTCTTGGCATTCACCGCACCATCGCCGTATTTCACCGCCATGGCATCGAGCGGGAAGCGCTCGCGCACGCCATCGATGACAAAGTCGGCCTCGGCCCAGCTCCAGCGGTTGAAGCCGTGCACGCTCACGCCAGTGACCAGCCCCATGTCGTGGGCCTTCTGCGCCAGCTGGGCAAACGGAATCGGCGCCAGGCCGTTGCCGGTCAGCTCACCGTTGACCCACACCGCATTTTCGCGGCGCACCACCAGCGGGTTGGCCTGGCCGCCGTGCGGGCCTTGGCTCCAGATCGCCATGGCCGCCGGCCACAGCCCATGATTGAACAGCACACGCGCCGCTTCGCGGGTGGCATGGCTGAAGTAGAATGCCGAGTTGGTCGCCGACGACGGCGACGCCAGCTTGCCGACCCAGCGCGGGTTGCGCAGCGCGGCGTCCTGTTCGGGCTGACTGATCAGGTAGGGGTTGCCGCTGGTGGTCAGCTGCAGCTCCGGCCATTCGGTGACCGCGGTCTTCACCTCGTCGGCCGAACGGCCAAGGAAGTCGCTGACCACCAGTGCTTGGGAAGTGGACATGCCAGTGCCCAGCTCGGTGCCGATGTGGCGCAGGCTGATGCGACCATCGGCGCTGAACTCGACACTGGCCATCGGCGCCTCGGAGCCTGTGCCGAAGTCCT
Organism: Pseudomonas sp. TYF_14; assembly: GCF_043105275.1. Lineage (NCBI taxonomy): Bacteria > Pseudomonadati > Pseudomonadota > Gammaproteobacteria > Pseudomonadales > Pseudomonadaceae > Pseudomonas > Pseudomonas sp. TYF_14. Next base: position 64,904 of record NZ_JBICLK010000024.1, read on the forward strand.
TCTGGCAGATGGCGAAGCCGACGCCGTACCAGTGGTCCGGGTCCTTGGCGTCCATCTGTTGCTTGCGTGCATCGCGGTTGCGCCACCAGTCGTGCACAGCGGCCTTGTCGAGGATCTCGTACAGGCGCAGGGCGCCGGCCGGGACCGCACCCTGGGTGTTCTTCATGCCCGATTTCAGCGCGTTGGCGCGGCGCAGGTCGATGGCATCGACGCCCAGGCGGCCAGCGATCTCATCCACCATCATCTCGGTGGCCGCCATGCTCTGCAGGGTGCCGTAACCGCGCATGGAGCCGGCCTCGACGCCACGGGAGTAGTAGGCGGTTACCGACAGGTCGTTCTGTGGCATGTAGTAGATCGACTGGGCAGCAGTGGCGCCCACGGCGGCCACCGACGGGCTGTAGTTGATGCGCCCGCCGCCGTCGCAGCTCATGTCGGCGCGGAAGATCTTGAAGCTGTTGTCCTTCTTGTCCACCGCCAGCTGGTAGCGGATATCGAAGGCATGGCGCTTGATGCCGCTCTGGAACTGCTCGTAGCGGTCGTTGGCCAGGCGGATCGGCACGCCGGCGCCGTACAGCGCAGCCACCGCGGCATAGAAGACGAAGATATTGTTGTCTTTTGAGCCATAGCCCACGGTATAGCCCGGGTGCATGTTCAGCGTGTTCAAGGCGAAGCGCGACGGTTTGATCATGTGCACGCATTCCTGCGCCACTTCGAACGGGCACTGAGTGGCGACCACGAAGTGCAGCGTGCCCGTGGCCGGGTCATACCAGCCGTTGCCGTTGTCCGGCTCCAGTGCGGCAGGTTCGATGGACGGCGTCTTGTAGCGCTCGTCGAACACCAGCCAGTCCTCGGGCGGGTTGTCCAGCTGCTCGGCCATGCGCTTGGCGTAGAACAACCCCTGCTCGGTCAGGTCGCCGTGCTGGTTGGGCTGCTTCGACCACACCGGCTTGCGGTTGAGAATGGTGGGGAACAGCATGGAGTTCTTCAGGCTGGAGAACTCATCGTCGTCGAACGGCGTGGAGCCACCCACCCGCACGAAGCGGAAGCTGCCATAAGGGTCGCGCTGGTACAGCGGCGCCTGGGCACCGTAACGGATCGCCTGCTGATTGAACTGCAGCTTGCGCTTGGCCTGGCGGAAGCGCTCGAAGTCGTGCCAGATCAGGATCGCCACCGGGTGGCCGATGAACATCGGCACCTTGCCGGGCGGCAGCAGCGGGTCGGGCGAATGGGCCTCGGGCCAGGCAATGCCGTCCTGTTCGAGGTCGGCGGCGGTGACGATGCGGTCCGGCTGCAGGTCGCTGCCGAGCAGGCTGAGGTCATGGCCGGCATAAATCCGGTCGACCTTGGTCGCCTTGAGCAGCAGCGCATGACCTTGCTGCGTGGGCCAGCCGGGCATGTCCTTGGCGCGGATGTCGCGGGCGAACACTTTGTCGCCGCAGACCTTGGACAAGGCATCGTTACGGAAACGCGCCTTGCCGTCGTGGTTCATCCACTTCTGTGGCGAGGTGGTGACGCGCTCCTCCATCAACGCGGCGAAGGCCTGGCTGCCAAGTGGCGCCATGGTCACGCCGACACCAGCGATCAGGCCGCCTTGCAGGAAGGCGCGCCGGGAAATATCACGGTTGGACATGCTTGATCCTCTGGGCAGTTGGGGCCTGCCCTTTCTTTTGATTCTTGGCCTGGCTTGAGAAAAGCTGACCTTGGCGTCAACTTTACAGCAATTGGGTGGGTAGAGGCAAAGTCAAGCTGACAATGTGTCGCGGTGTGTATAGGGCAATGGGCGGAATTCGCGCTTTGGCGGGTAGGTGTTTGGCGGGAGGTTTTCAGCGCCTGGGAGGTGTTCGCCGGGGGATTTTCAGCGCCTGGGAGGTGTTCGCCGGGAGAGTTTCAGCGCCTG
>NZ_JBICLK010000025.1:0-40074 GCF_043105275.1 Pseudomonas sp. TYF_14
CAGCCCCCCTTCCGCGTGTCCCCCCAACAACAGTCAACAATCACGACGAAGAGATTTGCCTTGGGATGCACATTCCGCACGTCAGACTTTCCTGAAACCCCGCCCCACCACTTCAACTCGGACAACCAAGCGAACTATCCTACGCGCCAGTCAGAAGCAGCTGAATTGTCGGGGAAATGCCTCAGGGATAACGTCACCGGGTCGCCATGTTGGTGACCGGGTGTGAGAACCCGTTGTGCACTGCTGCTCTACTGTTCAATGGCAGCCATTCGCGGGCAAGCTTCGGCTTGGCCGTTTTCAGTGCATCGGTTTCTCACCCCGCGCAATGGCTGCCACCTTTGTCCGTGAGAAAGATCGAGGTGGTGGGTTCTGTCAACGCACTGGAATCTCACCATGAAAAACAACAACCAATCCCCCCTCCTCACCGCAGGCATCGAAACCTTCCTCGAAGCCGGCAACCCCACCCTGAACCTGCTGCGCGTCCAACCCGGCATCCCCGTCGATGACGCATATGAACACGTCTCCGTCCTGCTGGGCTACTGCAAGCACTTGGTACGCGAAGGCGACATGGAAGACGACCACAAGATGCTGGGCGCAGCGGATTACCTGCTGGCCACCGCAAAAGCCCTGATGAACGACATCGAGATTGCGAAAAACAGGCACCACTGAAGGGAATGACGCGAGACCAGGCGAGGCTATGCCTCGCTTGCAGTCAGAAGAAATGGGCTTCATCAGGCCAGACGTGGCGAGGGCAAACCACTGCATTGGCCAAGCCCCACACTGTGGGAGCGGGCGCGCCCGCGAACACCGGCACCGCCGGTGCCATCCACCCCATGCCTACAAGATCACAGCCCCCACCCGCCGCTCAAATCTCACTGCGCGGATAAACACTGATAAACGCCGAGATGGCAATTGCATCCCCATCATCCACCTTCACCCGCGGGCTCTGCCCCGAGCGCTTGATGTCCGAGGCAAAATCAGCGGTCTTGAATGCCTGCTCAAGCTCGTCACCGCCCACCCCGGCATAAACGACCACCTGGGTACCGGTATTGTGCTTTTGCAGGGGCAGCTGCTTGATCTGAACCTGCACACCCGCCTTGGTCAGCGCAACGGCAATTTCCTTGGCAAAGCGCACGGCTTCCTTGTCATCTTTGTGGATATTCAGCAACACCACCGGCGCCAGCGTCTTAGCCTTCAGCTCGCCCGCCAATGCCTTGAACGCCTCATGCGCCTGCGGCGTCAGCGCTCTGGGCTTCAGGCTGGCCTCCAGCTTCAACCGCTCGGCCCTCTCGCGCTCCAGTTCGGCCCTGAGCGCATCGTTCTGCTCAATGAGTTGCTCGATCTCCAGCCTGGCCTGCACGTCCGACTCGTGGACGACAGTAACCGCCTGCGCCCCACGGGAAACGGGTACTTCGGCTTGCTGGTTTTTTACATCCGAGGTCATATGGGCAATGATCATCGCACTGGCGACGATCAGCGCAGCGATTACCGCAGTGGCAGAGGCTATGGCATGGATAAGGCTGGCTGCGTCTGCTGAAATATCAGGCATAAACAACTTCTTGAAGTTAGGGGTGTTCATCGGGCGGATGCTCTGGTGCGGATACAAGTCAAGCCAAGAAGGCTAGTGAGTCCTGGCAGAGTGCGATATTTTTCGGTTTTGCTGGAAAACACAAATACTCCACCAATGTTGCATGCCACACTGCGCCCTCTACGCTCCCTCTAGTGAATAAACCCAGCGGCCGCGCAAGGACAATGTCGGCTGTTGCCCACTAGCATTCGCGCTGCGCCCCTTCGGAAGTGGACCTGCCTGGCAGCCCTATCAGCCATCACGCAGTTTAATCAGTGGATCTCCCTTAATAGCCTCAGAAGACTTAAGGCTGGTATGGCGTGAAAACTATCGCGTGGAGTTACAGACTTTATCTGAGAAAGCGATACATCCTCTTACGCGCCAAAAGAGAACCGTACAATGCCGCTCAGGGTGAACAAATAAAATTTTGTACTCAGCTGCGCTCCTTTTGACCTCATCGGTTACCTACGTGAGTGGCCTCACTTAAATATTCACGCCCTGCGTAACCTCATAACAAGGAATCATGAACTAGACAAGTAGCCCCTCATCCTTCCCTATATTGCTTCAGCATGCCCTCAACCAGCCGCAGCCCCCCTGCGCGTAGCGGCACAACGCCAGTTATCCCGTAAGGCTGGCAACCTGACGCGATCTGCTGTATCTATGATGCCCTTTCGACCCGGGGAGAAGGCTGTGGAGTGGTACGAGTCGCTTTTTTTGCAAATGTGTAGTCATGTTCTAACCCAGTCCAAGATGGCAAATCGCCGCGGACTCGCTGGGGCTTTGACTATGGACACCCCATCGACTCGCGATCTGGTGGAGAGTTACGAGCGTAATGTGGCAGTAGCGTTCAGCGCAGCAGAAATGAAAGACCATCTTTCACAAGGTGCAAACTGCGTGGTCCTGATCATTGTGAAAGAGCACCAATTCCAGAATTACTTGACCGATATCAACCGTCAGCAAGAGGTCGTCTTGAGTGCCACATTGCGTACGGATGCCCGATCCACCGAGTTTGCCAATTACCATGTCGACATCGCGATTATCCGACCCACCTCGTCAGGCCCCATGGACATAGCTCACTAAAACATGACGTTCGTTATAGCCCCTAACGCCGGGCAAGCGCCGCTTACATTCATCCTCCGAAAGTGTAGGCGGCAGAAATTGCAGCGCTCACCTGGCGGCGCCCTGAGCATCCTATGGAAACTCCAGCTATGATGCCCCCGGGCCCTGATCGATGTGCAAAGCGACGGCTCATTCAGCGTGAGTAGCCCCCTCGCCTGCATCATGGACCTGAACGCTCGTGGCAATAACCAAGCCATGGCTTTTACAAGCTGGCTCCACCTGCCTCAACGAGGTAGCGCAGCAAAACTCATGCGGCTAATCATTTTGCCCATCATCCCCTTCTTGACGGCGCCTTCAGTCGGCACCGCATATGACGGAGGATTGCTCATCAGCCTTTAAAGCACTCCAGGCTGCAGCAGCAAAGCCCAAAGCGTTGACGCAGCCAGCAAGATATAGAAAAGTCTGTGGTAAGGGAGCGCTCCCCCGGCCCAGAACATCCCCGAGAGCATCACCAACCAGCCCAACGGTAGAAGGTAACTGTGGGCCTGTCCTGTGTCGCGGAATCGACTAATACATCGGTCGACCTATGACTTTCTTGATAGAAAGGGTGAGGTTCACTGGCTGTCTATAGGGTGATGCCGTAACACAGGATTGTGAATATCACGCTTTACGCAAAAGGTCTTTGTTTACTGGCCATTTGACACTCAGTTACGAAATTTCTACCAAGACCGCACCGCGTGTCAGCGCCAGCTTTGCGATCTGGATGCCAACCTTCACCCGGCACAGCACAGGATCTAACTGCTCAGCCAGCCTCAGAGGGGTCTCGGCAGGCGGACACGAGCAGGGGCCCTTAGCTAGTCGAAATAGGCAAGCCGTGTAACCGAATTTGCGCATGCTTTGGAGCCAGCGGGTCACGAAAATGACCGAGCGCTGTGGTATCGCCGAGCGCCTAGGAATATGATGTGATCATCACTTACAGATGACTATCATACTTCGGCTAGTGAAGCCGGCAGGATTAATACCGAACAAATAATCCCCAGCCTCCTCCTCGGTATCACCGGACCGCGCTACAACGCGGTATCCTCGTGTACTACAGGAGGCCTCAGCTCTCTGGTAACAGCGGTCCCATGACGAAGATAGGCCTGAGCAGTTGATGTGAACGCCTGTCTTACCTCTCACCGTCTTCATTTCCGAGGACGCAGCGCATCCGGTAAGGGCAATTACAGCGATTAGCAGAAGTGCATTGTACATTCAGATCCTCTAGTCTCAACTGGGACTGAGCCCCATCCAAGAGCATTAGCACTTGGATGGATGACAAAATCTGCGAACTACCTACCCTGTTGACTGTACCACCTCTGCGTCGAAAGGCGGCCTGCTATTCACCGCCATGATGCGCTAGTGTTTCCGGCGACCACCAGCTCCGCTCGGACGCCCCCTCCCGCCGGGCCAGTATCAAGCAGGGTCAGCCACGGTGTTTACCACGAAAGTAATTGATCAGGCCTTGGGTAGAGCCATCTTCAGCACTGTCTTCCAGGCTACCGACCAAGCGCTGGTAAACGCCCTTGCCCAGTTCCTTGCCCAGCTCGACGCCCCACTGATCGAAGGCGTTGATACCCCAGATAACGCTCTGTACGAACACCTTGTGCTCGTACATCGCCACCAACGCGCCCAGGCGGCGCGGGCTGATGCGCTCGACCACCAATGTGTTGCTCGGGCGGTTACCCGGGATCACCTTGTGCGGGGCCAGCTTTTCGATGTCTGCTTCGTTGAGGCCTTTAGCGCGCAATTCGGCTTCGGCTTCCTCGCGGGTTTTGCCCAGCATCAGCGCCTGGCTCTGCGACAGGCAGTTGGCGTACAGCCACTGGTGGTGGTCGGCCACCGGGTTGAAGCTCACCACCGGCACGATGAAATCGGCCGGAATCAACTGGGTGCCCTGGTGCAGCAACTGGTGGTAGGCATGCTGGCCGTTGCAGCCCACGCCGCCCCAGATCACCGGCCCGGTGTCGGTTTTCACCGGGGTACCGTCTTGCAGCACGCTCTTGCCGTTGGATTCCATGTCCAACTGCTGCAGGTGCTTGGTGATGTTACGCAGGTAGTGGTCGTACGGCAGGATCGCGTGGCTGTTCGCGTCCCAGAAGTTGCCATACCACACGCCCAGCAGGGCCAGTAGCACCGGCATGTTCTTGTCGAACGGTGCGGTCTGGAAGTGCTGGTCCATGGTGTAGGCACCGGACAGCAGTTCCTTGAAGTTGGCAGTGCCGATGGCCAGGGCGATCGGCAGGCCGATCGCCGACCACAGCGAGTAGCGCCCACCTACCCAGTCCCACATCGGGAAGATGTTTTCTTCGCGGATACCGAACGCTACAGCAGCGGCCTTGTTGCTGGATACGGCAATGAAATGGCGGTACAGCTCGGCTTCCGAGCCGCCTTGGGCCAGGTACCAGGTCCGCGCGGCCATGGCGTTTTTCAGCGTCTCGAGGGTGTTGAACGACTTCGACGAGACGATGAACAGGGTGGTTTCGGCGCGCAGGTTGGCCGACAGCTCGTGGAACTCGCTGCCGTCGATATTGGCCAGGTAGTGGCAGCGCACGCCGCGCTGGGCGTAGGGTAGCAGCGCTTCGGAAACCAGCTCGGGGCCGAGGAACGAACCGCCAATGCCAATGTTGACCACGTCGGTGATCGGCTTTTCGCTGTAGCCGCGCCACAGGCCATCGTGAATGCGGCCGACCAGTTCGGTAATCTGGTTGAGCACCTTGTGCACTTCCGGCATGACGTTCACGCCGTTGACACTGAGTTTGTCACCTACAGGCCGGCGCAAGGCGGTGTGCAGCACCGGGCGGCCTTCGGAGGCGTTGATGATCTCACCGCCGAACATCGCCTTGATGGCGTCCTGCAGGCCTACTTCATTGGCAAGGCTGACCAGCAGGTCGCGGCTTTGCTCGGTGATCAGGTTTTTTGAGTAGTCGAGGAACAGGCCGCAAGCGCTAAGGGAAAACTGGTCGAAGCGCTTGGCATCGGCGGCAAAGGCTTCGGACATGCTGAAGCCTTGCATGGCTTCGCGGTGTTGCTGAAGCGCCTTCCAGGCTGGCAGAGCAGTGACATCGTGAGGTGTACGGTAGAACGCCATTGCAAAAAGATCCCTGATACGGGTAAAGCCAGAACCTATCAATCGTTGTCAGGTTCCACGTCGGCGACATTATAGGCAATGCCCATGCGCAAGAAAGGGAAAAGCCGCATTCATGCGCGCAAAATACCGCTCACAAACGCCTGGCAGCCTCGCCATGCTCGAAAGGCAGCAGAAAAATTGTAGAATCGGCACAACCACGGTTAGCAAGGGCGCGCTGACTATTATCCCTTTGCCATGTCCTGCGGGTTGCCCCCTAAGGACCTATCGAGTAAAAAATGATCAAGATCAACTCCACAATCGAATGCTCCAACTCGGCTCCTTTTGTGCTATTCGGCGGCATCAACGTACTCGAGTCTGAAGACCTGGCCCTTAACGCCTGTGCAGAATATGTGCGCGTCACGCAGAAGCTGGGCATCCCGTATGTGTTCAAAGCCAGCTTTGATAAAGCCAACCGCTCATCGATCCATTCCTACCGTGGCCCCGGCATGGAAGAAGGGCTGCGGATCTTTGAAAAGGTGAAGGCAGAATTTGGTGTGCCGATAATCACCGACGTTCACGAAATCTACCAAACGGCCCCGGTGGCGGAAGTCGTCGATGTGCTGCAGCTGCCGGCATTCCTCGCCCGTCAAACAGACCTAGTTGTTGCCTTGGCCAAAACCGGCAAGCCGGTGAACATCAAAAAGCCCCAATTCCTCAGCCCTTCGCAGATGCAGAACATCGTGCATAAGTTCAAGGAAGCGGGTAATGACCAGTTGATCCTTTGCGACAGGGGCACTTGCATGGGCTACGACAACCTGATCGTGGACATGCTTGGCTTCGGCGTCATGAAGCGTACTTGCCAAGATCTGCCGATCATCTTTGACGTCACTCATGCCCTGCAGAATCGCGACCCATCGGGTGCGGCTTCTGGCGGTCGGCGCGAGCAGGTGGTAGAGCTGGCACGTGCCGGCATGGGAGTCGGATTGGCTGGCCTGTTCCTGGAAGCCCACCCAAACCCTGATCAGGCCAAGTGTGATGGCCCGAGCGCACTGCCATTGGACAAGCTGGAACCCTTCCTGGCACAAATCAAAGCGCTGGATGATCTGGTAAAATCATTCCCGCAATTGACTATTGCCTAATCTACGACGGTGAGTAAAGCCGCTTCTGGACAAGAAGCGGCTGCCTACCCAGGCAACGATAATTACCGGCTGTTTCACGCTACGGGATTGCCGTCAAAAATCTCGACGACGCCAACAATAGCCCCGCAATCGTCGACCACCGCCAAGGCACGGATTTTGTTCTCCAGCATGTAAGCTTCAGCGACCGACACGCGGCAATCCGCTGGAATGGTGTGGGGGTTCAGCGTCATGAACTCAGTTACAGAGGCATGAATAACCTGGTTATTTTTTAACAAGGCACGACGCAGGTCGCCATCCGTTACAATACCGACAAGTTCATTACCATCCATCACCATGGCTAAGCCAAGCCGGCTTTGCGTCATCATCAGCAGGCAGTCTTGAAAACTGCTCGCTGGCGAAACAATCGGTGCCGGCGAGTGCATTACGTCAGCTACGCGAGTCAACAATTTTCGACCAAGGCTTCCGCCGGGATGGTAACGGGCAAAGTCCATCGGTTTGAACTGATTCGCGGTAATCAGAGCCACTGCCAGCGCATCCCCCATGGCCATGGTGGCTAATGTGGACGTGGTAGGCGCTAGGTTATTTGGACAAACTTCGCGATCCACCGAAACATCAAGCCAAATGTCTGCATGTTTGGCTAGAGTGGAGTTGCCGCTCCCGGTCATCGCAATAAATTTATTGCCGAATGACTTGAGGCTGGGAATCAGCTTGATCAGCTCTTCGGTTTCTCCGCTGTAACTTATCAGCACCAGCACATCAACGGGCTTGAGCATCCCCAGGTCGCCGTGAAAAGCTTCTGCCGGGTGCAGGAAGAAGCTAGGCGTACCGGTAGAGGCAAAAGTAGCGACCATTTTTTTGCCAATCAGGCCGGATTTGCCCATACCACAAACTACTGTCCGCCCTTCACAGGCAAGAATCAAATCGACCGCGCTTTGGAACTGACCATCAAGACGATCCGCTAGTTTGGCGACCGCCTGGGCCTGGGCAACGAGGGCTTCTTTGGCGATATCAAGATGGTTCATCTTCACTCTTTAACTCATTAACAAAAAAGGTATGCTTCAACGGGACGCGGCATCAACTGTCCTGCCGCTGCTGTTGGTAGATCCAGTCGACAATTTCTCCTTCCGGCACATACCCGTTCACTAGTTCACGCAACAGTTGCCGGATACGGCCAAAGTCATCCACCGCCACTGCATTGAGTAACACGGCAATACGTTCACGCAAGACGTCCCAAGTGACGTAGTCTTCATTCGCTACCATGATCATCGGGTGGACGGTAGGCGAAACGTCATCGCCAATCAACAACTCTTCAAAAAGCTTCTCACCTGGGCGCAACCCCGTGAACTCGATGGCGATATCACCATTGGGGTTACCCGAGCTACGTACGCTAAGGCCCGAGAGATGAATCATTTTCTCAGCCAGCTCAACAATTTTTACCGGCTCCCCCATGTCGAGAACAAATACGTCCCCGCCCTGCCCCATCGCCCCTGCCTGAACCACCAGTTGAGCGGCTTCGGGGATAGTCATGAAATAGCGGGTAATCTTCGGGTGGGTAACCGTAATTGGGCCACCGGCCTTGATCTGCTTGTGGAACAACGGGATCACCGAGCCAGAGGAGCCCAGCACATTGCCAAAGCGCACCATGGTGAAGCGGGTTTTGTTCACCCGGGCGATCTTGCTGCTGTCACCGTACATGACGGGTGCCGCCTCGCGGCTTAGTGCTTGCAGAATCAACTCGGAAAGACGCTTGGTACCGCCCATCACGTTCGTGGGGCGCACCGCCTTGTCAGTCGAGATAAGCACGAAGTTGGCAACGCCTGATTGCAAAGCAGCCTGTGCGGTACAAAGCGTGCCGAACACATTGTTGAGTATACCCTCCGCCATGTTGTGCTCAACCATGGGCACATGTTTGTAAGCCGCCGCGTGGTAGACGGTGGCTACCCGCCAAGTGGACATAACGTGGGCAAGATGCTGCTGATTGCGTACCGACCCCAGAATGGGCAGCAGTCGCACCGGCAGCGACTCGCGCGCAACGCGTTGCTCCAGCTCACTGAGGATAGCGTAGAGGTTGTACTCGCTGTGGTCGAACAGCAGCAATGTCGTTGGCCCAAGCCCTATGATCTGGCGGCAAAGCTCGGAGCCGATGGAGCCACCGGCCCCGGTGACCAGTACCGTTTGCTTGTGGATGCAGCGTTCGAGCAGCCCTTCCTTGGCGGGTACCGGGTCACGCCCAAGCAAATCGGCAATGTCCACGTCTTGGATGTCATCCACTTTGACCCGGCCACTTGCCAGGTCGGCAAAGGCCGGCACGCTGCGCACGTGCAACGGGTAAGGTTCGAGCAAGGCGAGAATCTCCTTGCGCCGGGCGCGCGATACCGAAGGCAGGGCGAGGAGGATTTCCTGTGCACCGGTTTCCTTGATCATCTGCTGCAGATGCTTGGGCTTGTACACCTGCAAACCGGAAATGACCCGGTTGGCAAGGTCACTGTCATCATCAATGAACGCCACCGGGCGCATCGCCCGCCCCATGCGCAACGCTGCCAGCAGCTGGTTGCCGGCGGTGCCTGCACCATAGATGGCTACCTTGACCAGGCCATCATCGCGGTTGGCGAACGGTATCTGATGGGCGCCGGTAAACCAGTCACCCAGGAAATACTGGCGCATGATCAGGCGTAAACCACCAATGATGACCATGCTCAACCACCAATAGTTGAAAATGATCGAGCGCGGCACGATTACCTGATGGTTGCTGTACCAGTACACAACCACAGCCAGAATGAGCGATGACAGGGTAACGGCCTTGATAATGGTCACCAATGCATCATTGCCGAAGTAGCGCATCACCGCCCGGTACATGCCAAAACGAATGAACAGCGGAATGGCTACGAGGGGGGCAACCATGAACAACCAGGCGTGTTTGATGACCGGGTTATACATTTCATCGATGCCCAGGCGCACGATAAAAGACAACCATAACGCCAACCAGATCAGCACCACGTCGGCGCACACTTGCACAAGACGCTTTTTCCGCCTGGACAAGTTAACTAGGTACTCACGCACCCTGCTGTTCTTTGCGTCGCTCATTCGGCTCTCCTCACCGCAAAAGGACCTCGATTGAACAACCGGAGCATGGCGCCCCACTGCGGGTCAAGCAGCCCTTTACGATGCCTTGCGTGCTTGGCCATCCTATTCTTGCTCCCCAGCCTGATAGGTGATTGCCAGCAATATCAGAGGCACATAAGCGAACAGGGTTCCCAGTGCGCCATCGAGGTTCAACAGCACTACCGCCAGGGCCACCGGTAGTAGCCAGACCAGGTTAATAGCCGCCACGGCCAGGCTCACCGGTCGATGGTGACCATGCCGGCGAGCCGCATACTGATAAGCATGGCTGCGATGCGCCTGATAAACCTTGTCACCGCGCAGCAGGCGCCGCGCCAAGGTAAACGTGGCATCAACCACGAATACACCCGAAAGTATTAACCACCCCCAGAATAATAGCGGGTTTACCCAGCCTGCCACTAATGCCAGCAGCCCTAGCACGATACCCAGAAAGCCACTGCCGGCATCGCCCATAAAAATACGTGCGGGGGGGAAATTCCAGCACAGGAAGCCCGCCACAGTGGCCGCCAGTAATATCGGCAGCCACGCTGCCTCGGCATGACCAGTGAGCCAGTAGAGCAGGCTTCCGCCCATGCACACGCAGATGGCCTCGATACTGGCGATGCCATCAATGCCGTCCATGAAATTGTACAAGTTGAGCAGCCATACCAAATACAGCAAACCGATGGCGCTACCCAACCAGACCGGCGCCAGCAACAAGCCGAAAACGCTGAGCGGCGGCATCCCCCCTAGCCAGGCGAGCCCCCAAGCGGCCGCCGCAAAATGCCCCAACAGCCGCCAGCGTGCGGCGATGTGCCCGTGGTCGTCCATGAAGCCTATCAGCGCAACCAGCCCCCCCGCCCCCAACACACTGGTCAGCACTGCCGGAGCAACGTACCCGCCCCACCCCAGGCCCAGCAACGCAGCCAGGAAAGCGACCACGAAAGCCAAGCCGCCGCCTCGCGGGGTTGGCAAGGTATGCGAGCTACGCGCATTGGGGATGTCCAACAGGCTACGGGACAGCGCATAGCGGCGCAGCACGGCGGTCATCAAGCACGAGGCTACAGTTGCCAGCACAATCAGCCATATCATGGGCGGCGTGCACCCAGAAAAGATCGAGCGGTCATGTTCAGTCCTTGTTCCAATGTGCAAGGGGGGTACCAGCCTAGCAATTGCCGGTTTTTTTCAATGTCTACCTGCAGCGTGCCAAAGAGCCGCTGGGCAAGGTCTCGCCGGCCAATTAACAGCACAGCGCCGCGCAACAGGCCCGCGGGGACAGGCAACAGCCGAGCGGGCCGCCCGAGCGCAAGGCCCAGTGCACGTAGCAGTTGGGTGAGCGAGACATCGTCACCGTCGCTGGCCAGGAAGGTTTGGTTGGCAGCGCGAGGATGATCGATGCAGGTAACGACCAGGTCGACCAGGTTAGCCAACGAGACCAAGCTGCGACGGTTGCAAACCGCGCCGAACGGCAAGGGTACGCCACGCTGCAGCCAGCGCATCATACTGTGGAAATTGGCCTTGACGCCTGGCCCGTAGACCAGCACCGGTCGTATCACCACCACTTCCATGCCCGTGGCGGCCGCTAGCTGGCGCAGCCCCTGCTCCGCTTCGTGCTTGGACACGCCGTAGGCGTCCTGAGGTGCGGGGCTATCATCGGCACGCAGCGGCTGACCGGGCTGGCTGGATTCGCCATTGACCTTGATCGAGCTTATGAAAATAAAGCGCCGCACGCCTGCCGCCGCAGCCTGGCGGGCAAGGTTGAGGGTGCCGTCGACATTCACCCGACGGAACTCGGCCAAGCTGTCGCTGGCGGTTTCCTTCATTACATGTACACGGGCTGCGGCATGCACCACTAGGTCGACACCTGACAATGCCCGGGCCCAGTCGGTGGTGGCGCTCAAGTCCGCCACAGTCACCGCCTGAATACCGGCCACGGAGGCCCCGCCAAGGTCGCGCGATGCAGCCCGGATAGCGAAACTACCCAAGGTGGCCAGCTGGCGACACAGTGCGCCACCGACAAAGCCGCTAGCGCCTGTAACAAGTATTGTGCGTCTTTCCATGGGCTCGGTCTCAATTCACACAGGCCGCTTCGTGCCCGTTTCGCGGCGCAGGGCCACCCTCATAGAACAACGCATGAGCGACTGATCAAACAGAAACGCCTGCGGCAGTGCCTGAAAACGCAGACTGGCTGCCTACAACAGGCTACGGTAGAGATCGGCATACGCACCGGCCATGGCCGAAGCGGTAAATACTTCCTCATAACGTTGCAACGCCTTGGCCCCCATCGCCTGTGCCATGGCAGGGTCATCCCACAAGCGTTGCATGGCCTGCGCTAACGCTGCGGCATCCCGAGGCGGCACCACCAAACCGGTCTGGTCAGCCAGGTTGATGAAGGTCGTACCCGAGCCCATTTCGCAGCAAATCAGGGGCTTGCCATACATTGCCGCTTCCAGCAGAGAAATGCCGAACGACTCGGAACGCAGATGGGATGGAAATACGAATGCATAACACAGCTCCAGCAGCGCCGCTCTGTCATCGTCTGCCAGGCTGCCCAGGAACTGAACATTGTCAAGCCTGAGCTCAGCAGCCTGCTGTTTGAGCTGCGCTTCGAGGAAGCCACCGCCGATGATCACTACCGGCAGACGGTTGATAGACGCAGCCTGTAGCAGGTAATCCAGCCCCTTGTAGTACCGCAACGCGCCTACAAACAGGAAAAAGCGCTCGCTCATGCGTGCGCGCCAGTACGCCAGCTTTTCTACCGTCGCACTGGGATAGGTCGCCCGGTCCAGGCCGAACGGAATGATCGCAAGCTTGTCCTTGAAGCGTGTCAGCACCTGACTGTGCGCGGCATAGTTGGGTGAGGAGACAACAATACGGTCAACATTGGAAAGAAAACGGCTCATCAACGGCTGATACAGCTTGAGCAGCCATTTTTGCTTGATGATATCGGAGTGATAGCTGACCACAGTCGGCTTGTTCAGCCGCCCAAGAAAATGCACCAGATCCATGTAAGGCCAAGGGAAGTGGTAGTGCACAATGTCGGCCTGGGCCGCCAGCTCGGCGAAATCCTTGATCACCGACAGTGAAAAACCCGTTGAAGCGACATGCAAGTCCAGCTTGGAGCGGTGACTCAGGTGGCTGCCTACCGGTTCATTGCGCGCAGCCCCACGCGGGCTGAGGTATAGCACCTCTGATTGCACGCCGTGCTCACGGGTGCCTTCGGCGATCTGAAAAATGACCTGTTCGATGCCACCCATGGAGTCCGGGTAATACGTTTTAAAAAAATGCAGAACCTTGATCATCGTTCCTTGACCGACTTGTAAACCTCGACTGTACCCTGAGCGCAACGCTCCCAAGAAAAGCCACCGGCATGCAGCAGCCCCCGCTGCACAGCAGCAGACCGCCACGCTTCATCCTCGAGACCCTGGTGCAACAACCCGGTCAGGCCTTCTACATCATCGGGCGCGCACATCAACGCCGCCGAACCCGCTACCTCTGGCAACGACGAGCTGTTGGAACATACCACCGGTACCCCCGAGCTCATGGCCTCGAGCACTGGCAGGCCGAACCCTTCATAGTGCGACGGGAAGGTGAACAGCCGAGCGCCGGCAAACAGCAGCGGCAAGTCTTCACTGGCAACGAAGCCGAGGTAGCGCGCCCAGCCTTCCTGCTGTGCCTGGGCGATACGGCTGTGAATCGCCTCGCTACGCCAGCCATGATACCCACTGAGGATCAACGGCCAACGCTGGCGCAACGCAAGTGGCAAGCGGCCGTAAGCATTAAGCAAGGTCTCGATGTTTTTGCGCGGCTCGATGGTACCGACGAACAGGCTGTAGCCGCCTAGCTCCAGGCCGTGCCGTGCAAGGGTTTCACGCAATGCCTGAGGAGTCCGAGGATGGAACTGCGGCGAACTGGCCAGCGGTACCGCATGAATGCGCTCCAGTGGCCAGCCAAAGTAATCCGCCAACTCCTTCCGCGTGTGGTGCGAAACCGTGATCAGAGCGTCAGCACGCTCCAGGGTCAGCTTGAGCTCCTTTTGAAGGTAACGGGCAATCTGCGGCGTGTGGCAATGAGCCCAGGTAAAGGGCGACAGGTCGTGAAAGGTCGCCACTCTCGGCCCTGCAAACGGCGGCAGGTAGAAATTGGTGCTGTGGTAGATGAAGTCTTCATGGCCGCGCAACGCACGCTTGCGCAACAAAGGCATCAGGCGCCGATAAGCTTCAACCGCCAGGGCATTTTTCTGCACGAACCGCTTGAGCCCATGCACGGCGTCGGACTGGTCCGAAGGCTTGAGCAGTTCGGGCAAGAACCTGCTGCCAGCAAATAGACGCAGGTCACTGATTTGCTCGGCATGCTGCAGCCGTGACGCCAGTTCATAGGTGTAGCGCCCGATGCCGGTCAACGGGAAGCGGACCGACTCGACTGAAAGGATGAGCTTCATTGATCAGAAAGCATCCAACCCAAGGTTTCGTCCAGCGAAGGCGTATGCCACCCCGGCACAAACCCGCGCAGCTTGCCATTATCGCCACACAAGGTCTTGACCTCGTTGGCACGGACAAAGGCCGGGTTGACCTGCACGTCCAGCTGATGGCCGGTAATGGCGGAACACTTGGCGATAACCTCGCGCAGCGAATGCGTTTGCCCCGAGCTGACGTTGACTATCTGGCCCAGCGGGCGTGCCTCGATCAAGCCGCGGTACGCCTGCACGACCGCACGTACATCGCTGAAATCGCGCCATACGTCTAGGTTGCCGAGCTCGATGGTGTCGGCCTTGCGGCGAAAATGCGAAACAATCTTGGGCAGCAGGAAATTCTCTGCCTGCCCAACACCGGTGTAATTGAAAGGACGCGTGATGACGATAGGCAAACGGTCACACCACAGCCGCGCCATGTATTCCATGGCCAACTTGCTGACCGCGTAATCATTGGCCGGCGCTGGCGGGGTCTGCTCGCCCAGCATCCCTTCGGAAACGTTGCCATAGACGTTGGCACTGCTGGCGATCAACACGCACTCAGGCGTTTTGCCACAGGCCGCGATGGCTTCGAGCAGGTTGCGCGTGCCTATCAGGTTGACCTTGTAGAACGCGTCGGCGGTACCATGCCCGACAAAAGCGATGGCAGCCAGATGCACAACTACATCCGGCTGCAGTTCGGCCAGCAACGCGCGCAGGCCCTGCCCATCGGTCAGATCGACCTGGCGGTAGTCCGCAGCCGGCAACGGCTGGCTGCCTGTACCGAAGACTTCATAGCCGCCGGCCCGCAACTCGGCTGCCATGTAGCGGCCGGTGAACCCGTGAACACCTGTAATCAGCGCGCGCTTGCTAGCCTTTTGCATCAGAACGAGAACCCTTTTTCGTTACGACGCAGGTCGGCTTCGACCATCATGCGGCACAGTTCTTCAAGGTTTGTCTTAGGCTCCCAACCCAGAACGTCCTTGGCTTTGGCCGGGTTGCCGATCAGCAACTCCACCTCGGCCGGGCGGTAGAATTTTGGATTGATGGCAACCAGCACTTTGCCAGAGGCGGCGCAGGTGCCCTGCTCTGCCTCGTCCTTGCCGCTCCAGTTGATTTCGATACCGGCAGCTTTGAATGCCATGGTAACGAAGTCGCGTACGGTTTCGGTACGGTTGGTGGCCAGTACGAAGGTGTCTGGTTCGTCCGCCTGCAGCATGCGCCACATGCCTTCTACGTACTCTTTGGCAAAGCCCCAGTCACGCTTGGCATCAAGGTTACCCAGCTCGAGCTTGTCGAGCAGGCCCAGCTTGATTTTGGCGACGGAGTCGGTGATTTTGCGGGTCACGAACTCACGGCCGCGCAGTGGCGACTCGTGGTTGAACAAGATACCGCTGGTCGCAAAGAGGTTGTACGACTCGCGGTAGTTGATGGTCATCCAGTGGGCGTAGAGCTTGGCCACACCATAGGGACTGCGCGGGTAGAACGGGGTAGTTTCGACCTGTGGAATTTCTTGCACCTTGCCGAACATCTCGGAGGTGGACGCCTGATAGAAGCGGGCCTTCGGGTTGACGATACGGATGGCTTCCAGCAGGTTGACTGCACCCAGGCCCGTGATTTCGGCGGTGGTCAGCGGCTGCTCGAACGACACACCGACGAAGCTTTGCGCAGCCAGGTTGTATACCTCGGTAGCTTCGGTGGTTTGCAGCAGGCGGATGCTGGCAGACAGGTCGGTGAGGTCATACTCGACCAGATGCAAGTTGGGATTGGTGTGAATCCCTAGCTCCTCGATGCGCCAGAAGTTAACCGAGCTGGTACGACGATAGGTGCCGTAGACTGTGTAGCCCTTCTCCAGCAGCAGTTCCGCCAGGTAGGCGCCGTCTTGACCAGTGATCCCAGTAACGATTGCTTTCATGCGACTTAACCAACTCCGATAGTGCCGTGCGGGCATGTGTGTTTATTTGGCCTGACGCGGGCAATTCCAACCACGCGTATGAAGGTTAGACGAGGAAGTATACATAGGTCGGGCGGAGTACTCGACTCGCAATCAGATGTTGGCTACCCCGGCGCAAGTTCGGCCACCGGCCGATATTGCATAACCTTGGCACCCCCGTGCGCAAAGCAAGTGGGGCACGCGCACGAAAGGCGCATCAGGATACGTGCCGTCGAAGGACTGTTCCAGCACGGCACTTGTAGGAAGCATCTGAAATAGCCCCATAGCAGGCCACCGCCCAGGTCGGCCTGTTCTAAGGTCGATGAAGCCAAACCATCTTGACCTCGCCTGACACGCAATTGGAACAGGACGCAAAAGGGACCGGGGCTAAATTGATGCTGTGCGCTTCACTGGTTGGCGCCCAGGCGAGCAACCTCGCCACCTGGCAGGCTGGTCTCAGGCACCGGGCTCAACCAGACATTGACGTTATCCACACTTTCCTGATTCAACTCACCCGCCCAACGGTTGAGCAGGAACAGGTTGGTAATAAAGTCGTACTGCGTTTTCAGCAGGTCCCGGCGCGCCTTGAACTCGTTCTGCACCGCAGTAAGCACATCCACAGCATTGACCACACCGAAGGTGAACGCCTTCTGCGCCGCAACACTGGATTGCTGTGCCGATGACAGCGCGTTGCGGTTAGCCCGGATTTTTTCTACCGCCGCCTGCGCAGTCAGGTAGGCAGTGGTGGTTTCCTTGACCACCTGGCGCCGCACCCCTTCCAGCTGTTCCTCGGCTGCCAGCTGGTCATCGTATAACCCGCGCACCCGAGCGGAAGTGGAGCCACCGCTGTAGATTGGGATTTTCACTCCCAACGAAGCCACATAACTGTCGCTGCGCGGCGCCTGGGTATTGTCGTAGCCCTGGTCGTTCTGCTGCGCACTCAAGCTCAACGACAGTTGCGGATAGTGCTCGCCTTTACCCTCGCGCACCGCTGCATTGGCCGCCTCTGCCCCGCTTTGATAAGACTTCAGCAACGGGTTGTTTTCAACTGCCTGGGTAACCCAGTTCTGTAAGGGGCGGGTGGGCGCCTGCAATGCCACGTCGTTGCGTACACGGCTGAGCGGCTCGGTAATCGGCCGCCCGACGATCTCGGCTAGTGCCTCGCGGCTTACTTGCACCTGATTGCGCGCTTCCACTTCTTGCGCAAGCAAAAAATCTACCCGTGCCTGCATGTCGAGCTTGTCGGTGATTTTGGCCATCTGCCGTTCGAACATGCTGCTGACGCGATCAAGGTTTTTTTGGGTTGCCCGGCGCTCAGCCTGCACCAGCGCCAGCTCGTCGTCCGCAGCCAGCGCCACGAAGTAGCGCTTGGCGAGGTCGACTGTAGCCTCTGCCAGCGTGTCTTCAGCTTCATGTCCTTTTTGATCCTTCACGCTCCTGGACTTCTGGTAGCGCTCCCAGGCTGGCTTGTTGTACAGGTACTGGGTGAGACTGAGCGAATAGGTTTCGGTGTTATAGAGGTCGCGCTCAGCCTCGTTCTTGCGCAGGATGCGGCTGGAGTTGGCATTGGCCGACACCTGGGGCAGCAGGCTACCCAGCGCTGCCCGCTGCTGTTCACTGGCAGAGCGCGCACGCGCGTAAGCGGCAAGGACCCGCGGGTCCTCCAGGCGCGCCTCACGGTACAGTCCCGCCAGGTCCAACACGTAAGTCGAAGCCGAAACCTCTCTTGGCTGCTCACCAGCGGCATCCTTCACTTCCATAGCCACCGTTTGCCAGGCGACCATGCACATCATCACTCCAGGTAACAAACGCAGCACAATCATTCCTCGATCAGCGATTCAGCGAACATGTTGCGCGCTGGTTTCAACAGGTACTGCAGCATGGTGCGGTCGCCTGCGTTGATGAGGACTTCAGCTGGCATGCCGGGCTGAAGCTTGCGGTTGCCAAGTTTTTTCATGCCGTCTTCAGTGACCTTGACGCGGACCAGGTAGTACTGGTCCCCCGAGCGCTCTTCGACCAGGCTGTCGGCCGAGATCCGCGTCAACTTACCTTCGATGACCGGCGTGGTGGCCTGGTTGAACGCAGAGAAGCGGACGTCCGCAGTCTTGCCCAGCTCCAACCGGTCGATGTCCCGAGGGGCCACCTTGGCTTCAACCACAAGCTCCGACTGAGCTGGCACGATATCCAGCAAAGGGGTAGCGGCACTGACCACGCCCCCAATGGTGTGCACTTTCATGTCCAGCACCATGCCGCTTTCCGGCGCGCGGATCACCACCCGTGACAAGCGATCACGCAACGCTGCTTCTTTTTCCTGCAGGTCGAATACCTGAGCCTGAACGTCCGACAGCTCCTTGGCCACGTCGGCATCGAACTTCTTCTTCAACTGCACGATCTGCAGTTCGGTCTCGCCGATCTGCAGTTTGGTCTTGGTAATGCTCGACTGGTGGTCAGCCACTTCAGTCTTCAACATGTCGAGCTTGCGCTCCTGCTCCAGCAAACGCTGGTTGTCAACAAAGCCTTCGGCCAACAACTCCTTCAACTGTTTGATTTCGCCAGAGTACGACTTGTTCAGGCCTGCTTTGGTGCGAATCATGTCGTTCAGACCGGCGATCTGCTGCTGCATTTGCTGGATCCGCTCACGGTTGACCGAGATTTCGCCCAGCAACGAATCGTGGCGGGCCTTGAACACCTGCTGCTCACCGGCCAGCGCTTCTTGCGCGCGGTCAGAATCGGTACCTTCCATTATCACCGACGGGATCGAATCCAAGCCGTCACGCTCGGCACGCAGGCGTGCCTCTTTATAACGGGCAACAATCAGTTGGTTGCGGGTGGACTCATACTCGGCGCTGAGCTGCGACTCATCCAGCACAATCAGCGGATCGCCCTTCTTCACCAGGTCCCCATCGCGGGCATGCAGCTCTTTGACGATGCCGCCCTCCAGGTGCTGAACGGTCTTGCGGTAGTTCTGCACCGTAACCACGCCGGCGCCGTGCACGGCGTTGCTCAAAGGCGCGAAAGCCGCCCAGGTGCCGAAAATGCCGAAGGTGACAAAGACAACGGTCAGCCCGATGCGGCGGATGCCGCGATCCGACGTGGGCAGGTCGTCGAAATTGTGGTCGAACGTAGTGATTGCTTTACTGCTCATCTAGAAATCCTTTCAGGCGCCAGTGCTGGTGGCCGGCGCAACGGCCGCGGGCGCAGAGGGTGCAACTGGCGGGGTAGCGGGGGCCTGCGGGCTCGCAGCCTGGCTGCCGCGCTGAAGCTTGGCTTGCTGGGCAGCCAGCTCGGCAATAACGCGGTCGCGCTCGCCATACAGCGAAATGGAGCCACCGGCCATAACCAAGATGCGGTCCAACCGAGTGAGGATGTTGGGACGGTGCGAGACAATGAACACAGTCGCGCCGGTTTCCTTGAGCTTTTGCAGGGCTACGCCCAGCGCACGCTCGCCCACATCGTCGAGATTGGAGTTCGGCTCGTCGAGCACGATAAGGCGCGGGTTGCCGTAGATCGCACGCGCCAGCCCAATGCGCTGACGCTGGCCGCCCGACAGGTTCACCCCGTCACTGCCGATGACAGTGTCGTAGCCGTCGGGCAGCATCAGGATCATTTCATGCACACCCGCCATTTGCGCTGCCTGCACCACCTTTTCAGGGTCGACCTTGTCGAAACGCGCGATGTTTTCGCTGATGCTGCCCTCGAACAGTTCGATGTCCTGGGGCAGGTAGCCAACATAGGGGCCCAGGGCTTGCTTGTCCCAAGTGGATATATCAGCACCATCAAGGCGTACAACACCGTGCTGCGGCGGCCAGATGCCCATCAATGCACGCACCAAGGTGGACTTACCGGCTGCGCTTGGGCCGACAATACCGACTATGGAGCCGGCGGGGGCGACGAAACTGATACTACGGAGCACCGGGGCTTTGGCGCCAGGCGGAGCGACTATCAGGTTTTCGACCTGAATGTGACCTTCCGGGGCGGGCAACGGCATGCGCTCGGGTTCTTTCTTAAGGTCGTCCATCACCTTGCTTAGACGGTCATACTGTACTTTGGCCGCCACGAAGCCCTTCCAGCTGTTGATCATCTGATCGATCGGCGACAACGCCCGACCGAGTAACAGTGAGCCGGCCATAAGCAGGCCTGGATTGATTTCGTGAGTAATTACAAGATACGCCCCGATCGCCAGCATGAAGGACTGCGACCAGGTTCGGAACATTTTTGACAACGAGCTAACGGCGCCGCCCTTATCGCTAGCCTGCGATTGCAGCAGCATGACATTGCGCTGTCGTTTGGCCCAGCGGTTCATAAGCGTCTCGAGCATACCCATGGACTCGATGACTTCAGCATTTCGCAACGTTTTGGACGTCACCACGTTAGAAGCTACGTTCTCTTTATTCGCAGAAGCTAGCGCTTGGCCTGTTACGCGATGATTAACAACAGCAAGGACGGTCAGGATGGCGCCGCAACCTAACGTCATCCAACCAAACCACGGGTGGAACAGGAACATGATTGCCGTATAAATGGGAAACCATGGCGCATCGAAAAACGCGAACACGCCCGGCCCAGTGAAAAACTGGCGCAATGACGTGAGGTCGTTCAATGACTGAGCTGTAGCATCTCCACCTCCACTGTGGAGGGCCCGTTTGAAGCTTGCCCGGTAAACGTCGCGGCTTAGCAGTACATCTAGTCGATTGCTTATACGCACCATGATTCGCGACCGCACCCACTCGAGCGACCCTAAAATCAACAACAAGAAGGTGAGAATCAAGGTCAGCATCAACAATGTAGATGCACTGCTGGATGGCACGACGCGACCCGACACCTGGATCATGAAGAAGGTAGGCACCAGCATCAGCGCATTGACGAAGAAGCTGAAGAAACCGACCGAAAGGAAGCTGCTTTTACAGGCTTTAAGAGCAGCTTGCAGGTTATTTTCGGATTGTGAACTCATGGTATCCATACTGAGGTAGGCGAAAGCGGCCGGCAGTGTAACACCCGCATCGGGGCAGCTGCGTGTCAGATTGTCCGGAACCGGCTTGTGACTCGTCAAATCACATGAATCATGGAATTTCGATGAGCGTCGATGAAACCATCAAGTGGCCCAGAACCTCGCTACGAGACGACAAACGGCTAAGCGCGGAGAAAAAGTCGTTGAACGAATGTCAAAAAAAAACGCCATGTTCGAGGCTTGCGCTTCAAATCTAGCAACTCGTTGATTTCCCTTAATTTTCTGGCGTACTTTTTTTGCCCATCCGTTTCCATCAGCTCCCGAAAGCCGGCCATGCGGAACGCGAATGCCAGCGCTAAGTTCCCGGCGAATATGAAATTTTTTTTAGAATCTATGGTTGACAACGCTTCCCTCGGACGGCATCTTCGCCACTCGCAGGGAGCCATCACTGGCCGTTTGGTGCACGCACGGGTTTGAGCAAGTTAGCTACCAGTGTTTTTTGTTTAAAAGGAGCTTAACAAAGCCATGTCTATGCCTTCGCAGACCCTTGACGGCCTGAAAATCAGCTCTCGGGTTACGCTGCTCGAGCCGGGCATGTACATCTTCCGCTACGCCTCGCAGCCCCCGGCAGACAAGCCCGTATGCATTGCCTTGCAGCAAGCACCACTGGGCAAAGGCTCCATCGATTTCTTCCCCGCCGAGGGCGTCAGCAAGAACATGCTGACCAAGCTGGGCGACACCATTGTGGCGCGAGTGAAAGGTGGCGTAACCACCGTGCTGATCACCGAATACCATATGTTCGACGAAGTGATAGAACCCGTCGACCTGCGCATCGACCGCATCGACACATCCCCCGCCATCATGCGCACCTACGCCGTGGTCGCCACCGCAGAGCCCGCTCAGGCTATTGCGGCCAGCTCCAAGCCCCTGCCCATCACGCTTACAGCCCACCTGAAAAAGGCGGGTGAAGTGATGTCCAGCGAGGGCTGGGCCGGCCTTCCGGGCACTGACGACTTCATTGAATCGTTTGCCGTCGACTGGGCTGAAAAACCCGTCGGCGTGGATCTGCTTTATACCTGCATGGTGGCCGGCTCCGGCCCCTGCCGCAATGTCTCCACCGGCACCTTTGTCGGCGCTCGTGCTCAAGGCCTGCCGCTGCTGTGCGTAGGTTTTAGCCTGGTAGGGCCATTGCGCAAACACTATGACCTGACAGGCCTGGTGGTGTTCGGCAATGCCGAGCCACAGCGCCTGGTCGCCAATCAGATGATGCATGGCCCCACCGGCAACGAGCCGTTGGTGGCGCTGCATATCGCCTTGACCCCCGTTACGAAGATGAACGCTGCCCGCCTTAAGTCTCCGTGGGAAAACTCTGCAACCGAGCAGAACACTATTGCAGCGGGCCAGATGGCCTGAAGTAACAGGAATACACAATGCAATACGATAATCCCGTACAGAGCAGCGATCTGCTGGCAACCCTGACCGCCGAAAGCGCCAACCTCTCCGACTCCACTATCGAGGCTATCAACAGCCTGCTGAACCTGGATAACGTAGAGACCGTGGAAATCGCTGGCATCAATGGCAACACCGTTCAGCTGCCGGAATCCGGCACTGCCAGCATTGTTCAAGGTACTGTCGAGGGCGCTAAAGGCGACCAGGTCATCGTCGACCTGGCTGCTGCTGAAGCCGCTGGCGTTAATGCCTACGTGCTGCAGTCGGATGCCAACCTGGTAGTCAACCTGGAAGGTAACTCCAACGCTGCACCTGCTGACGCCCAGGTCTTCGCTGCCTTGGCTGCAGTCGACACCTCGGCTATCGACCTGGTAGTTACCACCGGCAACGGTGACGACGTCATCACCGTCAAAGGCGACCAGAACACCCTGATCGACGCTGGCGACGGCAACGACACCATCGTGACTGGCAACGGCGACAATGTCGTTATCGCTGGCGCTGGCAATAACAACGTCACCACCGGTACCGGCGATGACACCATCATCCTGAGCGGTAGCAACCACGCTGACATCGTCAACGCTGGTGCTGGCTACGACGTTGTCCAGCTGGACGGCTCGCGCGATGACTATGCCTTCGCAGTCGGCAACAACTTCAACGTCAACCTGACCGGCAACCAAACCGCTTCGATCACCGACGCTGAGTTCCTGACCTTCGTCAACGGTGAAGAAGTTGAAACTGTTGCCCTGGCCCACAACGACGCAGAAGCTGCTGCCCTGCGCCTGTACCAAGGCATCCTGGACCGCGACGTAGACCAGGAAGGCGCCAAGTTCTTCACTGGTTATGTCAACAACGGTGGTTCGCTGACCGACGTTGCCAATGCCCTGCTGGATTCGTCCGAGTTCGCGGGTGTTAACAACGCCAATGACGTTAACGACCTGTACCAGGCCCTGCTGGGTCGCGGTGCTGCTGATGACGCCGCTTCCAGCGCCTGGACCGACCTGCTGGCCAACGGCGGTAGCCTGGCTGACGTAGCTGCTGCCATCTCGGTTTCGGCCGAAGCTCAGGCACTGGATGCGTCGAACGGTACCTTCGTTGAAAGCCTGTACGAAGCTGCCCTGGGTCGCGAAGCTGACGAAGCTGGCCTGCAAAACTGGGTATCCCAGCTGTTCAACGGCGCTAGCCGTGCCGACATCGCCCAGGCGATCGTAGGCTCTGCCGAAGCGGCGTCGAAAGCCAACTCCGACTTCATCGATTCGCTGTACCAGTCCGCTCTGGACCGTACTGCTGATGACGCCGGCAAGGCGCACTGGGCTGCTCAGCTGGAAGCTGGTGCTTCGCAAGCAGACATTGCCCTGGCAATCGTTGGTTCCGACGAAGCCGTTGCTCACAACGACAACGTTGTTGTACTGCACGGCCAAGTTTAACTAGCCCTGCTGTAGCGCTGCGTATGTCTGGCCTTAGGGCTGGGCATATGCCAAAGGGGCGACTTTCGGGTCGCCCCTCTTTTTATTTTTTTAGCCAAGCCAAGCTTATGTCCAGACAACTCGACCATGGGCGAGAAACGCTCATGGACATTTTCCATCGTCATCGCCTCTCCAATGAAGGCTATGCCGCCAGCGTACTTGAGCGCGCCATGCAAACTGCCGAGCACCGGCCAGAGGCACTGGTATGGAAAGGCATGGCGGCATTAGCGCACAATCCTAAGCTGGCATTTTTATTCTTTATCAACGCAGCCCAATTGTTACCGGACCGTGCTGATGTCCAGGCACTGGTAGGTCGCGCCTTGCTGGCACAAGGGCTTGCAGTGCTCGCCACCCGATACCTCACGCAGGCATGGCAGAAACTACCCGATGACGCCTCCTTGCGTATGCTGCTTTGGCAGGCACGTAGCCAGTCCGAGCCCCCCGCCACACTGCGCAGCATGATTCTTGCCCACTTGCCTGAGATTAATGCGCCCAAAGAATTAGCCCAAGTGATCAAGCTGCTCGCGGCGCAGGCCGACGCCCCTCGTAGGATAGGTGTGGTGCGGTACCTGGAGACACACAGAGAGATCCAGGGATGGGCCATTGACCTTGGCAACCTGCAGGCTCCTGCGTCCTTGAAGATCGAGGCTGACAGCGTGAACGTTGACGCCGTCGCCAGCATACCCCACCCCTTACTCAGCGCTGCCGGCCTTTGCACCACTCATGGCGGCTTGCGTGTAAGTGTGCCAAACCCCAAGGCGCAGGTGCATATCCGCTTCGCCGACAACACCCATCTGGTCGGCAGCCCGGTTTTTGCCATGCCTTCATTTGTGCCACCTGTTGAACAAGGCACACAGGTTGAACAAAAGCACGTGGATGTTTTGATACCGGTTTACAACGGGCTGCACGAAACACTTGAATGCATCAATAGCGCCCTCGAAGCTCGCAAACTTAATCGCACTCCTCATCGCCTGGTCGTGATCGAAGACGCCACCCCCGTGCCGGCTCTGGCAAAAGCGCTGAAAATGCTGGCCGGTAAAGGCAAAATCACGCTGCTGAATAACGCTGTGAACCTGGGTTTCATCCGTACCATGAACCGTGCGATGGCACTGAGCCCTGGCAAGGATGTGGTATGGCTGAATGCCGACACACGGGTACAAGGCAACTGGCTCGACCGCTTGCGCAACATCGCTCACAGTAGCGCAGATATCGCCTCTGTCACGCCATTCACAAACAATGGCGAGCTGATGAGTTTCCCACAAAGCCAAGTCAGCCATGCCATGCCCAATGCTCGTGAGCAGGCAGCGCTGGATGAACTGGCCAAACATGCCAACATCTCTCCCGTCGAGATTGAGACTGGCTGCGGCTTCTGTCTGTATATAAAGCGTGCAGCGCTCAACCAGGTCGGCTACTTGGATGAAGTTTACCTGGCCAGAGGTTATGGCGAAGAAACCGACTGGTGCCTGCGTGCGCGCAGCTTTGGCTGGCGCCACATGGGCGCGCCTAATGTATTCGTGGCGCATCAAGGCGGGATTTCTTTCGGGGCGGAAAAAACACTGCGCGTAGCACAAAACAACGCTATCTTGCGCCGCCGCTATCCAGACGCTTCGGCACGCTATAATACATTCTGCCTGAGGGACCCGATCAAAGCTGCCCGTGACGCGCTACAACGCGCCCGACTGGCCCGCTTCGCACAACAGAGCGATGAACGAAAAGCCTCGCAATGGCCGATGGAGGCAACTCATACGCTGCACATTCATGACGGCACGGGGGCTGATTCTATCCTCTCTCTTGTCTGGCACCGGGACAGCCATCGCACTTGGGTCACATTGAAAGCCCCGCTTGCCCCCTTGCCTTTGGAGCTTGACTACGAGATGCCTGGAGAATTCTCCGAGCTGGTCAAGAACCTGACCGCGCTGCCACTGAAAGACATCGTGCTCGAACACCAGGTCCAGTGCCCCTCCAAGCTCTGCGATCTGCCTTCACTGCTGAACATTCCTTACTCAATCGTATACCGTGACGCACATCTGCAAGGCCTGGACGCTACCTACGATTGGCAGCGCTTTGCCAACCGGGCAGAAAGCGTGGTTTTACCGTGGCAGTCCTGGCAGAGCGCATTCGCCGAGGCGTTCCCACAAGCCAACCTCATTATTCAACCATGCGCCGAACTGCCCACGCCTGCAACCAGCCAACCCAATATATTGCTGATCGGCGACGCCCTGGATGATCCAGACATCATCCAGACCTGGGTTCGCCTTGGCAGACGCATCACTCGAGAGCGGTTACCCCTTACGCTGCTGGTCAAACAAGACACACCGTGGTTTAAAACCTTATCTGCAACAGGTGCGGTTCAAGCACTACCTCAAGTGAAAGGTTTCAGCTTGCCGGAGATTGCCAAGGCGACCGGATGTGATGCTGTGGTCAGTCTTGCCTCTTCTCCTGGAGCGAGATGGCTTGCCCCGGCACTTGCCAGCCAATTCGATTTGCCGTTGTATGCCAGTCGCCATTCCCTGGGCTCGGAAGCAGGGGCGAATTGTATAACCCAATTACCATTTTCATTGAGCAAAACCTGATGAGACAGAACGTCCTGTACGAGCGGCCGGCGGGTCAGGAACCTGTAGCGCTCTCCTCTTTTCGTGGTTGCATTAACGGACTGTACGGGGATGTTCTGCAGGGATGGGCTATTAATATCACGCAGCCAGATCAACGACCCGTGATCGAAATCCTCGTTGATGGGGCCAGTGTCGCGTTGGTCAGGGCAGACCAACATGAGCCCAATGCTCCGCATGGCGATCAATTCCACGGCTTTACCGTACAGCTGCACCGGAGCGTGCTCGCGGATGCCAAGCTGATAACAGCCCAAGTTGCCAATGCAGCCTTTTTGCTCGAAGGTGAGATCCGGTTGCCATCCTATCCAAGGCAGGAAGCTGCTGCGGCAACGTCCCAGATATGGCATACCGGTGGGCTAAGGGTTGCTGGATGGTCCTGGGACCCAGTGGCGCCCAACCGCCATGTTCAGATCACTTTCCGAGAAGGCGAAAGGGTCATCGCGCAGGCCATGTGTAACACTCACCACCAAGCGCTCGCTTATCGCGCCACTAGTGATCATGGCTTTACGGTCGATCTGCCTTGGGAACTGGCGGATGGCAAACTGCACGTTATCGAGGTGGTTAACGACCTTGGTCAGTCGATGCCTGGAAGCCCTATACGCCTATGCTGCTGGCCGGAGGGTCTTGAACGCCTAATTCAACTGCTTGAACCAAGCTATATTTCTGCACCAATAGATCTCGTAGTATCACTGGCTAAAGAACAGAGTTTACGTTTACCCAAAAGCGCAGGCTGGCGGCATTACCCACAGTGGTACGAGGCGTTTCAAAAACACGGTATCCTCCCTACCCCAACAACACATATCAAACCAGGCCTTCTACTGCTCAGTGAGGGCGACGCTGCTCTCGAACAAATTAGTCTCCAAAGCCTGAGATCGGGTCATGACATAATTCATGAGATCGCAAAGTGCTCTTCCGCCAACGTAAGAATTGGTTTGGAGCAACTTTTAAAGGCTGGTTGCGAGTGCATTATCCCAATAACTGCCGGCGCTCGGATGGCCAACCAATCGTTACCTCATCTATGTGCAGTGCTGGAAGATGGGAGCGCCTGGGCCTTTGCGGATTGTGATATTGAAGGACCACAAGGTCAACGATGCGCACCATGGTTCAAACCGGTATGGGATATAGACCTATTTATCGGCGCGGATATTTTCTCCGAGGGAGCAATTTACGGAAGCGCTATTGTCCGAGACGCCCTCACTTTACTCGATGCCGATGGGAGTGCACGAAGTATAACCTGGGACGATCTCATGGCCGCTGTGGCTCTAGCTACCGAGCAAGGCGGTAAGATCGTTTCGCACTTGCCCCGTATTCTCTACCACCGCGCAACGAATTCTTGGCCAAGTCCTGAGCAAGCTCCACCTTCAAAGGAGCGAGAGGACGCAGTGTCGTGGTTGTGCGAGCGCTTAGTCCCAGGTACACGAATCAGTGCTGTACCAGAATATCCAGCGTTGCTCCGGGCACACTGGCCTCTTCCTCAGAAACTACCTCGTGTAAGCCTGATTGTGCCAACGCGCGATCAGTATAAATTATTGCACGCATGTATCGAAGGCCTACTAAAAGGCACGGACTACCCGAACCTCGAAATCATTGTTGTTGATAATCAGTCTAGTGACCCGCAAACGCTAGCTTACCTGGAAGAGATAATTGAGCGAGGTGTCAAGGTGGTGAACCACCCACACCCGTTTAATTACTCGACGATCAACAACCGGGCCGCAAGTTACGCCACTGGCGAGATAATTGGACTTGTAAATAACGATATTGAAATCATCGAGGACGGCTGGCTGAAAGAAATGGTTTCCCAGATTATGCGCCCTGACGTTGGTGTAGTAGGCGCGAAATTGCTATGGCCTAATCGGATGGTCCAGCATGCGGGCGTTGTAGTGGGGGTGAATGGCTTAGCCGCTCATACAGGTAATGCCTTGGAACAACGAGATCCCGGTTATTTAGGAATGAATCAAATAAGCAGAGAGCAGAGCGCGGTCACAGCAGCATGCTTGCTGATTCGAAAAAGTGTATTTGAAACAGTTGAAGGCTTGGATGAAAGAGCATTCCCTGTAGCCTTCAATGATGTTGATTTGTGCTTGCGCATCCATAAGCACGGCTTGCGAGTTATATGGACGGCATTCGCTCAGCTAGTCCATGCTGAATCTGCCAGCCGAGGTAAGGATGAGAGCTTGGAAAAACAATCGCGCGCATTGCGGGAACAAAAGAACTTCCTCGACAAATGGGCTGGTTTTTCTGATCCATTTTACAACCCTTCGTTAAGCCTCGATTACTTGACCGGTCCGTACGGAGGCTTGTCACTCCCGCCGAGAGTCGAAGTAGCCAGACACAAATTATGCAACTCGCTAAGACATAAAACTCACCTCGACTCGAAGTGAAAAGAAAGCAATCTGAATTGAGTTTTCAGTTTCGAAATAACCACAACCGTTTACGGCGCCCCAATAAGCCACTCAAATTTATAGATCCACAGGGATGAACTGCAATAATGATCAGTCACAACATTAAAGCCAACCTCAATTCAGGGCTTTTCGGAGCAGTTGATGATGTACGTACCACTGGCGCATCAGGCTGGCTAATTGACATCTCCAGCATTCAAGAAACCCATAAAATCAACGCTTTCTTAAATGACATACTGATCGGCTCGACGACCACTTCGCTACTTCGAGAAGACATTAGCTCGATTATCAAGCAAGATGTTTATTGTGGATTTAACATCCCATGGAATAAAGACGCCCTTTCAAAAATAATTAGCAATACGACTGACCAGACGGAACTCAAGCTGAGATTCGAGCTCGACGGCAACTCTCAAGGTATCACTATTTTGCAGCCGCCTGAAACTCAGAACATCAGATCCTGGATAAAAAATGATACAATTTTTGGAAACTTGGACTGCATTGACAACAACTTGGTTGCTCATGGCTGGGCTATAAACACCCACGAAAAAGGAAGAACAAAAGTACAAATTTTTGTTAACGGGGCCCATGCTGTCACAAGCGAGGCGAAGCTTGCGCGACCAGATCTCGCAGTGTTGAAACCATCCCAAATACTCTCTGGATATAAAATTGCCATTCCTCCTAGCTATATCGACTCACTGAGCTATAGTGTCGAAGCAGTGGTAGATGGACAACGCCTCCCTGGATCACCACAACAAATCGACCTATCTGGAAAAGCGTCCATAACCACCCCTAAGGTTGTTAAAGGGAAGCTCACCGCACAACTTGAAAACTGGCCTGGCAATAAAATTTCGGCTGAAATACATATTAACGGCAAATTAGAAAGCAGCGTCTACTTTATCCGGGGAGAGGACGGCCCAAATGGTGCCGTAACATGTGCTTGGAAGATGCCGGACCACCTAGCTGATGGGCAGCCAAAAATCTATACAATTTTAATCAAAAGCCCTCAGAGAACCATTCGGAGCGACGCCGCTACAATTTCCTTCCCAAGTTACACATTGCACATTGATAATGTCTCCCCTGAAGGACTGTATGGTTGGGCATTTAGCAATGATATTAGTCACTCACTAAGCCTGGCTCTTTGGAGAGGCGACAAGCTTCTCTGCACTACCAAGGCTGACATTTACAGGCCCGACGTGAAGGAAGCTCACGTTACCCAACACGTAAAGTGCGGCTTCGCATTTAAAATCCCGAATCAAGGGGCCATAGAAAGCGCTGAATATGTGATCAAAGAATTACAGTCCGGCATCAAACTAGCCAAAATCAATTTTGCGACCCCGTACGAGTCTTTAGCACGGCTTGCCAGTGACATTGCTAGAGACTCTTCTGAATCAACAACAGTTACACTGAAA
Organism: Pseudomonas sp. TYF_14; assembly: GCF_043105275.1. Taxonomy (NCBI): domain Bacteria; kingdom Pseudomonadati; phylum Pseudomonadota; class Gammaproteobacteria; order Pseudomonadales; family Pseudomonadaceae; genus Pseudomonas; species Pseudomonas sp. TYF_14. The sequence continues at coordinate 30,628 of NZ_JBICLK010000025.1, forward strand.
ACTCTTTTGTCGCAAGCCGTAATGCAGCAGACTAAATCGAGCATATTCACAGCGGAACTAATGCCCTCCGACCGAAAGCCAGCTAAAAATGATGCAATTGATATCATCATCCCAATCTATGGCGGAGCGTCTGAGACGATTGAGTGCATAGAAAGCGTACTCGCCGCGAAAAACAAGAAGAAGGCTAGATTTGTCCTTATTAACGATTGCACTCCGGACCCTCTGATCAGCAAATACTTAATCGCGCTCGAAGCCCGTAAAGTTGACAACTTATTAGTTATCCATAGAACTCAGAACGGTGGTTTCTCCGAGGCTGTTAATATCGGTTTCAGCATAGCTGATAATAGGGACGTAATTCTTCTAAATGCTGACACTGTTGTACAAAACCACTGGATTGACCGCATATGTGCCGCCGCTGAAGACGACAGCAGGATCGGCACAATCACTCCCCTCTCCAATAACGCCGAAATTTGCACCGCACCATATATGTGCAAGTCGCTGAATATTGAAGACATTGAATTTGCCGCCCAAGTTGATCGAAAAGCGTCAATTGTTAATAGTAGAAAAATGATAGATATCCCGGTAGCTATCGGTTTTTGTATGTTCATTCGCCGCGAATGCCTTAACGAGATTGGCCTCTTTGACGCTGCAAAATGGGGTAGAGGCTACGGCGAGGAAGTTGATTTTTGTATGAAAGCCACCGCTCAAGGATGGCGACATACAATGCTCAGCGACACCTTTGTCGTACATCGGGGCAATGTTTCCTTTGGGGATGAAAAATTAGAGCGAGTAAAAGAGAGCGCTCGAAAGATCTCCCAAATTTATCCTTTCTACGATGGACTGATTCAACGATTCATTAAAACCGACCCCGGTCGTGAGCTTCGTAGAAACTTGAATTTAGCCGTCATCAGCGATTTACTACCTAAAAACCGGACCTTACATCTAACTCATAAATTTGGCGGTGGCACTGAACAATACGTCAATGACATGGAGCTGCTGAATATCCAAGAAGGCAGTGCACCTATAACTCTGAAGTTTGAATCTAACGGATGTTCAACACTTTGTTTCGATATGACAGATCATCACCAAGGCGGCTTCTTCGTTACTAATCATGAAGAGCATTACATGCCAAGTGAATCTGACAGCTTGATTCGAGACCTTGCATTACTCAAGCTAAGCAACGTGCATATCCATTCACCTTATGGCGTTCAACCAAAACTGCTGAATTGGTTATCAAAACACTCGTTCGTTATTACAGTACACGATTACGCATGGATTTGCCCACAAGTGACGCTAACCCCCGGGGGGAAACCGTTTGAAGGGGATGAACATCATGACTGTAATATCTGCATGAACCTGTATCAACCGCATCCTGCTTTAGAACATTTCGTCACAGCAGAAAAAAGCGTTGACAAATACAGAGGCAACTTCACTGATTTGTTTGCAAAAGCAAAAACCATCTTGGTGGGTGCCACTGACGTACGAGACCGAATGATTCGATTCGGAATGAAGGGGAAATATAAGATAATACCGCATGCCGCCCCTGAAGCCTCGATATTCCATCAGGTGGAGAGGCTTCCAGAAATACCTCACTCTGGCCCTATAAAAGTGGCGATGATTGGTGGCATCAGTGAGATAAAAGGCTATTTCACACTAGTTGAATGTGCCCGGGAAGCCGAACTTAAAAACCTACCTCTCGAGTTTATAGTATTCGGTCACACAATGAACGACCAACACCTGTCAGGCTTTAGAAATATAACCGTTTTAGGCAGATACAAAGATGCAGAGCTATTTGATCTTATAAGTTCAAATCGACCGCACTTGGCGCTTTTCCCAAGCAACTGCCCCGAAACGTTTTCTTACACGCTCAGTCATGCATTTCGCATGGGGTTGTGGCCAGTAGCCACCGACCTTGGTGCTCCAGCTGAACGTATCAAAGCTAGCAAATTCGGCACCGTTTACAATGGTGATATCTCAACTAGCGATCTGCTTCAGCTTATTATTCAGGAAGGTCTGAAAAGCAAGGAGCGGTGCTCCCATAAACTTGACAAAGAACACATTTCTTATCCTACCTCTTATAACGAGTACATAGCACCGATCACTTTTAATTAAGTCTAAGTGCAGGGCAGCATATTAAACTATGCTGCCCTCATCACCTCACCCAACCAAAAAATCAGCCTATTTCATTCTAAGCATCACCAACCAAAAAATAGAATTAACCAATAAATTCATGACACACTCGCTTTAGCTTTATATATGTCAACATCTACAAACGGCGAGGGCGGCGTAATAATGAAACGCTGATTTGTTTGCAAAATGACAAGATCCGGCTTGTACCGCTCAACCATATTTTTGTCAACCGCACCAGTTGTGTGCACAAAAACAACTTGAGAAAAAATATTCGCAGCGTGCGCCAAGAAGTTATTAGCTGAACTACCACCGAATATCAACAGCGTACTTGTATTCTCAGCACAAGCATTAGTGTATCGCTTGACATTGCCGTGATTGATTATTTTGTTATCTTCAACCAGTTCACAACCTAAACTGGGTAATGTTTTTAGCCGAACTGACCTTACGGGAGGTGTCAACCTATCTCCTAGGTCCCCTCTTATAGAAACCACCTCATAATTGGAGGTGGCTTTAGAAAGTTTCTCTTCCCCAAGCATACGAAGTGCTTTCGAGAAAGCTATATTAGCGCCATGATCTGTCCAATGTGTTTCAGCAGCATCGTAGCTTAAATATTTTTGTTCGCGCAACTCCTTCAACGGCCATGCTATCGTCGCTCCGTATCCGGACAAGAACCTATCGACCAAGGTACGCCCCCCGCGCTCGAAGGGATACTCTTCGCGCATAACCTCTTCTTTAGATGGAGCCAGAAGAAATATATATTTGCAACCACCATTAAAATACAAATCAATAGCCGAAAAATAATTTTTCCAGCGCGCATCCCAATCATTACCAACTTGCTTCAAACCACGATACTGCGCCACGCTTCCGTTGGTATCCTTATCCAGGAAAATCCACCCCGTGCTCCCGATGACAACATTCGGCGGCACAAACTTTATACATGCAGCTGCTTGAAAAATACCGCTGACCACCACCCCAATCTCAAACTCATGACCGCTAATATCGATCTCGCTTCTAAAACCGCAGTATGGCTGCACTATAACATTTGGCCCTCCTCCGACAGAATGCTTTCGAAGGACATCGCGCCTTGACACACTAAGCGGAATATTTACCACTCCCCTTCCATCACGGATACTTAGGGTGTCGATTGCGACATCTTGACTACCAAGCACCCACCCCTCTAGAACAAATCTAGTCCGGTCTTGGTTCACCGCAAGCATCTTAATCGAATCGAGATACCATTGAAACTCAAAATCACGATTGGAAAGCACTTCGCACTTAGCTTCAAACATTAATGATACCCTCTCCTTTTACTTACCAGCTTTTACTCAACCAATCATAGCCCTGCCACCCACTCACCGCAAAGCTATATCCCAGTTAGTATGCTCTTTTACAACCTTCGCTGGAACACCTACTGCCACGCAGTTATTAGGCACATCAGAGGTAACAATGGAGGCTGCCCCGATTACAGAATTATCACCAATTTTGACACCTTTCATCACTTTAACAGAGGAAGCCAACCAGACATGTTCTCCGATATGTATATCTTGCGCCTTATTTATCCGCTCACCGGTAGCAACATCATATATAGTGTGCATATCGCTAGTCATAATACTAACGTCACTAGCAATAAGACACCTATCCCCAATAAAAATACGAGAAGGCTCATGCGCATACAGCCTAGAGGACCAAGTGCATGAAACTCCACGACCCACAAAAATTTCGCATTCGTCAGCACAGTAAATATCAATACTAGCCAACTGAGATCGCTCTCCCAAGCTTACATTGCACCTACTCCCCAATACTATGGACGCGGACTTCAACACACACTGACTTGCAATTTTAAGTACATTACCACTCCCCTTCAGAACGATACGAGCACTTGATTTCTCCATAACATCCGGATCAATCAATAGAATATTATCTTGCCCGAGATCCGATACAGTAATAGCCACTCTCCATCCCCTCCGGATAACTATTCCAAGAATAGACAATATAAGATAGTTCCAATTCCAGAAATATGCAAGCGTTGAACGTATAGCTATTTGAGCCAAAAAGCGATAAATCTGGTGCTTTGACTTAAGGGCGTCCCTCATCTCTGGCCTCAGCCTGGATACCTTGGCGAACATGTAAAATACTGTTGGTTAGTTACTCGTTCGGATTGCTTACAAAGAATTGGTAGTCTTCCAAAACTAACTCAGATTACAATGGACATCGGCCCCGCCCACACCTGAGTGTGGCCGTCAGCTTTTTACCCAAACAACCAAGGACACTAAATGATATTGGTAACAGGCGGAGCCGGCTTCATCGGCTCAAATTTCGTACTGCAATGGTGTGCGCACAATGAGGAACCCGTCCTCAACCTCGACGCCCTGACCTACGCAGGCAACCTGGCCAACCTGCAGCCGCTGGAAGGCAACCTTCAGCATCGCTTTGTGCAAGGCAATATTTGCGATGCTGCGCTTCTGACCAAGCTGTTCGCAGAGCACCGCCCGCGCGCCGTGGTTCACTTCGCGGCGGAATCCCATGTAGACCGCTCAATCACCGGCCCCGAAGCGTTTGTCGAAACCAACGTGATGGGCACGTTTCGCTTGCTTGAAGCCGCCCGGGCGCATTGGAATAGTTTGGAAGGTGCAGAGAAGGAGGCCTTCCGTTTCCTCCATGTCTCTACCGACGAAGTCTACGGCACACTAGGGCCAAACGACCCGGCGTTCACCGAAACCACGCCGTACGCGCCGAACAGCCCATACTCCGCCAGCAAGGCAGCCAGCGACCATCTGGTACGCTCGTATTTCCATACCTACGGCATGCCGGTACTCACTACCAACTGCTCCAACAATTACGGGCCGCTCCACTTCCCGGAAAAACTGATCCCGCTGATGATCGTCAACGCACTCGCCGGTAAGGCGCTGCCTGTCTATGGCGACGGCCAGCAAATCCGCGACTGGCTGTATGTCGAAGATCACTGCTCGGGCATCCGTCGCGTACTGGAAGCCGGTGCGTTCGGCGAGACGTACAATATTGGCGGCTGGAATGAAAAAGCCAACATTGACATTGTGCGTACACTCTGCAGCCTTCTCGACGAGATGGCACCTGCGGCATCGCGCCAGGTAATCAATCAGAAGACCGGCGAGCCTGTCGAACAGTATGCAGAACTCATCGCCTACGTAACCGACCGCCCAGGCCATGACCGCCGTTATGCCATCGATGCACGCAAGATCGAGCGGGAGCTCGGCTGGAAACCTGCCGAAACCTTCGAGACGGGCATTCGAAAGACAGTCGCTTGGTACTTGGCCAACCAGAAATGGGTAAAAGGTGTCATGGACGGCAGCTACCGTGACTGGGTGGCACAACAATACGGGGCAAATAAAGCGTGAAAATCCTGCTGTTGGGGAAAAACGGGCAAGTAGGCTGGGAGCTACAGCGCGCCTTGGCGCCGCTGGGTGAGGTCATTGCGCTGGATCGTCAGGGGGCCGAGGGCTTATGTGGCGACTTGTCCAACCTGGACGGCTTGGCCGCTACGATTCGTCAGCTGGCGCCGGACGTGATCGTCAACGCTGCTGCCTACACTGCAGTGGATAAAGCTGAGAGCGATCAGGCACTGGCTGCAATGATCAATGCCGCGGCTCCTGCTGTATTAGCACGTGAAACAGCAGCTTTGGGCGCCTGGTTGATTCACTATTCCACCGATTATGTATTTGACGGCAGCGGCAGTCAGCGCTGGGAGGAAACTGCGCCTACCGGCCCCCTTTCGGTCTACGGCCGGACCAAGCTGGAAGGCGAGCATGCCATTCTCGCCAGCGGCGCCAAGGCCGTGGTACTGCGCACCAGCTGGGTGTATGCTGCGCGCGGGCACAATTTTGCCAAGACCATGCTGCGCCTGGCGGCGGAGCGTGAGACGTTGAGCGTGGTAGCAGACCAATTTGGCGCACCCACGGGCGCTGACCTGATCGCCGACGTTACTGCACACATCCTGCGGCAAATCTTCAATGGGCAAGACAACCGTCACCTGGCAGGGATTTACCACTTGGCTGCGTCCGGTGAAACCTCTTGGCATGGTTTTGCTCAGTTCGTGCTGGCGCATGCTCAACGCACTGGCGTAGCGCTGAAAGTGACAGCTGATAAGGTTGCCGCAATCAGCACCGAAGCTTATCCAGTACCTGCACCACGTCCGCGCAACTCGCGCCTGGCACTGGGCAAACTGGAAAACACGTTCAATTTCAAAATGCCGCTTTGGGAGCAAGGCGTGCAACGTATGCTGGACGAAATCCAGTAATAGGGACTCTCATGGCTCGTAAAGGAATTATTCTGGCCGGCGGTTCGGGTACACGCCTGCATCCGGCCACACTTTCGGTTTCGAAGCAGCTGCTGCCGGTGTATGACAAACCGATGATCTACTACCCGCTGAGCACCCTGCTGCTCGCTGGTATCCGGGACATCCTGATCATTTCCACCCCGCAGGACACCCCGCGCTTCGAACAGCTGCTGGGCGATGGCAGCCAGTGGGGCCTGAACCTGTCATACGCAATACAACCAAGCCCGGATGGCTTGGCGCAAGCGTTCACCATCGGCGCTGACTTCATCGGTAACGACCCTTCTGCGTTGGTTCTCGGTGACAATATTTTCTACGGCCATGACTTCCAGGCACTGCTATTGAACGCAGATAAACGTGAATCCGGTGCTTCAGTATTCGCTTATCATGTTCATGACCCAGAACGCTATGGCGTAGCGGAGTTTGACGATAGCGGTCGCGTATTGTCGCTGGAAGAAAAACCGGCAGTTCCAAAGTCTAGCTATGCGGTCACCGGCCTGTATTTCTATGACAATCAGGTAGTCAATCTGGCTCGCGAGCTGAAGCCTTCCCCACGTGGCGAGCTGGAAATCACCGACCTCAACAACCTTTACTTGCAGCAGCAGCAGTTGCAGGTCGAAATCATGGGCCGTGGCTATGCGTGGCTCGACACCGGCACGCACGACAGTCTGCTGGAGGCTAGCCAGTACATCGCAACCATGGAGCGCCGTCAGGGCTTGAAAGTCGCCTGCCCTGAGGAAATTTGCTACCGCGCTGGCTGGATCAACGCTGAGCAACTCGAGTGCCTGGCTCAACCACTGCTGAAAAACGGTTATGGCAAGTATCTGCAGAACTTGCTGAAAGAGAAGGTGTTCTGATGCAAGCCATTCCGCTGGATATCCCCGAAGTCGTGCTGTTTACCCCCAAGGTTTTTGGCGACGAACGTGGTTTCTTCTACGAGAGCTTCAACGCCCGTGTTTTCAGCGAAGTGACCGGCCTGCAGCCCGACTTCGTACAAGACAACCACTCGCGCTCGGTAAAAGGCGTGCTCCGTGGCCTGCACTATCAGCTGGCACCTCACGCCCAGGGCAAGCTGGTGCGTGTGGTGCAAGGCGAAGTCTTCGATGTTGCGGTGGATATCCGTCGCTCGTCCACAACCTTCGGTAAATGGGTAGGTGCGGTGTTGTCGGCCGAGAACAAGAACCAGCTGTGGATCCCGCCAGGGTTCGCACACGGGTTCGTCACGTTGAGTGAAACCGCAGAGTTCCTCTACAAGACCACCGACTTCTACTCGCCGCAGTGCGAGCGCTGCATTGCCTGGAATGATCCGGCAGTGGGTATCGAATGGCCCATCGACTCCGTACCAAGCTTGTCTGGCAAGGACCAGCTTGGGGTCGCATTGGCTGACGCCGAACTGTTCGACTAACGGTTTTAGCGGAGAAGGGCTGCGATAGCGCAGCCTTGTCTCTGAACACATGCCATACCGGGTCTTGCCGATAGTGGCGTTTTTCACACGCCACTAAGAAGCAACCGCTGCATGGCCTGGCAAATAATCAGAATTTGCCCCTTCCTTGTAGGCCATTTCCCAAAGATACCCCTGCGCCTGTTTTCCATTGCACACGTTAATCGTGAGACTTAGTCTCGACCCGTCGCTGCCAAATCAGTGACCGGTTTTGGCAGGCCGTCAATTGTTGTCCGTGTGCTTACGCTTATGGCGGCTGTACGTGCGGGCCCCCTCATGTGTGCCGAGTGCCAACAATCTCGGTCTGTCAACCCAAGTACAACTGCCACCCTCCCGTTTGACAGCGAGGTGGATAGCAGCTCAACCATTGCTGGAGTGTAACCATGTTGAAAATAGCTCCTGATCCACCTCTCAGCACCATTTGTCTTGAAGATATTGGTCCAGCCACGGTTTACGCGCTATGCGCCGCTATCCCCGTGCATCAAGCGATGTTGCTGCAGCCCAAGGCCCCAGCGTCGATTGTGATGATGACGTCCATGTATGAACAGGAGACGCTGCTGCCCTTGCTTTGGGCCGCAGCTGCTGCAGTTACATATGCCCTCTTAGCCAAAAACGTCTCATTGAGGCTTAACTGATTGTGTCGCCCGGGTTGGGTCTATCGCAGGCAAAACAGCCTCGCCTTTCAGGCTGCGATCTTTGCACGTTGGCGCTTGTGCAACTGATGTGGGGGATGGCCGGGGTGCCCCCTACCCAGGCTGCAGCGATTTCGGGAAATTGAACAATGTCTACGGTAGGAAACCTAATTCACTGTCGGCAAAACCAGTCGCCCCCTCTTCCGCATCGAAGCCGGCATCCCATGCCAGAGCTCTCGGGAACAGGTCTCAGAGCTGATGGCTACACACGGGACATGACCCTGGACGGATTGATGGAAAACAAACCGCAACTGATCTGGGCTTCACACTGTGTATGCGCGTTGGCTCAAGCGCTGATGGATGATGCCGAGCTAGGCATGATGTGCTGAGCGACCTGTTACAGCGATGGCTCCGGTGCCATGCAGGCCGACGGATATGGCATGGCCGCCATCTGCTTTTCCTGAAGGGGGATTCTGGCTACAATGCCGCCCCTTTCAGCGGAGCAAGAGGCTGCCGGCGTAAAAAAGGCCAAGTAAGTGAACAGGGCGCTCAACAGCCTGTTATCGGCGCTTCAAGCACTCCACGGGCTTGAAGGCCCAGCGACTCAGGTAATCAGCACCCCATGCCCCCATCTACCAGCAACAGGCTTTACACCCTCGATGTCCTGCGCGGCTTTGCCGCCTTGTGCGTCGTGTTCTGGCACTGGCAGCACTTTTTCTATGTGGGCAGTACACCCGCACAATTTGACCCGACCCTGCAGCCGTTGTTCAGCCAGTTCAAGATGTTGTATCAGCATGGCGGTATGGCGGTGCAACTGTTCTTTACCTTGTCCGGCTTTGTGTTCTACTGGCTGTTCGCCGCCGAGGTGGCCGACCGCTCGCTACCTGCCGCGCGCTTCGCATGGGACCGCTTCAGCCGTTTATACCCCCTACACA
>NZ_JBICLK010000026.1:0-402 GCF_043105275.1 Pseudomonas sp. TYF_14
CAGCTACCCTCACCCATCCAGGCATTCAGCGCCCAGTTCGAAGGCCTTGGGCGTTTCTTCCGCAAAAGCAGCTGGCTGTTCAAAGTTGCGCTGCTGTTTGTCTGGCCCGCTTTCGTCATCATCGGCACCGGCCACTGGCTCAGCCTGCTGCTGTGCTGGCGACCGCGCTGGCCGAAGGTCATCCGCGAGGCCGGCCTGCCCGGCAAGCCCGTCCCCCCCGTGACAACCCTGAGCGACTACCCACCCGCAATCCAGGCGCGCCTGCTCGCCAACGCCGACCGCTGGCAGCTCAAGCCCGGCAAGCGGCCTACGAAGAAACCACGCACGCCCGGAAGGCCCAAGGAGATCGACTGATGCCATACATCATCCTTGCAGATGGAGCGTACTCATGGACTCTTTGAA
>NZ_JBICLK010000027.1:0-180664 GCF_043105275.1 Pseudomonas sp. TYF_14
CCAGACCACCAGGCCCTGCGCCTCACATCCTAACCAAGGTCAGGTTGCAGATCCGCGTCACGCACCAGCCTTTCCAATGCGACCAGGTCCGGTACCCGCGCCACCTGCTCACCCACCTGCACCGCTGCCAGCTCCAACCTGCCCAGCGCCACATCCACGTAGTTCAGCTGGCTGTCGAGCTTGCACGAGCGCGGAATGTCCTGCAGCAACAGCGCCAGGTAGCGCAAACCGGTATCGCCCAACGCATTGAGCACCACCACGCGAGCCCGCTCGCCGCACGGCGTCTCACCACCGCACGCGGCCTCGAAACCGATCAACGGCAGGCGTTGCTGACGCCAGTCGATCCACCCCAGGTGCCAGGCGGGGTCGCCATGCTGGCACACCAGGTTACGCTGCCCGCTCAACTCGGCCACCGCCACGTTGGGCAACACCAGCGTGCGGTCGCCCAACGGCAGCAACAGCCCGGTCAGGCTGCTGCGCTGGCCGGAAATCAGTTCAAGCATGGGCCTGGCTCCAATGGGCGATGCTCTGCAACAGCAGCGATTCCTGGTACGGCTTGCCCAGGTATTCGTTGACGCCGATGACCATGGCGCGGTCCCGGTGCTTCTGCCCGGTACGCGAGGTGATCATGATGATCGGCAAGTCTTTCAGCCGTGCGTCACGGCGGATGCGTGTGGCCACCTCGAAGCCGTCCATGCGCGGCATTTCGATGTCCAGCAACAACACGTCGGGCCGGTGCTCTTCCAGCAGGGCCATGGCATCTACACCATCCTTGGCCGTAAGCACGCTCATGCCGTGGCGCTCCAGCAGGCGGCTGGTTACCTTGCGTACGGTTACCGAATCGTCCACCACCATCACCAGCAAGGCACGGCGCGGCGCCGGGCCAAGCAACTGGCGTTGGCTACCGCCACCAGGCAAGCGGGCCAGCCGTCGCTGCTGGCCGCGCAGCTGGCCCAGCAGGTCAAGAATCAGCACCACCCGGCCATCGCCCAGCAGTGTCGCCCCCGATAACCCGGCAACCGCGGCAAACTGCGGCCCCAGGCTTTTCACCACGATCTCGCGGCTGGGCGACAGGCTGTCGGCCTGGATGGCGAACGACTGCTCCTTGGAATGCACCAGCAGCACCGGCAACGGCACGCTCTGCCCCAGCAGCGCGGGGCGCGGCAGGCCTTGCAGCAACTCGCCCAGGTAGCGCAGCTCGTATTCGTGGCCGGCATAGACATAGCGCGGCGAGTCCAGCTGGTAGCACGCCGCAAGCTCGGCAGGTGGCACGCGGACGATGCCCTCGATGGTATTGAGCGGAATGGCGTATTGCTCTTCGCCCAGGTGCACCATCAGCGCACGGTTGATCGACACGGTGAACGGCAGGCGGATCAGGAAACGCGCCCCCTTGCCCTGCGCCGACTCGATACTCATCGAGCCACCCAGTTGCTTGACCTCCTCGTGCACCACATCCATGCCCAGCCCGCGCCCGGAAATCTGGGTGATCTTTTCGGCGGTGGAAAAGCCTGGCCGCAGGATGAACTGCAGGATCTCGTGGTCACTCAACTGCGCCTGCGGGTCCAGCAGGCCGCGCTTGATGGCCTTGCGCCGCACCGCCTCCAGGGGCACGCCGGCACCATCATCCGTCATTTCGATGACGATATCGGCGCCCTCATGCAGCAAATTCAGGTGAATGGTGCCCTGCTCCGGCTTGCCGGCGGCCAGGCGCATTGCGCGGCTTTCCAGGCCGTGGTCAACGGCGTTGCGCAGCATATGCTCCAGCGGCGCCACCATACGTTCCAGCACGCTGCGGTCCAGTTCGCCCTCGGCATTGCCAACCACCAGTTCCACCTGCTTGCCCAACTCGCTGGCCACCTGCCGCACCACGCGCTGCAAGCGCGGCACCAGGCGCTCGAACGGCACCATCAGGGTGGCCGTCAGGCCCTCCTGCAACTGGCTGTTCACCCGCGCCTGCTGTTGCAGCAGGCTGTAGGCCTCCTGAGCGCGCTGAGCCAGGGTCTCCTTCAGGTCGAGCAGGTCCGAGGCAGACTCGAAGAGGGCCCGTGACAGCTGCTGCAGCTGGGAGTGGCGGTCCATTTCCAGCGGGTCGAAGTCGTCATAGGCATCGCCTTCGAACTGCTGCCGGCTGGAGATTCGCCCCTGGGTCTCGACATCCAGACGCAGCAACTGATCACGCATGCGCTCGAGTGTGGTCTCCATCTCGTTGAGGGCGAACTGCGCGTCGTTGACCTGTTGCTCGATGCGCCCCCGGATGATCGAGTGCTCGCCTGCCAGGTTACCCAGGTCGTCGAGCAGCTCGGCGTCGACCTTGACCATGTCACCCGGTGCCCGCTCTGGCGCTGCTGCCGGTATTTCGGCGGTGGCAGCTTCTGGCGGCCCCTGGCCCGCGGCACTGTCTGTCAGTGCGGCGCTACTGAAGTTGCGAATGTAGTCGATCAGCGCTGTAGCGGCATGCAGCGGCTGCCCCAGGCGCACAGCGTCAAGCATATGCGCCAGCCGGTCGTGGCAGTTCTGCAGCAGTGCGAACAGTGGCGCGCTTGGCGGCAATCTACCCGCAGCCAACAGCTCATAGAGGAACTCCAGTTCGTGGGCCAGGTCGCCGATCGGGGTAATTTCGACCATGCGCGCCACGCCCTTGAGGGTGTGCAGGTCGCGCATCAGGTTGTCCACCTCGACGCTGCTGCGCGGGTCGGCCTGCCAGCGCGCCAGGGCCGCCGCGGCGCTCTCGACGATGTCCGAGCTTTCTTCCAGGAACACTTCCAGCAGCTCTTCGCCGGGGCTTTCCGGCTCCTCGGCAAGCGGCTCGGCCACCTGCGGCTGCAACGGCGGGCGTGGCAACCCCAAGGTATCGGACAGGTCCATGTCCGGGTGCAGTGGTGTGACCGTATCGATGCCCACCAGGCCGGTGGCATCTGGCGCCAGGGCCTGGTCCAGCAGGTTGCGCAGGCGGTCGACCAGCTCCGGGCGCGGTGGAATATCCTGCCCGGCCGCCACTTCGTCCAGCATGTCCAGCAAGGCTTCATGGGCCCGCTGCGCCTGGCTGAAGAAGCGGGCATCGGCAGGCAGGCTGCCCTCCTCCACAGCGCCATACAGGTCCAGCAACGCCTCGCACACGTCATCCATCTGCCACAGGTCGGCCAGGTGCGCAGCGTGCCCCAGGGTGGTCATCTGGTCGAGCAGGTTATCCAGAGCGTCACGCTGGCCGGGCTGTTGCTGCCAGCGCGACAACAACGTCTCTGCATCGAGCAGGATGTCCATGGCCTGGGCCAGGAAGCTGGCGACCAACTGCGGATCACGCTTGCTGCGGCCGGCATGGTGCGGGTCTTCATGCAGGCTGGCCAGGCGGCGGTCCACGGCCTGGCCAACCTGCTCGATCAGTTCCGCGGCACCGGGGATGGCGGCCAGGGGCGTGCTATCGAGTTGCGCCAAGCCCAGATGGAACAACGACCGCGCAGCCTCCAGCCATTCCATTTCGGCCATTTGCAGTGGCAGTTGATGGCCCTTGTACTCACGGGCCAGGCGGTCGAAGGCAGTGGCCAGTTCGGCCACCGGCATCACACCGGCCATGGCGGCACTGCCTTTGAGTGTGTGCAAGGCACGCTGCAAGTCATCGCTGACCGGCGTGTCGTGGCCGCCGGTGCTTTGCAGATAAACCTCAAGGCTGGCCAGATGGCCCTGCGCCTCGCTGCGAAAAATGCCCAGCAACTGCGGATCGAGGCCATCGACACCGGCAGCCGCCGGGGCATCGTTTTCGGCCAGGCTGTGCAGATGCCCGGCCAATTGCTCGATTTCAGTCAGTTGCGGCAACTGGCCGGCGGCAAAGTCGGCCAGCAGGTCAGGCAGGTGAACGAACACCTGCTGCAGCGCTACAACCCCTTCCGGGCTGAGCACGCTGCGGCCCTCGAGCACCCGGTTCAGCAGGTGCTCGGCGCCCCAGGCCAGTTCAGCCACCGCCTCGGCATGGACCATGCGGCCGCTGCCTTTGAGTGTATGCAGCGCGCGACGCACTTCACCCAGTGCCTCGCGCTGCTGGTTGTCGGCACGCCAGCGCAGCCAGTGGCGCTCGATTTCCGGCAGCAGTTCGCCCGCCTCGTCAAGGAACACTTGGCGAAGCTCATCATCGATGCCATCGCCATTGCCGTCCTGGTCTGGGCTGGCCCCGACCACCACGCACTGCACACCCAGCGCCGCCAGGCTGGCCCGTGCCATCTCGATAAAGGGTTGGCCATCGGCCAGCGGGTCTGCCGCCCGCCATTGCAGATAGCATTCGGCAGCGCTCAGTGCCTCGGCCAAGTGCGTCAGCTCATCAATCGGCGGCTCTTCCTCCAGGTGCTGCAACCAACGCTGCACATAGCTTGCGCAGCCGACAAACAGCTCGGCCACGGCGGGCAGCATCAACATGGCCAATGCCCCGCGGATCTGCTGCAACAGCCCCGGCAAGGGCTGCAGGCGTTGCCGGGGCCAGTCGGACTCCAGGTAATCGCCGATCAGATCCTTGGCCTGCTGCAACACGTTCAGCGATTCATTCAGCACCAGCTGGCGTATCTCGGCCAGGTCCGAGCCCGGCAGGCTGCCTTGGCCGTTTTCCTCCAAAGGGCCGACCATGCCGTTCAGGGAGGCTTCCACGTACAACAGAGCCCCCGCCACATCCATCAACACCGCGTCGTCCACCGCCCGCTCGCCCTGAGCCAATGCCTGCAACGCCAGCACCTGGTCGATGATCACCCGCCGCGGTTGCTGAAAGCCCAGTACCGCCAGGGTGTCAGCCACGTGGCGCAACGGCGCCAACAGCGCATCGAGCTGTTCGCGGTGCTGACGGTCGCCGCGCCCGAACTGGTCCAGGCGCTCCTTGATGCGCATCAAGTCATCGCACAGTGCAGTCACCACCGAACGCAGCGCATCGCGCCCCGACCCGGCCTGCAGTTGGTCACGCCAGTTGCCCAGCGACAGGTCGAGGTTGGCAAGGTCATCGTCACCCGCGAAGCGTTGGGCGGCGCCGGTCATCAGGCTGGCCTGAGCCAGCGGTTCCTCCCCCCGGCAGGCGCGCAGCTGGTTGAGCAACGGCAGCATCACCAGTGGCAGGTCATGGCGAGCACCGCGCAACCGCTCCAGGTACGAGGGCAACTGCTCCAGGCCGCGGAACAATGCACCCAGGCAATCACCCCGGGGGCTGACCTGGCCGTCGGCCAACGCCCTGGCAAACAGCTCCAGCTCCTCCGCCAGGCGCGTGGCGCCTCGCAGTTCGAGCATGCGCAGGCAGCCGTGCACCTGGTGCAGGTTGTCGACCACGAAAGCCATCATCGACAGGTCTCCCGTCTCGCCGGCAAAGCGCTCCAGCGCCTGCCGTGCCTGGCCCAGGCAATCGAGGATGGCGGCCTTGGTCCAGGCCAGCGCCACTGTTTCGTGACGCTCGGGGCTTACTGCAGAAGCCATGGTCACTATTCCTCAACGCGGCTCGGTAGGGGGTGGCAGGGTGAAACCGGACACCGAACGGCGCATCTCGCTGGCCATGCGGGCCAAGTGGCGGATGCTGTCGGCAGTGGCACCGGAGCCGGCAGAGGTTTGCGCGGTAATCTGCTGGATCACCGCCATGGTGTGGGAGATCTGCCCGGCCGACGAGGTCTGCAACTGGGCAGCGTCGGAGATGCTGTGGATAAGGTCGGCGAGGTTCTGCGACACCCCTTCGATCTCGGCCAGCGCCACCCCGGCATCCTGGGCCAGGCGTGCGCCACGCACCACTTCGGCGGTGGTCTGCTCCATGGAGATCACCGCTTCGTTGGTATCGGCCTGAATGGTACGCACCAGCGCCTCGATCTGGCGGGTGGCAGACGATGAGCGTTCGGCCAGGCGCTGCACCTCGTCGGCAACCACGGCAAAGCCGCGGCCGGCCTCACCGGCCAGCGAGGCCTGGATGGCGGCGTTCAGGGCGAGGATGTTGGTCTGGTCGGCAATGTCGTCGATCAGGCTGACGATGTCGCCGATTTCCTGTGAGGACTCGCCCAGACGCTTGATCCGCTTGGCGGTGTCCTGGATCTGCTCGCGAATGTTGTCCATGCCGTTGATGGTGTTGTGCACCACCTCGTTGCCCTTGTTGGCAATGGCCACCGAACGCTCGGCCACCTTGGCCGATTCGTAGGCATGCGCCGAAACCCGGTCGATCGACTCGACCATGTCACCCACCGCCTCGGAGGCCTCGCTGATCTGTGCAGCCTGGTGCTCGGAGGCCTTGGCCAGTTGCCGCGCAGTGTTCTGCGTGTCCTGCACGGCGGCGGCGACCTGCACTGCACTGTGGTTGATGGTGGCGACCAGGTCGCGCAACTGGTCCACGGAATAGTTGATCGAGTCGGCAATGGCACCGGTGAAGTCTTCAGTCACCGATACGGTCACCGTCAGGTCGCCATCTGCCAGCTCTTCGATTTCGTCGAGCAGGCGCATGATGGCCTGCTGGTTGCGTTCGTTCTTTTCTGCGGTCTCGCGCAGTTGGCGGTTGGTGGTGCGCACCATGACCAGGCCGATGAGGATGATCGAGGCCAGCGCCAGCAGCCCCAGGACATAGCCGCCAACGGTGTCGAGGGTGCGCCCGCCAGCCAGGTTCTCGAAACCGTTCGCCAGGTGCGACGCTTCGTCGAGCAGGGTTTGCGAAAGGCTGAAGATGTTGCCCGCGGCCTCTCGAACACGGAACAGTTCGGGCGAGGTTTCGAGGATTTCATCCACCGAACCGGCAACGAACTGGAACAACTCGGCGATTTCGGCCAGCCGCGCACGCGCGTCGGCGTCCTCGACGCGGGTGACCTGGATTGTCGCATTGCCATTGATCATGCCCTCCAGCACCTGGCCAAAGCGCCCGGCGTCACGGCCGAAGGCGTCGGCCGCCTGGGCGGCGCTGTCGTCACCGGCCAGCACGGTGTTGACCGAGCCAAGGATGCGTTCGGCCAGCAACAGCTGGCGCTGGGCCACCGCAACCTGATTGGCTGGGGCACCGCTCTGCAGCAGGATCTCGACCACTTTTTCGTATTCCACCTGCAGCTGCGGCACGGTCTCGGCCAGGGTCGCTGCCACCTGGTGCAGCGACAGCACGGTCTGCTCGCTGGCCAGGATGATGTCGGTGTTCTTGCGCAGGTTTTCCCAGTCGCGGCGTACCGATTCCATCTCGTCACGCACCGCAGGTGGCGCAGGCGGCAGGCCAGTGGACTTGTCACCCTGGCGCAGGTAACCCCAGCGTCGTTCGAAGTCATTGCGCGCATCCGACAGCAGCTTGAAGGCCAGGGCCTTGCCGGTGGCCGCCTCGGTGGCGTTCTTGGCGATACGCTGCGACAGCACGCGCAGCTCGCCGGCATGGCCGATGTACTGCTTGTCGTAGTTGGATTGGGTATTCAGGTAAGCAAAGTTGGCGAACAGCAAGATGATCGAAAGGATCAGGATCAGGAACAGCACGGTGATCTGCGCGATGCTGCGGGTACGTGGGCTCACGGTGGTGGCAGTGACGGGGGTGGCAGGCTTGTTCACGTTCGCAGGTCCTATAACGCCACATCGAGAAAGCCCGGCGCCTGGGCCAGGGCAAAGGGGCTGAAGATCGCCCAGTTACGTTCACGCGGAAAATACCCCTGCACAAAGCGTGCAGCGGCAGGGATCAGCGGCTGCGGCGGCGACAGCTGCAGGCTGTCGAGGGCAAAGTGCTGAAGGCCCAGCACCTCGTCGACCAGCAAACCGACGAACAGGTCGTCGTGATCCAGCACCAGCACTCGCCGCTGCTTGCCCGGTGCGGCGTGGCCAAGGCCGAAGAAGCAGCTCAGGTCCATCACCGGCAACAGCCGGCCACGCAGGTTGGCCACCCCGCACACCCACGGCTGCACGCCGGGAACGCGGCTACTGCGCGGCTCGCGCAGCACCTCGGCCACTTCGCCCATGGGCGCGACGAACCACTGCCCGGCAATGCGAAAGCCAATGCCGCTCCACTGCTGCACGCGGTTGTCCTGCGGCGGCTGGTCGGCAACCAGCAGGCGACAGCGCCGGTCGATGTCCAGCAACAACTCAAAGGCGGTCAGCGACGCGCCTTGCGGGCGGGTGGTCAAGCCCCCAGCACTTCTTTGAGCTTGGCGATCAGCGCCTCCTCTTCCACCGGTTTGGTCAGGAAGTCACGGGCACCCTGGCGCGTGGCCCAGATACGGTCGGTTTCCTGGTCCTTGGTGGTTACCACGATCACTGGAATAGCGCTGGTGTCCGGGTCCTTGCTGAGCTGGCGGGTGGCCTGGAAGCCGTTCATGCCAGGCATGACGATGTCCATCAGCACCGCGTCGGGCTTGTCCTGCCGGGCCAGGGCCACGCCGTCGGCACCGTTGCTGGCCTTGAGCACCTGGTAGCCGTGCTTTTCCAGCCATTCGGTCAATCTGTACATCTCTGTCGGCGAGTCGTCGACAATCAGAACTCGGGCCATGCTGTTTCCCCATCAGGAAAGTAGGACCGCGCCATGGCGGGGCTCGGTCAGGGTGCGTGTTGTTGAGGTGCGGCAAACCCGGGCACATGGGCGCGGATCGCGTCGAGCAGTTCTTCCTTGCTGAACGGTTTGGTCAGGAACTGATCGGAACCGACCACCCGCCCGCGGGCCTTGTCGAACAGGCCATCGCGGGACGACAGCAGGATAACCGGGGTGTCCTTGAAGGCACTGTTGTGCTTGATTACCGCGCAGGTCTGGTAGCCGTCCAGGCGTGGCATCAGCACATCGACGAAAATGATACTGGGCTGATGGTCGACGATCTTGGCCAGGGCATCGAAGCCATCGCTGGCGGTGATCACCTCGCAGCCCGCTTCACCGAGCAACATCTGCGCGGTGCGGCGGATCGTGCGGGAATCGTCGATCACCATCACCTTCAGGGGTTGTTCCATAGACGCCTACCAGTAGGATTGAAGCCGCAAGTTGCAAGCGGCAAGCTGCAAGAAAGCAGCTCGGCGCATGGATGCTCTTTTCTTGAGGCTTGTAGCTCAAGGCTTGCAGCTGCATTTTTAGCATACTCCGGGTGGCCATTCCATCTGCCGCGCCCCTTGACCGTCGGCGTTCGCGGCGCCACCCTGAGCCACTTTTCTTTCGATCCACCGCGGCCACCTGCCGCCAAGAGGACCACCCATGAGCGTTCGCCTCGGCATTGTGATGGACCCCATCGCGTCCATCTCCTACAAGAAGGACAGCTCGCTGGCCATGCTGCTGGCCGCCCAGGCACGCGGCTGGAGCCTGTTCTACATGGAACAGCAAGACCTGTATCAGGGCGAAGGCAAGGCCCGCGCCCGCATGCGCCCGCTGAAGGTGTTTGCCGACCCTGCACGCTGGTTCGAACTGGGCGAGGAGCAGGACAGCCCGCTGGCCGAGCTGGACGTGATCCTGATGCGCAAGGACCCGCCCTTCGACATGGAGTTCGTCTACAGCACTTACCTGCTGGAACAAGCCGAGAACGACGGCGTACTGGTGGTAAACCGCCCACAAAGCCTGCGCGACTGCAACGAGAAGATGTTCGCCACGCTGTTCCCGCAATGCACCACCCCGACCCTGGTCAGCCGCCGCCCGGACATCATTCGCGAATTCACCGCCAAGCATGCCGACGTGATCCTCAAGCCACTGGATGGCATGGGCGGTACGTCGATCTTCCGTCACCGGGCTGGCGACCCCAACCTGTCGGTGATCCTGGAAACCCTGACCGCACTGGGCACCCAGCAGATCATGGCGCAGGCTTACCTGCCGGCAATCAAGGACGGCGACAAGCGCATCCTGATGATCGATGGCGAGCCAGTGGACTATTGCCTGGCACGCATTCCGGCCAGCGGCGAAACCCGTGGCAACCTGGCCGCAGGCGGGCGTGGCGAAGCCCGCCCACTGACCGAGCGCGACCGCTGGATCGCCGCTCAGGTCGGCCCGACGCTGCGCGAGAAGGGCCTGCTGTTCGTTGGCCTGGACGTGATCGGCGACTACCTCACCGAAATCAACGTCACCAGCCCCACCTGTATCCGCGAAATCGATGCCGCCTACAACACCGATATCGGTGGCAAGCTGATGGATGCCATTGATCGCAAGCTAAAGGCACGCTGACAGCCAACGCGAAGTAAAGCCGTAGAGTGGGGTATGATGCCGGTCCTATTCGACTGAGCTGCTGCCCCGCCCTGCGGTTGCTGGATACCTGATGACGCACCCCGCTGACGTCCCTGCCGACCTGCTGCCTCCCCGTGTTCGCCCTGCGGACCGGCTTGGCTTCACCCTGTTCCTGGCTGCGCTGGTGCACCTGGCGCTGATCCTTGGCGTCGGCTTCACCGTGGTCAAGCCTGCCGAAATCCGCCACACCATGGACATCACCCTGGCCACCTTCAAGAGCGAGAAACCGCCCGAGAAGGCTGACTTCCAGGCCCAGGACAACCAGCAAGGCAGCGGCACCCTGGACAAGAAAGCGGTGCCCAAGACCACCGAGCTGGCGCCGTTCCAGGACAGCAAGATCAACAAGATCACCCCACCGCCTGCGGCCAGGCCCGAGGTGGTCCCACCCCCTCCCCCGAAAAAGTCGGCAGTGGTGACGACGGCGCCCAAGCCGCACAAGGTCGAGCCCAAACCCAAGGAAAGCAAGGCGCAGCCCAAGCCAGCCGCGCCGGCGCCGGACTTCGACAGCTCGCAGCTGTCCAGCCAGATCGCCAGCCTGGAGGCGGAGCTGTCCAACGAGCAGCAGATGTACGCCAAGCGCCCGCGCATCCATCGCCTGAACGCCGCGTCGACCATGCGCGACAAGGGCGCCTGGTACAAGGAAGAGTGGCGCAAGAAGGTCGAGCGCGTGGGTAACCTCAACTACCCCGACGAAGCACGCCGACAGCAGATCTACGGCAACTTGCGCATGATGGTGTCGATCAACCGCGATGGCTCGCTGTACGAGGTGCTGGTACTGGAATCATCCGGGCAGCCCGTGCTGGACCAGGCGGCGCAACGCATCGTGCGGCTGGCCGCGCCGTTTGCACCGTTTACCGGGGATCTGGCCGAGTTCGACCGGCTGGAGATCATCCGCACCTGGCGCTTTGCCCGTGGGGACCGTTTGTCCAGTAACTGAGTTTAGCCTTGGTGTAGGGCTTTCGGGGTGGGCTAGCGCGGATATCGAGCGCCGCCCGCGCGGCGCATCGCGAGCAAGCTCGCTCCTACATTTGTTTCGGGCCAATGAATCCTGTGCCCATCGCGCGCGACCGACTTGGCGCAAGGCTCGATATCGAAGGGTACAAACAAGGCGGCCGCGCGCCGGCAACACAGGCGTGACTGGCCCGAAACAAATGTAGGAGCGAGCTTGCTCGCGATGCGCCGCGCGGGCGGCGCTCGATTTCAAAGGCGCCAAAAACCTCACGACAAGCGCCAACCAGACGACACAAATCCGCATCTTGTCAGTCTCGCCACCTGGCGCCACACTATCCCCCATGAAAACCCTCGCACCCAGCTACCTCAAGCACCAGTTCCTGATCGCCATGCCGCACATGGCCGATCCGAACTTCGCCCAGACCCTCACGTATATCGTCGAGCACAATGAGCATGGCGCCATGGGCCTGGTGGTCAACCGACCACAGGAACTGAGCCTGGCCGACATCCTCGAGCAACTGCGCCCGGACGAAACGCCGCCGGCCAGCACCTTGCAGGTGCCGATCTACCAGGGCGGCCCGGTACAAACCGACCGCGGCTTCGTGCTGCACAGCAGCGAGTGCAGTTTCCAGGCCAGCGTGGCGCTGGAAGGGCTGTCGCTGACCACGTCACAGGACATATTGCTGGCTATCGCCGCCGGTGTGGGCCCGAAACAGAGCCTGATCACCTTGGGCTATGCCGGTTGGGAAGCGGGCCAACTGGAAGCGGAACTGGCCGACAACGCCTGGCTGAACTGCCCGTTCGACCCGGAAATCGTCTTCGGCATGGCCAGCGACCTGCGCCTTGAGGCTGCGGCCGCCAGCCTGGGGATCAACCTGCACCTGCTGACCAGCCAGGCGGGCCACGCCTGATGGCTGATCTACGCCTGCTGCTGGGCTTCGACTATGGCAGCAAACAGATCGGCGTGGCCGTCGGCCAGGTGATTACCGGCCAGGCCCGCGAACTGTGCACCCTGAAGGCGCAGAACGGCGTACCGGACTGGGCCCAGGTGGAAAAGCTGATTGCCGAATGGAAGCCAGATGCCATTGTCGTCGGCCTGCCGCTGAACATGGACGGCACACCCAGCGAAATGAGCGCCCGCGCCGAAAAGTTCGCCCGCCGCCTGAACGGCCGCTTCAACCTGCCCGTGCACACGCACGACGAGCGCCTGACCACCTTCGAGGCCAAAGGCGAGCGCATGGCCCGTGGCGGCCAGCGTGGCAGCTACCGCGACAACCCGGTCGATGCCATTGCCGCCGCCTTGTTGCTGCAAGGCTGGCTGGAGGCCAATACCTGATCATCTTTGCCGCCGGGCCCACCCGGCGCACCCTTCCGAGGAGCCCGCAATGAGCCTACCCAATCCCGCCGAGCTGATCCGGCAGATGGCTGTCGACCTTCGTGCCCACCTGACGCGCCGGGCAATCACCGAGCCCCGTTACATCGGTATCCGCACCGGCGGCGTCTGGGTTGCCCAGGCCCTGCAGGATGCCATGGGCGACACCAGCCCAATGGGCACCCTGGACGTGTCGTTCTACCGCGACGACTTCAGCCAGAACGGCCTGCACCCACAAGTGCGCCCGTCCGAGTTGCCGTTCGAGGTCGAAGGCCAGCACCTGGTGCTGGTGGATGACGTGCTGATGAGCGGTCGCACCATCCGCGCGGCGCTCAACGAACTGTTCGATTACGGCCGCCCGGCCAGCGTCACCCTGGTCTGCCTGCTGGACCTGGATGCCGGCGAACTGCCGATTCGCCCGAACGTGCTCGGCGCCACCCTGTCGCTGGGCGCCCATGAACGGGTAAAATTGACCGGACCCGCACCGCTCGCCCTCGAGCGCCAGGACCTCGCCTCCGCTTCCGCCCTTTAAGAGTCCCCCGCGATGACGCCAATCGACGCCAAGCGCCCGCTGCAGCTCAATGATCAGGGCCAGCTGCGCCACTTCCTCTCGCTTGACGGTTTGCCCCGCGAACTGCTCACCGAGATCCTCGACACCGCCGACTCCTTCCTGGAAGTCGGTGCCCGGGCTGTGAAAAAAGTCCCGTTGCTGCGCGGCAAGACTGTGTGCAACGTGTTCTTCGAGAACTCGACCCGTACCCGTACCACCTTCGAACTGGCAGCCCAGCGCCTGTCGGCCGACGTGATCAGCCTGAACGTGTCGACCTCCTCGACCAGCAAGGGCGAAACCCTGTTCGACACCCTGCGCAACCTCGAAGCCATGGCCGCCGACATGTTCGTCGTACGCCACTCCGACTCCGGCGCCGCGCACTTCATTGCCGAGCACGTGTGCCCGGAAGTGGCCGTGATCAATGGCGGTGACGGCCGCCACGCGCACCCCACCCAGGGCATGCTCGACATGCTCACCATCCGCCGTCACAAAGGCAGCTTCGAAAACCTGTCCGTGGCGATCGTCGGCGACATCCTGCACTCGCGTGTGGCCCGTTCCGACATGCTCGCGCTCAAAGCGCTGGGTTGCCCGGACATCCGCGTGATCGGGCCGAAAACCCTGATCCCGATCGGTATCGAGCAGTACGGCGTAAAGGTCTACACCGACCTCGCCGAAGGCCTGAAAGACGTCGACGTGGTGATCATGCTGCGCCTGCAGCGTGAGCGCATGGCCGGTGGCCTGCTGCCCAGCGAAGGTGAGTTCTACCGCCTGTTCGGCCTGACGACCGCCCGCCTGGCCGGGGCCAAGCCTGACGCCATCGTCATGCACCCGGGCCCGATCAACCGTGGCGTGGAAATCGAGTCGGCGGTTGCCGATGGCAAGCACTCGGTGATCCTCAACCAGGTCACCTACGGTATCGCCGTGCGCATGGCCGTGCTGTCCATGGCCATGAGCGGGCAGAACGCGCAACGTCAATTGGACCAGGAGAACGCCCAGTGACCATCAGTATTCTCGGCGCCCGGGTCATCGACCCCAACAGCGGCCTGGACCAGGTCACCGACCTGCACCTGGACGGCGGCCGCATTGTCGCCATCGGCGCCGCACCGGCCGGTTTCAGCGCCAGCCGCACGATCCAGGCTGATGGCCTGGTCGCTGCGCCCGGCCTGGTCGACCTGGGCGTGTCCCTGCGCGAGCCGGGTTACAGCCGCAAAGGCAACATCGCCAGTGAAACCCGCGCTGCCGTTGCCGGCGGTGTCACCAGCCTGTGCTGCCCGCCACAGACCAAGCCGGTGCTGGACACCTCGGCGGTAGCCGAACTTATTCTTGACCGCGCCCGTGAAGCCGCCAACAGCAAGGTCTACCCGGTCGGCGCCCTGACCAAGGGCCTGGAGGGCGAGCAACTGGCCGAACTGGTGGCCCTGCGTGACACCGGTTGCGTAGCGTTTGGCAACGGCCTGAAGGAAATCCCCAACAACCGTACCCTGGCCCGCGCCCTGGAGTATGCCGCCACCTTCGACCTGACGGTGGTGTTCCACTCCCAGGACCGCGACCTGGCCCAGGGCGGCCTGGCCCACGAAGGTGCCATGGCCAGCTTCCTCGGCCTGCCGGGCATCCCGGAGAGCGCCGAAACCGTGGCCCTGGCGCGCAACCTGCTGCTGGTGGAACAGAGCGGCGTGCGTGCGCACTTCAGCCAGATCACCAGCGCCCGTGGCGCGCGGCTGATCGCCCAGGCCCAGGCCTTGGGCCTGCCGGTAACCGCCGATGTAGCGCTGTACCAGCTGATCCTCACGGACGAGTCGCTGCGCGAGTTCTCCAGCCTGTACCACGTGCAGCCGCCGCTGCGCACCGCTGCCGACCGTGACGGATTGCGCGAGGCGGTGAAGTCGGGGGTGATCCAGGCCATCTCCAGCCACCACCAGCCGCACGAGCGCGACGCCAAGCTGGCCCCGTTCGGCGCCACCGAGCCGGGTATCAGCAGCGTCGAGTTACTGCTGCCACTGGCCATGACCCTGGTGCAGGACGGCCTGCTCGACCTGCCGACCTTGCTGGCCCGCCTGAGCAGCGGCCCGGCTGCCGCCCTGCGCCTGCCGGCCGGTGAGCTGAAAGTGGGTGGCGCGGCCGACCTGGTGCTGTTCGACCCGCAAGCGTCCACCGTTGCTGGCGAACAATGGTTCTCCCGTGGCGAGAACTGCCCGTTCATCGGCCACTGCCTGCCGGGCGCGGTGCGTTATACCTTGGTCGATGGGCACATCTGCCACGAGGCCTGAGTACCATGCTTAGCGGGCACGCCCGCCCCCACAGGATCACCACAATTCCAAGGCATGTGGTAACCCTGTGGGAGCGGGCATGCCCGCGAATGCCTTCACATAGTCCCCCCCGCCAAGCGCGACCATTCATCCCCCCCGGTTGAAATCCTTCCCCCCACCCCCATATGAGTCTGCATCAGGCACTTTCGCCCCGCTGCGTGGAGACTCTCCCCTTGACCACAATCGTTTCTGTCCGCCGTAACGGCAAAGTCGTCATGGGCGGCGACGGCCAGGTATCCCTCGGCAACACCGTGATGAAAGGCAACGCCAAGAAGGTGCGCCGCCTGTACCACGGCCAGGTCATCGCGGGCTTCGCCGGCGCCACTGCCGACGCCTTCACCCTGTTCGAGCGCTTTGAAGGTCAGCTGGAAAAACACCAGGGCCACCTGGTACGCGCCGCCGTCGAGCTGGCCAAGGAATGGCGTACCGACCGCTCCCTGAGCCGCCTGGAAGCCATGCTGGCCGTGGCCAACAAGGATGCATCCCTGATCATCACCGGTAACGGTGACGTGGTCGAACCCGAAGATGGCCTGATCGCCATGGGGTCCGGCGGCGCCTATGCCCAGGCCGCAGCCCGTGCCCTGCTGAACAAGACCGACCTCTCGGCCCGCGAAATCGCCGAGACCGCCCTGAACATCGCCGGCGACATCTGCGTGTTCACCAACCACAACCTGACCATCGAGGAGCAGGACCTGGCCGACTGATTCAGCTGTTCTGGCGCCCCTTCCCGGTGAAGGGGCTTTTCCACGCTGACTCACCTGCCCAAGGACCGTATTGATCATGTCCATGACCCCCCGCGAGATCGTCCACGAACTCAACCGCCACATCATCGGCCAGGACGACGCCAAGCGCGCCGTGGCCATTGCCCTGCGCAACCGCTGGCGGCGCATGCAGCTCCCTGCCGAGCTGCGTGCCGAAGTCACCCCCAAGAACATCCTGATGATCGGCCCTACCGGCGTCGGCAAGACCGAAATCGCCCGCCGGCTGGCCAAACTGGCCAACGCGCCGTTCCTCAAGGTCGAGGCCACCAAGTTCACCGAAGTGGGCTACGTGGGCCGCGACGTCGAGTCGATCATCCGTGACCTGGCCGATGCCGCGCTGAAGATGCTGCGCGAGCAGGAAATCATCCGCGTGCGCCACCGCGCCGAAGACGCCGCCGAAGACCGCATCCTCGACGCCCTGCTGCCCCAGGCACGCGTCACCAGCTTCAGCGAAGAAGCCGCACAGACCAGCAGCGACTCCAATACTCGCCAGCTATTCCGCAAGCGCCTGCGCGAAGGCCAGCTGGACGACAAGGAAATCGAGATCGAAGTGGCCGATGCCGTCGGTGTCGAAATTGCTGCGCCGCCTGGCATGGAAGAAATGACCAACCAGCTGCAGAGCCTGTTTGCCAACATGGGCAAGGGCAAACGCAAAGCGCGCAAGCTGAAGGTGAAAGAAGCGCTGAAGATGGTTCGCGATGAAGAAGCGAGCCGCCTGGTCAACGAGGATGAGCTCAAGGCCAAGGCCCTGGAAGCAGTCGAACAGCACGGTATCGTGTTCATCGATGAAATCGACAAGGTTGCCAAGCGTGGCAACGTTGGCGGCGCCGACGTGTCCCGTGAAGGCGTACAGCGCGACCTGCTGCCGCTGATCGAAGGCTGCACCGTCAACACCAAGCTGGGCATGGTCAAGACCGACCACATTCTGTTCATTGCCTCGGGTGCATTCCACCTGAGCAAGCCGAGCGACCTGGTGCCCGAGCTGCAAGGCCGTCTGCCGATTCGTGTCGAGCTCAAGGCACTGACCCCGGAAGACTTCGAGCGCATTCTGCAGGAGCCGCACGCGTCGCTGACCGAGCAGTACCAGGCATTGCTGAAGACCGAAGGCCTGAACATCGAGTTCCTCGCCGACGGCATCAAGCGCCTGGCCGAGATTGCCTACCAGGTCAACGAGAAGACCGAAAACATCGGTGCCCGCCGCCTGCACACCCTGCTCGAGCGTTTGCTCGAAGAGGTGTCGTTCAGTGCGGGCGACCTGGCCAGCACCCATGACGAAGCGCCGATCCAGATCGACGCGGCGTATGTGAACAGCCACCTGGGTGAGCTGGCACAGAACGAAGACCTGTCGCGTTACATCCTGTAAGACCGGTTTCGACAGTTTCGCGGGCAAGCCCGCTCCTGCACATGTCACCCCATCCCTTGGGCCTGTGGTGATCCGTGCAGGGGCGGGCTTGCCCGCGAAGAGGCCCTTGAATCCCTCCCCCATAAGCTGGAAGCTGTGCTTCATCAGCTCCCGAGAGATTCTGCCCATGGCCCGCCTGCCTACCGCCATCAACCTGCACAAAGCCTCCAAGACCCTCAGCCTCACCTACGCACCCGGCGAGGTCTACCACCTGCCCGCCGAATTCCTGCGCGTGCACTCTCCCTCCGCCGAGGTCCAGGGCCACGGCAACCCCATCCTGCAGTTCGGCAAGATCAACGTCGGCCTCAGTGGCTTGGAACCTGCCGGCCAATATGCACTGAAACTGACCTTCGACGACGGCCATGACAGCGGCTTGTTCACTTGGGAATACCTTGAGCAACTGTGCCTGCGCCAGGAACAACTGTGGGCAGAATACCTCGACGAGTTGCACAAGGCCGGCAAATCCCGCGACCCAGCCGAATCTGTGGTCAAGCTCATGCTCTAGCGCAAGGCCTGCGGGGTTTAGAGCGCATTTTCTAAATTCATCTGTTTGAATGACTTGCAGACAGCCCAGTGAAGGGCTGTCTTGCGCATTACACGAAAGTCGGGTAACCAATGGGTGTGGCAAGTTCCCTGCATGACTTTGCAGGTCGGCAGAACCCACGCAGCACCGCTGTTCCTTATCACTGGTCACCCGAGTAGCAGTACCGGGCTCAGGGCTGTGCACCCGCCACAGCAACCGGTACTCGTCTCAGGACAACGGAGCGTCGTAGATGAGTAACAAGAACAACGATGAGCTGCAGCGGCAGGCCTCGGAAAACACCCTGGGGCTGAACCCGGTCATCGGCATCCGCCGCAAGGACCTGTTGAGCTCGGCACGCACCGTGCTGCGCCAGGCCGTGCGCCAACCGCTGCACAGCGCCAAGCATGTGGCTCACTTTGGCCTGGAGCTGAAGAACGTGTTGCTGGGCAAATCCAGCCTGGCCCCGGACAGCGACGACCGTCGCTTCAATGACCCGGCCTGGAGCAACAACCCGCTGTACCGCCGCTACCTGCAAACCTACCTGGCCTGGCGCAAGGAGCTGCAGGACTGGGTGAGCAGCAGCGACCTGTCCCCCCAGGACATCAGCCGCGGCCAGTTCGTCATCAACCTGATGACCGAGGCCATGGCGCCGACCAATACCCTGTCCAACCCGGCTGCGGTCAAACGCTTCTTCGAAACCGGCGGCAAGAGCCTGCTCGATGGCCTGTCCAACCTGGCCAAGGACATGGTCAACAACGGCGGCATGCCCAGCCAGGTGAACATGGATGCCTTCGAAGTGGGCAAGAACCTGGGCACCAGCGAAGGCGCGGTGGTGTACCGCAACGATGTGCTGGAACTGATCCAGTACAGCCCCATCACCGAACAGGTGCATGCCCGTCCGCTGCTGGTGGTGCCACCGCAGATCAACAAGTTCTACGTGTTCGACCTCAGCCCGGAAAAGAGCCTGGCGCGCTTCTGCCTGCGCTCGCAGCAGCAGACCTTCATCATCAGCTGGCGCAACCCGACCAAGGCCCAGCGTGAATGGGGCCTGTCCACCTACATCGATGCGCTGAAAGAAGCCGTCGACGCGGTGCTGTCGATTACCGGCAGCAAGGACCTGAACATGCTCGGCGCCTGCTCCGGTGGCATCACCTGTACCGCACTGGTGGGCCACTATGCCGCCATTGGCGAGAACAAGGTCAACGCCCTGACCCTGCTGGTCAGCGTGCTGGACACCACCATGGACAACCAGGTTGCTTTGTTTGTCGACGAGCAGACCTTGGAGGCCGCCAAGCGCCACTCCTATCAGGCGGGCGTGCTGGAAGGCAGCGAAATGGCCAAGGTGTTCGCCTGGATGCGCCCCAACGACCTGATCTGGAACTACTGGGTAAACAACTACCTGCTCGGCAATGAGCCCCCCGTGTTCGACATCCTGTTCTGGAACAACGACACCACGCGCCTGCCGGCCGCCTTCCACGGCGACCTGATCGAAATGTTCAAGAGCAACCCGCTGACCCGCCCCGACGCCCTGGAAGTGTGCGGCACCGCGATCGACCTGAAACAGGTCAAATGCGACATCTACAGCCTAGCCGGCACCAACGACCACATCACCCCCTGGCCGTCATGCTACCGCTCGGCACATCTGTTCGGCGGCAAGATCGAATTCGTACTGTCCAACAGCGGGCATATCCAGAGCATCCTCAACCCGCCGGGCAACCCGAAGGCACGTTTCATGACCGGTGCCGATCGCCCGGGTGACCCGGTGGCCTGGCAGGAAAATGCCATCAAGCATGCAGACTCCTGGTGGTTGCACTGGCAGAGTTGGCTGGGCGAGCGTGCCGGCGCGCTGAAAAAGGCACCGACCCGCCTGGGCAACCGTACCTATGCCGCCGGCGAAGCCTCCCCAGGCACCTACGTTCACGAGCGTTGAGTTACAGCGCCGCGGCGGCCTGCACGGCGCCACGGTGTTTACTTCACCCAAGAGTCACGTGCATGCCGCAACCCTATATTTTCAGGACCGTCGAGCTGGACAACCAGTCCATCCGCACCGCTGTTCGCCCCGGCAAGCCGCACCTGACGCCGTTGCTGATCTTTAACGGCATCGGCGCCAACCTCGAGCTGGTGTTCCCGTTCATCGATGCACTTGACCCGGACCTGGAAGTCATCGCCTTCGATGTGCCCGGGGTCGGCGGCTCGTCTACGCCACGCAACCCGTACCGCTTCCCTGGGCTGGCCAAGCTGACCGCGCGGATGCTCGACTACCTCGACTACGGCCAGGTCAACGTGATCGGCGTGTCCTGGGGCGGCGCCCTGGCCCAGCAGTTTGCTCACGATTACCCCGAGCGCTGCAAGAAGCTGGTGCTGGCCGCCACCGCTGCCGGTGCGGTAATGGTGCCAGGCAAGCCCAAGGTGCTGTGGATGATGGCCAGCCCCCGGCGTTACGTGCAGCCATCGCATGTCATCCGCATTGCGCCGATGATCTATGGCGGCGGCTTCCGACGTGACCCCGACCTGGCCATGCACCATGCCGCCAAGGTGCGCTCCGGCGGCAAGCTGGGCTACTACTGGCAGCTGTTCGCAGGGCTCGGCTGGACCAGCATCCACTGGCTGCACAAGATCCGGCAGCCCACCCTGGTACTGGCTGGCGACGACGACCCGTTGATCCCGCTGATCAACATGCGCCTGCTGGCCTGGCGGATTCCCAATGCCCAGCTACACATTATCGACGACGGCCATCTGTTCCTGATCACCCGTGCCGAAGCCGTCGCCCCGATCATCATGAAGTTCCTGCAGGAAGAACGTCAGCGTGCGGTCATGCATCCCCGTCCGGCCTCGGGGGGGTGAAACAGCTGCGGCCTGACAGGGGAAATGGATCAGACGAGGGAGTGTTGCCATGACAGACAAACCGGCCAAAGGATCGACAACGCTCCCCGCCACCCGCATGAACGTGCAGAACGCCATCCTCGGCCTGCGCGGCCGCGACCTGCTTTCCACGCTGCGCAACGTCGGCCGCCACGGCCTGCGCCACCCGCTGCATACCGCGCATCATCTGCTGGCGCTTGGCGGGCAGTTGGGGCGGGTGATGCTGGGGGACACGCCCTACCAGCCGAACCCGCGTGACGCACGCTTCAGTGACCCGACCTGGAGCCAGAACCCGTTCTACCGCCGCGGCCTGCAAGCCTATCTGGCCTGGCAGAAGCAGACACGCCAGTGGATCGATGAAAGCCATTTGAACGACGATGATCGAGCCCGCGCCCACTTCCTGTTCAACCTGATCAACGATGCGCTGGCGCCCAGCAACTCACTGCTCAATCCGTTGGCGGTCAAGGAGCTGTTCAACACCGGCGGCCAGAGCCTGGTGCGCGGCGTGGCTCACCTGCTCGACGACCTGCGTCACAACGATGGGCTGCCTCGTCAGGTGGACGAGCGCGCCTTCGAAGTGGGCGTTAACCTGGCCGCAACCCCTGGCGCAGTGGTATTTCGCAACGAGCTGCTGGAGCTGATCCAGTACTCGCCGATGAGCGAAAAGCAGCACGCACGCCCACTGCTGGTCGTGCCGCCTCAGATCAACAAGTTCTACATCTTCGACCTCAGCGCGACCAACAGCTTCGTCCAGTACATGCTCAAAAGCGGCTTGCAGGTGTTCATGGTCAGCTGGCGCAACCCCGACCCACGCCACCGTGAATGGGGCCTTTCCAGCTATGTGCAAGCCCTGGAGGAAGCGCTCAATGCCTGCCGCAGTATCAGCGGCAACCGCGACCCCAACCTGATGGGTGCCTGTGCCGGCGGCCTGACCATGGCCGCACTGCAAGGCCATCTGCAAGCCAAGAAGCAATTGCGCCGGGTGCGCAGTGCCACGTATCTGGTCAGCTTGCTGGACAGCAAGTTCGAAAGCCCGGCCAGCCTGTTCGCCGATGAGCAGACCATCGAAGCGGCCAAGCGACGATCCTATCAGCGTGGCGTGCTGGACGGTGGTGAAGTGGCGCGGATCTTCGCCTGGATGCGGCCCAACGACCTGATCTGGAACTACTGGGTAAACAACTACCTGCTCGGCAAGACACCGCCGGCGTTCGACATCCTGTACTGGAATGCCGACAGCACGCGCCTGCCCGCCGCGCTGCATGGCGACCTGCTGGAGTTTTTCAAGCTCAACCCCTTGACCTACGCGTCCGGGCTGGAGGTGTGCGGTACGCCGATCGACCTGCAGCAGGTCAATATCGACAGCTTTACCGTGGCCGGCAGCAACGACCACATCACACCATGGGATGCGGTGTACCGCTCGGCCTTGCTGCTGGGTGGCGAGCGGCGCTTCGTGCTGGCCAACAGCGGGCATATCCAGAGCATCATCAACCCGCCAGGCAACCCCAAGGCCTACTACCTGGCCAACCCCAAGCTGAGCAGCGACCCACGCGCCTGGTTCCACGACGCCAAGCGCAGTGAAGGCAGCTGGTGGCCGTTGTGGCTGGAGTGGATCACCGCACGCTCCGGCCTGCTCAAGGCACCGCGTACTGAACTGGGCAACGCCACTTACCCACCGCTAGGCACCGCGCCAGGCACCTACGTGCTGACCCGATGAGCTGCTGACTGGATGAAAACCCGCGATCGTATCCTTGAATGCGCCCTGCAGTTGTTCAACCAGCAGGGCGAACCCAACGTATCCACCCTGGAAATTGCCAACGAACTCGGCATCAGCCCAGGCAACCTGTACTACCACTTCCATGGCAAGGAGCCCTTGGTTCTGGGCTTGTTCGAGCGTTTTGAAGAAGCGTTGATGCCGTTGCTGGACCCACCGCTGGAGGTGCGGCTGGACGCAGAGGATTACTGGCTGTTTCTGCACTTGATCGTCGAGCGCATGGCTCAGTACCGCTTCCTGTTCCAGGACCTGTCCAACCTGACCGGGCGCCTGCCCAAACTCGCCCGAGGCATGCGCAGCCTGATCAATGCAATCAAACGCACGCTGGCGGCGCTGTTGGCCAGCCTCAAGAGCCAGGGGCTGGTAGAAAGTGATACCCAGGCGCTGGGGCAACTGGTCGAGCAGATCACACTGACGCTGATGTTCTCGCTGGATTACCAGCGTGTGCTGGGGCGCGAGGGGGATGTGGGGATCGTGGTGTATCAGGTGATGATGCTGGTGGCGCCGCATCTGCAGGCCCAGGCCCGGGCGGCGGCGGAGCAGCTGGCAGTGAAGTACCTGGAGGGGTAGGCCTGCTGGAGATGTAGTGTTGCAGCCGACGCATTCGCGGGTAAACCCGCTCCTACAAGGTTTGGCGCATCTTGTAGGAGCGGGTTTACCCGCGAAGAAGGCGACGCGGTATCAGATCAGGGTACCGGTGCCAGTCGGTGCCGACGGCGTGCTGCTGGCCGGGGTGGCGGCAGTTGCCGGTGCTGTGGTCGCTGCAGGCGCAGCGCTGGCAGCTGGTGCTGCTGGTTTGGCCGCTGCCGGTTTGGCTGGAGCTTTCTTCACCGCAGGTTTCTTGGCTGCCGCAGGTTTGGCCGCTGCAGGCTTGGCTGCTGGCTTAGCTGCAGGTTTTTCCGCTGCGGTTTTGGCTGCGGGTTTGGCCGCTGCGGTTTTGCCAGCAGGTTTGGCCGCCGCCGTTTTCGCCGCAGGCTTGGCTGCTGCCTTGGCCAGTGGCTTGGCCGCAGCCTTGCTTGCAGCCGGCTTGGTTGCTGCAGCGCGCGACGAAATCGGCGTAACCGAAGCACCGGTCAGCTTCTCGATCTGCTTGGTCAGGCTGTCCACCTGCTGGTGCAGTGCCTTGATCTCGTTGCGGCTCGGCACGCCAAGGCGCGAGATGGCGCTGTTAAGGCGCTTGTCGAAGGCTTCTTCAAGTTCGCTCCACTTGCCCAGCGCACGGTCCTTCACGCCCGACACCCGCGAAGTGGTCGAAGACTTGGCAGTCTCGGCAACATCTTCAGCCGTCTTTTTCGCCTGCTTCTCGGCCTTCTCGCCATCCTTCACCAGCGAGTCGAACAGCTTCGGGCCGTCCTGGTCGATCTTCGAATAGATACCCAGCCCCGCCAGCCAGATCTTGCGGGAGTATTTCTCGATCCCGCCGACCCAGGAGCTGCCTTCTTTTTCGGTGTTCTTCTTGCCAGCCATCCTGCTCTCCTTATGGTTTGTGCGCGACGCGCTCAAGCAGCTCATGCAACTGTTCAAGCTTGATCGACAACGCCTCAACGTCATGTTTAGACGGAATACCCAGGCGATTCAAGGCGCGACCGACCCGTGCGTCGAAAGCTTTTTCGATCTTGTCGAGTTGAATTTCTACCTTGCCGCGTACGCGGCTCACTTCTTCACCGACTTCGTCAAGCTGGTGGTTGGCGGCATCGAGCTCTTTGTCGATGCGCTTCTTGCCGCGCTTCTCGACACCTTCACCCGCCCTGACCAGCTCTTTGAAGTAGTCAGCGCCTTCCTGACCGACGCGGGCGTAGGCGCCGATACCGGCCAGCCAGATCTTGCGCGCATAGCCGCGCACCTCGCCAAGCGTGTCCAGGGCTTCGTCTTTTTTCTTCGCAATCACTTTGGCCATGCTGTGTACCTCATGCTCATGAGTGGTGGAAAACCGCCCATGGAGGCTGGGCTTGAGCATTAAGGTAGGGAAGAAAATTAGAAACCTCACCCTAAGGTCGTCGTTGTCGCATCTATATACCGCAAGCCCCGTTGACCATAGCGCTAGCGTCGCAGGCTTCACCTCACGGACATCGACGCCATGACTGCTGTAGCAAACCCACCCAGGCTGACGTTCAAGCAAAGCGTGGCAGCCTGTTTCTCCAAACGCCCCAGCCTGAGGGACGTCTTATCAAAAGAAGCATTTCAGGTTTTCAGCGACCGGTATCCATGGTTGCACCGCAACCACCCTCACATCACATCGCTCGATCCTTTCGTCATCCTGCATGAACCGGCCAGCACAGGTGATCTCCCAGGTCAGAGCGGGCTGCTGGACGAGCTTCTCAGGCATTTTCTGGCCAAGGAACGTGTGCAACTAAGCGCCGCAGACAAGCTGAGCATCAGCCCACCCCATGTGTTTCAAATTCAGGAGCAAGGCCCGGACAACATCCGCCAACCCGAAATCATGCCGGACCTGTCGAAGCTCAACGATGACTTCGATACAGTGCTTGGCGTGTTGATACCCGCCTTCCAGCAAGCCCAGATCGGCTTCTGGAACGGGCTCGACGAAGACAGCCAAGTCTCGCGCATGCTCTGGCTGGAGCACACCATCAAGGCTGCATTGCTCGAGAACCTCCCTCGCCAAGGCCTGGCAGATGATGCAAAAGCTGCAATGTACGCCCTGCTCGACGGGGTACACGACAGCCTGGCTGTCGAGGCGATACAAGTCACGCTCGGAACGGATGGCGGGGCACACACCGTTACCCTACCGGATCTATTGCTCATCACCACAAGTGGCAACCGCAACCTGGTTCTGCAATGCAAGCCCTGCGGTTCGGTTCGTCGCCATGTCGACCTGCCCAGCTTTGCCACTGCGCTGCAACGGCAGCTAGCGCAACGCTATCGCTTCGAGGCGTTGTCCTGGGCGCACAGACCGGTGATCGGACAGCCTTTCGCCTTCCAGGCCAGGCAGCTGCTGAACGATATCCTTGACGACATCGGACGCCTGCGTCTTGGTGGCCTGGCAACCGTCGACGAGCTGGAGCGACAACTGCGCCAGGTAAGCGACCCGTCAGCTTACTTCTTCGACCTGCCTTCGCAGGAACGAACTGCGCCCGCTGTCAGCCCACCGCGATGGCTGCTCAATGCCAGCGCTGAGGACCGCTACGCCTATCACACGGCACTGCTCGATCTGGCGGCGAACCAAGGTCGGTCGAAGGGCTGCACATCGCTGGGCGATGTCGAAGATATCCGTGATTACGCCGCTCGCCGCTTGCGTGAGACCCTGCAGACCAGCTATCCAGACAAGGCAGTACACGACCCGAACGATGTGCACATCCGCATTTCCCAAGCCATCATCGGCGCCGGCACACAAGGGCAGTCACTGTTCTTGCGCACGGTGCCCCTGACCGACTTGGCAGTTTCACGCCTGCGGCTGGAGGCTGGCGAGGTGATGAGCGGGATGAATTTCGAGGACGGCTCGCCTGTGACCGACTGGCTGAGCATCGACCAGATCAGGGGCCTGATTCATCAGGTCGACATCGGCGGTCACTACCCCTCCTACCTGAAGGACCAAGTCAACACCCAACCGCGCAGGGCCGAGCGAATCCGACAGCATGCCAGGGAATGGCGTTACGCCCTTCGGTTCAGCACCCTGAAAGCCAAGATCGAGCAACAGCTTGGCGAAACGGCAAGCCAGGCAATTCTCAGGTTCTGCCAGCGCATGTCCAATGGCGTGGACCTTCTGCGCATCGCCCCCCTGGCGTTTCTTTGCGCACCTGGCGCTTCGGCAAGCGATGTGGCGCACGGGATGTTCATTATCGAAATACCGGCAAGCGGCAGCTGGGTCTTGTACCGCCCCTTCTATGCCGACAGGGCGTTGCAGGAATTTCCGACCCTCGAATTGCTGATGGACGCAATCCGCAACAGGGGCGAACTGCAAGAGAGCGTATTGGCCTGGCTCGACGATGACGCGCGCCCGATTTACCAGAACGACGGGTTCAAGCACCCGCACTTGCACCCGAACATTACAGCGCTGACGCACTTGCTCAATGTGCCGGTCGAGCTACTGGACGGCCTTTTGCAACGCCTCAGACGCCCGGTCCAGGTCTCGTTCGAGGCGTGGACGGAAGATCTGGACACCCACCTGTTCAACGCGCGTATCGAGACCATGTTATTGGCCTCAGCCAGCAACAGCGTCTCCAATGCCCAGGAAGTGCGGGCTTTGGTGAAGGAGGCTGCGTGGGCGATCTTCAATACCGTCACCCAACTTTGGCATGGCCCGATGACCACGCTGGTGTGGCTGGTGGTGGCGCTGTCGGCAGCCAAGGAAGACGTGGAGGCGCTGATCAAGCGCAGCGGTGACAACAAGATCGTCGCAGCCATAGACCTGATCACCAACCTGGCCTTGCTCCTTGCCCACCGCCCTGCAACGCCACCCACCAACAGCGAAGAGGCCGCTACGCTCCGTTTTTCAGGCCCTGCGCCGAAGGAAGATTCCCCGCCGCCAGCGCTCGAGCAGCCACAGGAGAAACCCTGGCAGGCCCCCGTCGAGCCGCCGCCGCCCAGGATCATGCGGGTAAATGCCTGGCGTGAGGAGCAGAGCCTGAGCAAGCTGTCGCCCCAGGTGCGTCAGTCAATGGCCCAATTGCAGGCTTCGCAGCCGCTGGAAGGGCACGTGCCACTGGCTAAGGGCCGTCTGCGGGGGCTGTACAGCATCGCCGACCGGTACTACGTCAAGCTCGGCGATGACGCCTATGAGGTCATCGAGACCTGGAACGGCATGCAGATCATCGGGCCCGAGCCGAGCAGCAGCGAATGGGTGTCGCAATGGAATGGCGACCCGGACGGTTACCACATCGTGGGTCGTGAACGGCAAAAAGGGCCATGGCTTACGCGCTGGCATGAACAATGGACTTTGAACGTGAGCCTCTTTGGCGGCATGCCAAAGGACAGGCACACCATCAACGCTGAAAACCGCCAACGGTTCGACACGTTGAGTGCAACCGCCACGGCGAATCAACAAATGCTTAATCAGATGGCGCCACTGATGGAACGCAGCCAAGTGCAACTGCAGGCTTATGACGACCTCGCTCTGGAGTACAGCATGGCTATCGACGCACTGCCTGCACATGAGCGCGCTTCACCGCCGCCAGCATTGCAGGTTCAGAGGCAAGCACTCAAAGCCCAACGCCTGCGCCATTTGCCGGAAATCCGGGCATCCGCGCTCTACCTGGAACGGCAGAGCACGCTGCTGCATGGAAACATTGAAGTATTCAAGGAGATGGCCGAACCCAGGTTCAGCAAATTCGACACCCGAGCCCCGAACCGACGCCGATACGGCAATTGGTACGGTGCAGCCATCGAAAACGACATGCTGCTGTGCCGCCGCTTGCTGGAGCAGGTCGACCACCAGGCGCTGAGTGCACAGTCCATCGGGCTGCCCCGCGTTCCAGAGACTGCCGAGCAGATTCAGCAATACCTCGATTATCGCGAACGGGTCCGCGATTCCAGCCAGGCCAGCCGCCGCCTGCTTGTCGTCAGCCAGCGGCTGGATCGGATCCTGGCGGAAACACTGCAGGACCCCAAGATCGATTTTCCCAATAAAGCCACGAAACTAGCCAAGACCATTGAACGCAGGACGTATTCGACACTGGTCATTCGGGCCCAGCTGCTCAGTGACCTGGCCTACCTCGCCGTGGACAAGACCCGCCTCACTGCGGACACGGCCGAGGATTTGCTTGCGATGCGCGCGCCGCTCAGCGGCATCGAATTCAGCCGCACAATATGGAGCCACGACGGGCTGGCAGCCACCGAAGAGACGGCCCAGGTCAAAGCCGAACTGCTTGAGGATATCCTTCAGAAATACCGTAACGTGCTGGATCGCGCCCAATACATGAGGACACTGGACTCGCCTGCGCTGGTCGCTGACGTGCTGGACGAATACATACGCGAACTGTCCAGCATTACCCAGATCACGGAGCAGCAACTGAGCGCGACCCTGACCAACCTCGACAGCGGCATCAGTCCCCCCTCGCCAGCGCCCTACCATCGCCCCGCAACGATCAGGCGCCGGGTCATCCGCGTTGACCGAGGTCGACCGCTGCTGGTGGAAATCGACCAAATGGGCAACCGGGCCATCCAGCGCAGTGCATTCAACCAGGAGCCTGCGGGCAGTTTCGCGCAACGCGACGGGGTGTGGCATGCCGTGCCTGAGCAAGCGCGGCCGGCCCCGCGCGACCGGGCACAGCTTCGCCAGCGAGCAAACCGCCTGCTGGCAGAGGTGGATGGAAAAATCGCCTTCGCCGCTCACTATGCCGATGAGCCCAACAGCCTGAGCGACTTTCTGGAATGGCCGGCCGGTGACATGCGCGAAGTCCAGCAGCAACTGACCGAGCTGAACAACCCACTGGATTCCAGCTTGGTCGACCTCCTTCGGGCTGCGGTAGACCGCATCCATCAAGAGAGGCTTCGGCTGCTCACCGACGCGTATCTGAACACCCGCCATCCCGACGGCAAGGCCCTTCGCTTCCTGGCTGAGCAGAAGCGGATTCGGATAAGGCAGACCGTGATTCGCCGGCAGCTACGTCACGCCAATGATTACCTCGACGTCTACGAGATTCGCGATGTGCAAGCGCCACAGCGGGTACTGTGGGAGGCGCATTTTCACTACCCCAGCCTCGAAGCGAGGGGGCATGACTTCGTCAAGGGCCACCTCAAATTCTGGGATGCAGGTGTAAGGGGCCGAAAGGCCATGCTCGAGCAGGCCGCAGACGCACACGAGCGCATCGCGATCTACCGCGGCGATCTGCGCCTGGAGCAGGTGATTGGCATCATTCCCTTTCCGGCGGACGCGCCGCAGTAATCTGAGAGCGGCTCTGGCTCAGGCCAGGGCCTTGTCCAGCGCCCGCTCGATCTCACCCTTGATGGTGCCGCTCATCATCGACAGCATCATGCCCAGCTTCAATTCGACACGGATGCTGTCGTCGCCAATGTGCACACTGCCATTGGCGCCACTGCGCGCAACGTCCACCCGGTCACCGTTCCAGGTGGCCTTGAGGTCGTACTCACGGCTGAGCTTGTCGACCAGCGCTTCGGCCTTGGCGCGGGCGGCATCACGGCCGAGGGAGTGTTTGCGTTCGACGCTGATCTGGGTCATGCGGGCGTTCCTGAAGATGTAGACATAATGAGCATTATGCCCGCCCCTGCCGACTGGCACACCCCGCCAAGACAAATCCGCCCGTTCGCCCTAGAATGGCGGTAATTTTTTCCGGTGAAGCGATATGAACGACCAGCGCAAAGGCGACCACGCCGAACCCACCACCCATTTCGGCTACCAGGACGTGCCTGAAAGCCAGAAAGCGAAGAAAGTCGCCGAAGTGTTCCACTCGGTAGCAGCCAAGTACGACCTGATGAACGACGTGCTTTCCGGCGGCATGCACCGCCTGTGGAAGCGCTTTACCATCGAGCTGTCGGGCGTGCGCAGCGGCAACCGCGTGCTGGACATCGCCGGCGGTACCGGTGACCTGGCGGCCAAGTTCTCGCGTCTTGTCGGGCCGACCGGGCAGGTGGTGCTGGCCGACATCAACGATTCGATGCTCAAGGTTGGCCGTGACCGCCTGCTTGACCGTGGCGTGGCCGGCAACATCGAGTTCGTCCAGGCCGACGCTGAAAAGCTGCCGTTTCCGGACAACCACTTCGACTGCGTGACCATCGCTTTCGGCCTGCGCAACGTCACCCACAAGGACGCCGCCATCCGTTCGATGCTGCGCGTGCTCAAGCCCGGTGGCCGCCTGTTGATCCTGGAGTTCTCCAAGCCGACCAACAAG
This sequence comes from Pseudomonas sp. TYF_14, assembly GCF_043105275.1. Lineage (NCBI taxonomy): Bacteria > Pseudomonadati > Pseudomonadota > Gammaproteobacteria > Pseudomonadales > Pseudomonadaceae > Pseudomonas > Pseudomonas sp. TYF_14. The sequence goes on from NZ_JBICLK010000027.1 coordinate 30,439, forward strand.
CTGATGTCCAAGGCCTACGACGCCTACTCGTTCGCCTTCATGCCGCTGGCTGGCAAGCTGATCACCAATGACGCCGAGAGCTACCGTTACCTCGCCGAGTCGATCCGCATGCACCCGGACCAGGAAACCCTGAAGAGCATGATGGTCGAGGCCGGCTTCGACCGCGTCACCTACCACAACATGACCAGCGGCATCGTTGCCGTGCACCGGGGGATCAAGCCCTGATGTTGCTGGCCGGGCTGCTCGCCAGCGTCGAACATGGCCTGAACCGCGTCCTGCGCCTGGACAGCACGGCCCTGCCGCGGCTGGCCGCGCTGGAAGGCAAGGTCATCGAGATCGACTGCCGCCAACCGGCCCTGCAGGTGTTCATCCTGCCCGATGAAGAGGGCCTGATGCTCGCCGCCCATTGGCAGGGCGAGGTCGACTGCCGCCTGCGCGCCCCCGCCGGTAGCCTGGCGCAACTGGCCTTGGTCAAGGACAAGACCGCTGTGCTGCACAGCCCGCAGGTCGAGCTGCACGGCGACAGCGCCGTACTGCTCGACCTGTTCGGTGTGCTGCAGGACCTGGAGCTGGACTGGGAGCACGAGCTGCAACGCTGGCTTGGCCCGGTCGCCACGGCAATGCTGGCCGGCCATATCCGCCTGCGCGCTCGCTGGACTCGCCAAGGCCTGGCACGTTTCAGCCAGAACCTGTCCGAATATCTGGCCGAAGAATCCCGTACCCTGGTCGGCAAGCGCGAGGCCGAAGCCGCCTTCAGCGAGCTCGATGCCTTGAAGCTTGATACAGAACGCCTAGAAGCGCGCCTCAGGCGCCTCTCCCGATCCCTTGATACCAGCGATAACGCATGAAGCTGCTCGCCGTCCGACGTCTTTTTCGCATCCAGCGTGTGGTGATCCGCTACCGCCTCGATGACCTGCTGTTCGACCAGCCCTTGCTGCCCTGGTGGCTGGCCAGCCTGCGCCTGTTGATGCCGTGGCGCTGGCTGCCACGCAAGCCCACCGAACTCAGCCGTGGCGCGCGCCTGCGCCTGGCACTGCAAGACCTGGGGCCGATCTTCATCAAGTTCGGCCAGCTGCTGTCCACCCGCCGCGACCTGCTGCCCCCCGACATCGCCGACGAGCTGATGCTGTTGCAGGACCGTGTGCCACCGTTCGACCCGACACAAGCCGTGGCCTTGATCGAGGAACAGCTCGGTGCGAAGGTCGGCGAGGTGTTCAGCCGCTTCGACGTCGAGCCTCTGGCCTCGGCCTCGGTGGCCCAGGTGCACGCCGCACGTCTTAAAACCGGCGAAGAGGTGGTGGTCAAGGTGGTGCGCCCGGGCCTGAAGCCGGTCATCGCCCAGGACCTGGCCTGGCTGTTCCTGATCGCCAAGGCCGCCGAACGCGCCTCGGCGGATGCCCGTCGGCTGCACCCGGTGGAAATCGTCGGCGACTACGAAAAAACCATCTACGACGAGCTCGACCTGCTGCGCGAGGCTGCCAACGCCAGCCAGCTGCGGCGCAACTTCGAAGACTCCGAGCTGATGTACGTGCCCCAGGTGTACTGGGACCTGTGCCGCCCCAAGGTGCTGGTGATGGAGCGCATCTACGGCGTACCGGTGACCGACATGGCCACCTTGGCCGACCAGCGCACCGACATGAAGCTGCTGGCCGAGCGCGGCGTGGAAGTGTTCTTCACCCAGGTGTTCCGCGACAGCTTCTTCCATGCCGACATGCACCCCGGCAACATCTTCGTCAGCACGGTCAAACCGTGGAGCCCGCAGTACATTGCCATCGACTGCGGCATCGTCGGCAGCCTCACCGCCGAGGACCAGGACTACCTGGCGCGCAACCTGTTTGCGTTCTTCAAGCGTGACTACCGCCGCGTCGCCCAGTTGCACATCGACTCGGGCTGGGTGCCGGCAAACACCAAGGTCAACGAGTTCGAAGCAGCGATTCGCACCGTGTGCGAGCCGATCTTCGAGAAACCGTTAAAAGATATTTCCTTCGGGCAGGTGCTGATGCGCCTGTTCCAGACTGCACGACGCTTCAACATGGAAGTGCAGCCACAGCTGGTATTGCTGCAGAAAACCCTGCTCAACATCGAAGGCCTGGGCCGTCAGCTGTACCCCGACCTGGACCTGTGGAGCACCGCCAAGCCGTACCTCGAACGCTGGATGCGCGACCGCTATAGCCCCAAGGCCGTGTTCGGCAACCTGCACAGCCAGGTAGAGCAACTGCCGCACCTGGCCGGCATGACCCGCGACCTGCTCGAACGCCTGTCGCAGCCTCACCTGCACGATCCACAATTGCCGGAACGGCGCCGCCAGGGCGACCGCTGGGCGCTGCGCCTGCTGGGTGCCGGCCTGCTTGGCGGTGGCGCAGTCTTGGCCGCAGGCGCTGCCGAAACCGCCAGCCTGGCCGCCCCGGCCGCCTGGCCCGCGTGGCTGATGCTGGCTGCGGGCCTTTACCTGATCGTGCGCCAATAGCCAGCCGCGCCTGTGGCTGGCACACTAGCGCAAAGGGCCCGGCACAGGAGCGGGCCCGCTTTGGAGTCGACGATGAAAGACTGGCTGGACGAGATCAAGTGGAACAGCGATGGCCTGGTACCGGCGATCGCCCAGGACCACAAGACCGGACGCGTGCTGATGATGGCCTGGATGAACCGTGAATCGCTGGCCCTGACCGCCGCCGAGCAGCGTGCCATCTACTGGTCGCGTTCGCGTGGCAAGCTGTGGCGTAAAGGCGAGGAGTCCGGGCATGTGCAAAAACTGCATGAGTTGCGCCTGGACTGTGACGCCGACGTGATCATCCTGATGGTCGAGCAACTGGGCCATATCGCCTGCCATACCGGTCGTGAAAGCTGCTTCTACCGCGTCTATGAAGACGGCCAGTGGAAAATCGTCGACCCGGTCCTGAAGGACCCGGATGCCATCTACAGCGCAGGACACTGACATGAGCGACACCCTCAACCGCCTGGCCGAAGTGCTTGAAGAACGCAAGCAAGCGGCGCCTGACAGCTCTTACGTGGCCAGCCTGTACCACAATGGCCTGAACAAGATCCTTGAAAAGCTCGGCGAAGAGTCGGTCGAAACGATCATTGCGGCCAAGGATGCCCAGATCAGCAAGGATTACAGCGATGTCATCTACGAAACCGCCGACCTGTGGTTTCATAGCCTGGTGATGCTCAGCGCGCTGGGCCAGCATCCGCAAGCCGTGCTGGATGAACTGGAACGCCGCTTCGGGCTTTCCGGGCATGATGAAAAGGCCGCACGCCAGCCATCTGCCTGATGTTTTATCGGGGACGCCCGCTCCCACAGGCGCCGGGTTGCCGCATCGATATGCTGTACACACAATTTTCAGGAGTACGAAATGGGTATCTTTGACTGGAAACACTGGATCGTCCTGCTGGTCGTCGTGGTCCTGGTGTTCGGCACCAAGAAGCTGAAGAACTTCGGCAGCGACCTGGGCGAGTCGATCAAGGGCTTCCGCAAGGCCATGAACGAAGAAGAGACCAAGCCGGCCGAGCAGACTCCGCCGCCTGCCCAGCCTGTGCCACCGGTGCAAAACACCGCGCAGCCGCAGCAAGGCCACACCATCGAAGGCCAGGCCCACCCGGTCCAAGAGCCGCAGCGGAAAGACTGACCCATGTTCGGCATGAGTTTCAGCGAGCTGCTGCTCGTCGGCCTGGTCGCCCTGCTGGTGCTCGGCCCCGAGCGCCTGCCGGGTGCCGCGCGCACGGCAGGGCTGTGGATCGGCCGGCTCAAACGCAGCTTCAACAGCATCAAGATGGAAGTGGAGCGCGAAATAGGCGCCGACGACATCCGCCGCCAACTGCATAACGAGCACATCCTGCAGATGGAAGAGGAAGCCAAGCGTATCCTCAACCCAATGACGCCACCCGCGCAGCCGCCGGTCACCACGGCCAGCGTGCAGCCACCTGCCGGGCTCGAAGCCAAGCCGGTCGAAGCACCCGCTGCCCCGGCCGCACCGTCTGAACCGCCTCAACCGCCGCGAGCCCCATGAGCGAGAACCCGGAACACGACCAGCCAATGCCGCTGGTTTCGCACCTGACCGAACTGCGCACCCGCCTGCTGCGCTGCGTTGCCGTCATTTTCCTGATCTTTGCCGGGCTGTTCTCCTTCGCCCAGCAGATCTACACACTGGTTTCCGCGCCACTGCGCGAGCACTTGCCGGCCAATGCAACGATGATCGCCACCGATGTGGCCTCGCCGTTCCTCACGCCGTTCAAGCTGACCATGATCGTCTCGCTGTTCCTGGCCATCCCGTTCATCCTTCAGCAGATCTGGGGGTTTATCGCGCCAGGGCTGTACCGCCATGAAAAGCGCATCGCCATTCCACTGTTGGTGTCGAGCATCTTCCTGTTCTATGCCGGTATGGCATTCGCCTATTTCCTGGTATTCCCGCTGATCTTCGGTTTCTTCGCCAGCGCTACACCAGAAGGCGTTTCGATGATGACCGACATCGCAAGCTACCTCGACTTCGTGATGACGCTGTTCTTCGCCTTTGGCGTGGCCTTCGAAATCCCAGTGGCGGTGGTGCTGCTGGTGTGGATCGGCGTGGTCGACGTGAAGTACCTGAAGAAAGTCCGCCCGTATGTGATCATCGGCTGCTTCGTGGTCGGCATGGTCCTCACCCCACCGGACATCTTCTCCCAGACCCTGCTGGCCGTGCCCATGTGGCTGCTGTTCGAGATCGGCGTGCTGTGCGGCAGCCTGATCCGCAAGCGCAGCGCCCACGACGAAACCGCCGACGACCATAACGACCAGCCACCAGCGACCCAACCGTGAACCTGTTGCTTCTTGAAGAGGCCGACTTCGTCTCGGCCAACCGCGTCGTTCTTGCTGATCGGCGCTTCACCCATATGCAGGAAATCCACCGCGTGGCAGTGGGCGACAACCTGCGCGTAGGCCGTATCAATGGCCTGATGGGCAAGGCCACGGTGCTGCGCCTGGAAAAGCACGAAGCCGAACTTGAAGTGGCCTTCGACCAGCAGCCACCGGCCAAGCTGCCGCTGACCCTGGTGCTGGCGGTGCCTCGCCCCAAAATGCTGCGACGGCTGTTCCAGACCGTGGCCACGCTGGGCGTGCCGCGGCTGATCCTGCTGAACAGCTACAAGGTCGAGAAAAGCTTCTGGCAAACGCCCTTTCTGCAGCCCGACACCATTCGCGAGAACCTGATCCTGGGCCTGGAACAGGCGCGTGACACCGTGCTGCCCGAGGTGATCATCGAAAAGCGCTTCAAGCCTTTTGTCGAAGACCGCCTGCCCACCATCGCCGCCGGTACCCTGGGCCTGGTCGGCCACCCCGGCCCTTACCCAGCCTGTCCGCGCGCCGTAGAACAAGCCGTTACCCTGGCCATCGGCCCTGAGGGTGGCTGGATCCCCTACGAGGTCGACCTGCTGGGCAAGGCAGGCCTGGCGCCGGTACAGCTGGGTGATCGCATCTTGCGGGTGGAGACCGCCGTCACCGCGCTGCTTTCGCGTATTTTCTGACACAAACACCCCTTCTTCGCCCATCAAGTTTCCCCCTCCCGGGCCGATGGCCTTGGCAACAATACAATTATTTGTGCTGCCAAGCCGCCGGGGAGTCGAACATGTATCAATGGTTAGCCCAATCGCTGGGCAATGTGAGCGTCAATCGCAAACTGGGGCTGGGTTTCGGCCTGGTGCTTCTGTTGACCTTGGCGATTACCCTGACCGGCTGGCACGGCATGGACAGCATCATCGACCGTGGCGACAAACTGGGAAACATCTCGGTTATCCAGCAATACACCCAGGAATTGCGCATCGCCCGCCAGCAGTACGATCGCCGCCGCGACGACGCTTCGCTGGCAGAACTGGAAAAAGCCCTGAGCAACCTCGACCGCCAGGTGCAGCTGATGCTTGGCCAGATCGAACAACCCGCCGATCGCCAACGCCTCGAACAGCAACGCGAGGCAGTGCGCATCTACCAGCAGGCATTCAACGAGCTGAAGCAGGCCGACCAACGCCGCGAAGCCAGCCGTGATGTACTGGGTAGCAGCGCCGATAAGGCCGTGGATTTGATAGGCCGCGTACAGCGCAGCCTGCTGCAAGGCGCAAACATCAACCAGTACCAGCACGCGGTGGACGTCAGCGCCCTGCTGCAACAAGCGCGTTTCCAGGTGCGTGGCTACACCTACAGCGGCAATGCCGATTACCAGCAAACGGCACTGAAGGCCATCGACCAGGCCTTGGCCGAACTGCGCGCCCTGCCGGCCAAAGTGCCAGCCGAACATGCTGCCAGCCTGGATGATGCCGCCACGGCCATGGGCGGCTACCGCGATGCGGTAACCCAGTTCGGCAATGCCCAGCTTGCCAGTGAGCAAGCGCTGCAACGCATGGTTGAACAAGGCACGGTACTGCTGCAGGCCAGCCAGATGATGACCACCTCGCAAACTGAGGTGCGCGATGCCGCGGCCGCGCAGGCCAAAACACTGCTGGCAGTTGCCACCGTGCTGGCACTGGCCCTTGGCCTGCTGGCCGCCTGGGCCATTACCCGGCAGATCATCATCCCTCTGCGCCAAACACTGCGCGCCGCAGAGCGTGTGGCCAGCGGAGACCTGACCCAGAGCCTGCAGGTGCAACGCCGCGACGAACTGGGCCAATTGCAGGCCAGCATGCATCGTATGACCCAAGGTTTGCGTGAACTGATCGGCGGTATTGGCGATGGCGTGACGCAGATCGCCAGCGCTGCCGAGGAGCTGTCGGCGGTCACAGAGCAGACCAGCGCCGGGGTCAACAACCAAAAGGTCGAAACCGACCAGGTGGCGACCGCGATGAACCAGATGACTGCCACCGTGCACGAAGTGGCACGCAATGCCGAGCAGGCTTCGGAAGCCGCCTTGATGGCCGACCAGCAGGCCCGCGAGGGTGATCGCGTGGTGGGCGAGGCAGTGGCACAGATCGAGCGCCTGGCCAGCGAAGTGGTCAACTCCAGCGAAGCGATGAACCTGCTCAAGACCGAAAGCGACAAGATCGGCAGCGTACTCGACGTAATCAAATCGGTGGCCCAGCAAACCAACCTTCTGGCCCTCAACGCGGCAATCGAAGCCGCCCGCGCCGGTGAGGCCGGGCGTGGCTTTGCCGTGGTTGCCGACGAAGTGCGCAGCTTGGCCCAGCGCACACAGCAGTCGACCGAAGAGATCGAAGAGTTGATTGCCGGCCTGCAAAGCGGCACCCAACGGGTGGCCAGCGTGATGGACAACAGCCGCCAACTGACCGACAGCAGCGTAGAGCTGACCCGCCGCGCCGGCAGCTCGCTGGAAACCATCACCCGCACGGTGTCGTCGATCCAGGCGATGAACCAGCAGATTGCCACGGCGGCCGAGGAGCAGACGGCGGTGGCCGAAGAAATCAACCGCAGCGTGATGAATGTGCGTGATATTTCCGACCAGACCTCGGCGGCCAGTGAGGAGACGGCCAGCTCCAGCGTGGAACTGGCGCGGTTGGGTACCCATTTGCAAGGGTTGGTTGGGCGGTTCAGGCTGTGATCTGAACTAGCGGTCGCCCGGTCGGGCCTCTTCGCGGGTAAACCCGGTAATGGGCCAAGCCGGCTGGCCAATCTCCACCCGCCGTTCACCGTTGCCGGCACCACCGTATTCGCGGGTAAACCCGCTCCTACACACAAATGCACAGGCCTTCGTAGGAGCGGGTTCACCCGCGAATGGGCCGGCCTTGCTGGCCAATCTCCACCCGCCGTTCACCGTTGCCGCCGCCACCGTATTCGCGGGTAAACCCGCTCCTACACACATGCACAGGCCGTCGTAGGAGCGGGTTTACCCGCGAAGAGGACGGGCCTGCTGGCCAATCTCCCCCCGCCGTTCACCATTGCCGCCGCGAAGAGACCGGCACAGGACGAAATATATCCTACTGTTCGCGGCGAATTTTCCTACTTGATTATCAGGTCAAGTCCTACAGCTCCGCTGCCGATGGGCAGAGATGTGATGCCAGCCATGCGCCTGCATCCTTTCTCTCACTCGCTCGGAGATTCCCCATGCTTGGCTCCCTCAACCGCAAGCTCGGCAACATCAGTGTCGCCGCCAAGCTGGCCCTCGGCTTTGCCGTGGTCCTGCTGCTCACCCTGGCCACCACCATCAGCGGCTGGCGTGCCCTGGATGGTGCCATCGTGCGCTCACAGCAACTCAGCGAAATAGGCCTGATCAACGACCTGACAAAAGACCTGCGCGCGGAACGCATCACCTACCGCGTGCTCAACGACGATGCCAGCAAAGCACGCATCAGCAACATCCTCGACCAGCTCAACAGCATGCTGACCACCCTGCAGCAACGCAGCAATGTCGATGAGTCACGGCAGTTGCTGACAGAAAAAATGGCATTGTTACAGCGTCTGCGCGACAACTTCAGCGAACTGCAGCGCAGCGTCGCCAGCCGTGTAGCCCTGCGTGAAGCCCTGCAGTCACAGGAGCATGCACTCAGCGAGGCGATTGACCAACTGCAGACCCAGGCCTTGCTGAAAATGCCTGACGACAGTCAGCAAAGTGGTGTGCTGGGCCTGATGGACACCCTCAGCCGGCATGTCGAAGGTGCCAACCAGCAAAGCCTGGTTCCAGCCTACACCTTCGTCCCGGTCGAGGATTTTGCCAAAGTCGGTGATAACGCCCTGAACGCCGCCGATAGTAGCCTTGCGCAACTGCTTGAAGGCCTTGCGCCCCTGGGCTTGCCACGCGCCATCAGTGAGCAACCCGGTGTCGAGCTGAGCAAGTACCGCACCAGCCTGGATCAGTACCGCCGCGCCGCCGTACGCGTCGAGCAGTTGCAGAACAACATGGAAATCATGGGCAATGAGCTGCGAACGGTGAGCCTCGAACTGGGCAAACGCAAGGTCGAACAACGCGACAGTGAGGCCCTGGCCGCCCGGTCGCTGCTGACCAGTGTGGCGCTGCTGGCAATGGTGGTAGGGGCGCTGGCCGCCTGGCTGATCACCTTGCAGATTACCCAGCCGTTGCGCCAGACGCTGGCTGTGGCCGCCCGCATCGCCAAAGGGGACCTGAGCCAGGTCGACACCGTGCAACGTCGCGACGAAATGGGCCAGCTGCAAACCAGCATGCGCGAGATGACCTTGAGCCTGCGCGACCTGATCGGCGGCATTGATCAGGGTGTCGGCCAGCTGTCACAGGCCGCCACGCAGTTGGCGGCCAGTAGCGAAGACACCAAGCTGCGCATCAATCAGCAGCGCGAGGAAACCGACCAGGTGGCGACTGCCATGAACCAGATGAGCGCCACCGTACAGGAAGTGGCACAGAACGCCGAGCAAGCCTCCCTGGCCGCGACCAACGCTGACCAGCAGGCGCAGGTGGGTGACCAGGTAGTCTCCGAAGCCATCGGCCGTATCGAACAACTGGCCGGGCAGATGGACCATTGCCTGGCGGCCATGCAGCACCTGGCAGGCGAGAGCCAAAGGATTGGCAGCATTCTCGATGTGATCAAGTCGGTGTCCGAACAGACCAATCTGCTGGCGTTGAACGCAGCGATCGAAGCCGCACGGGCCGGTGAGGCCGGGCGCGGCTTTGCCGTGGTGGCCGATGAGGTGCGTGGCCTGGCCCAGCGCACGTCGACGGCGACCGAGGAGATCGGCCAACTGATCGACAGCCTGCACAACGGTACCGACGAAGTGACCCGCTTGCTGGACAGCAGCAAGAGCCTGACCGAACAAAGCGTGGAGCTGAGCCGCAGGGCCGGGCACGCATTGAGCCAGATCACCGACACGGTATCGAGCATTCAGGGCATGAACCAGCAGATCGCCACCGCCAGTGAGGAACAGAGCGTGGTGGCCGAGCAGATCAACCGAAGTGTGATCAATGTGCGGGATGTTTCGGATCAGACCAGCGCGGCCAGTGAGCAGACGGCAGCCTCGAGTGGAGAGCTGGAGCAGTTGGGGCAGCAGTTGCGGGGGATGGTGAGGCGGTTCAACATCTGAAACCGAGTCGCCCTCTTCGCGGGCAAGCCCGCTCCCACAGTTACAACGCAGGTTTCGGAGCAGCGCTGACCTGTGGGAGCGGGCTTGCCCGCGAAGAGGCCGGTGCGGTTACAGCACCTGGCGCAGGAAAGCCTGCGCACGCGGGTCCTTCGGCGCGGCGAAGAACGCGGCGGGAGCCGAGTCTTCCAACAACTTGCCATGGTCAAAGAACAGCACCCGGTCGGCCACTTCTCGCGCAAAGCCCATTTCATGGGTGACACAGACCATGGTCATGCCTTCCTGGGCCAGGGTCTTCATCACGTCCAGCACCTCACCGACCATTTCCGGGTCAAGCGCAGAGGTGGGCTCGTCGAACAGCATCACTTTCGGGTCCATCGCCAGGGCCCGGGCAATCGCGACCCGCTGCTGCTGGCCGCCAGAAAGCCGGGACGGGAATTCGTTGGCCTTCTGCGCGATACCGACCTTTTCCAGCAGCGCCCGGGCCTTGGCCTCGCGGTCAGCCTTGTTGCGCTTGCGCACCACCTTCTGCGCCAGGCACAGGTTTTCCAGCACAGTCATGTGCGGAAACAGGTTGAAGTGCTGGAACACCATGCCGACTTCGCGGCGGTAGGCATTGATGTCGGTCTTGGGGTCGGCCAGTTGCAGGCCGTCGATGGCCACATGGCCTTGGTCGAAATGCTCCAGGCCGTTGAGGCAGCGCAGGAATGTCGACTTGCCCGACCCCGACGGGCCGAGCACGACCACCACTTCGCCCTTGGCGACCTGAGTGGTGACGTTATCCACAGCCCTTACCACCTGGCCACGGGTGTCGAAGACTTTCAGCAGGTCACGGACTTCAATCACTTTGCGCAAGCCTCCGCTCGAGCCGGCTGGCGATGTGCGACAGCGGCAGGTTGATCAGCAGGTACAGGCCTGCCACGCAGAACCAGATCTCGAAAGTAGAGAACGAGGTGGTGATAGCCTCACGGCCACTCTTGGTCAGTTCGGTGATGGCGATCACCGACACCAGCGAGGTGTCCTTGACCAGGCTGATGAACTGGCCGGCCAGGGGCGGAAGCACGCGCTTGAAGGCCTGCGGCAAGATCACATGGCGCATCGACTGGCCAGCGTTCAGGCCCAGCGACCGGGCAGCCTCGTTCTGACCTTTGGCGATCGACTGCACGCCTGCACGGACGATCTCGGCCACGTAAGCACCGGTGAACAATGCCAGCGCCGCTACCCCGGCAAACTCGCGGGACAGGTTGAGCACGGTGCCGATGAAGAAGTAGAAGATGAAGATTTGCACCAGCAGCGGCGTGCCGCGCACCAGCTCGACATACACGGTCGACAGGTCGCGCAGGGTCGGGTTGTTCGACAACCGGCACAATCCGGCGAACAGGCCGATCACCAGGCCCAGCGCCCCGGACACCACCGAGATCCACAAGGTGGTCCACAGGCCCCATGCCAGCGGGCCCGCGGCCCAATGGCGGGTTACCCCGATCTGGTCGCCTTCGGCAACATCGTCGCCGCGGCTCAGTTGCAGGCTGTCCTTGTCCACATCGAGCACTTGCTCGGCACCACTTTCGTCCTTCAGCGTGACGCGGGCGTTGTCACCGGAAATGACGATTTCCTGCACAGTGCCGTAGCCGGCAGCGCGTTGTGTTTCCTCGGCCTTGTAGGCGAAGTACTGCGGTACGCGGTTCCAGCGCCACTCGTAGGAAATCATCGAGGTGGCCATGTAAAGGCTGAGCGCCAGGCCTACCAGGACCAGGGCAGTCAACCCATGCCAAGGCCAATGGGCTTTCTTGTGTTTGATCACGTGGGGTACTTCCGTAAATGCGAACGCGCAGGGTTTGCCTGCGCGTCGGGGTCATAAAGCCGGGCTTGTGGCCTGAGCCTTATTCCATTTCCTTCAGCCAGTCCTTGTTCTTGAACCACTTGTCGTGAATACGATCGTAGGTCCCGTCGTGCTTGATCTGGTGCAGGAAGTTGTTGATGAAGTTGATGCTGTCGTAGTCGCCTTTCTTCAGGCCGAAGGCCAGCGGCTCGTAGGTGAAGGGCTCGTCGAGGAACAGCAGCTTGCCTGCACCGGCTTTATCCACCGCCACCACGTTGTACGGCGCGTCATAGACAAAGGCGTCGGCCTTGCCGTTGACCACGTCCATGACGGCTTCCTGTTCGTTGTCGTAGCCGTGGTACTTGGCTTTGCTGATCAGCTTCTTGGAGACCATTTCGCCGGTGGTGCCAAGCTTGGAGGTCAGGCGGTACTTCTCGTTGTTCAGGTCCTTGTACGACTTGATCTCGCCAGCCAGCTCCTTGCGGATCAGCAGGGTCTGGCCAACCACGATGAAGGGTTCGCTGAAGTTCAGGCGCAGGTTGCGCTCCTGGGTCAGGGTCATGCCGCTGCCGATCATGTCGAACTTGTCGGTCAGCAGGGCCGGGATGATGCCGTCATAGGCGGTGGACACTGCCTCGAACTTCACGCCCATGGACTTGGCCATGGCTTTGAGGATATCGACTTCGAAGCCGATGATCTCGCCACGTTTGTTGGTCATCTGGAACGGCATGTAAGTCGGGTCCATGCCCACCCGCAGGGTGCCACGCTTGACCGCGTCGTCGATGGCGCCTGCCTGGGCCGCGGTCACGGCGACCAGGGCGGTCACACCGACCAGCAGTCGCGAAAGGTATTTCTTGATCATCACCAAGTCCCCTAGCAAGAAAAGTAGCGAATCTTATTGTGTTGGCACGGCCGTACTGGCCGAAGCGTCGTATCGGAGAGGGATGCTAACGCATGGCGGCCCGTGGACCTAGAGCCGCAGGGGGACTTTGTTGGCCAAAATGAGGGGGTTAGGCCAAAAAGCTTCGCGGGTGAACCCGCTCCTACAAGGGCATGTGTATCCCTGGTAGGAGCGGGTTCACCCGCGAAGAGGCCCGGTCATGCGCCCCGTAGGGCGGGTTCATCGGGGCGCCGAACCGCCGCGAACAGGCCCGATCAAGCGCCGACGAGGCTCGGTTGGCCTGCGTTTTCAGGGTGCAACGGCAACAGCGGCGAATGCGGGTCATTGTTGATCGACGCACGCCACACATCGATCCATGCCGCATTGTGCTCGGCCCACACCTGCTCGTGCAGGCGGCTCAGTGCCACCGGGTCGCTGAGCAGAGCCAGGCGAGTATTGAGGTCCAGGCCTTTCGGCCCGACTTCAATCGCCTTGGCAACGCGCTCGGCACGCAACGCTTCGATCGGTGCCGCCTGGCCATGGCGGGCAGTGGCCATGGCACAGGCCAGGGCATTCTGCCGCGGGTCGACCACGGCCCGCACGAAGCCATCATGCAGGGCATGCCAGCGGTTTTCGTGGGTGTACTGGTCGGTAGCCAACAGCTCTTGTGGCGTGGCGTATTCCTCTGGGATTAGGAACAGCTTCTCGTCCTTGGCCGCCAGGCCCAGGCGGGTGCGGCTGGAAATCACCGATACCGGGATCGACAGCACCAGCGAACCGACGATAGGCGCCAGCCACCACAGGAAGCTCGGGTTCAACCACGCCACCAGTGCGGCCCAGGCAATGCCCAGCAGCGTCTGCGGGCCATGCCGGCGCACCGCTTCGCCCCACGGCGTGGAGTCGTCGTCACGCTGCGGCGAGTTCCAGGTCGCAGCCCAGCCGAGGAATGCGGCCAGCACGAAGCGGGTGTGGAAGATCATGCGTACCGGTGCCAGCAACATGGAGAACAGCATCTCCATCAGCATCGACAAGGTGACCTTGACGCGTCCACCGTACTCGACGGCGCCCTTGGCCCAGATCAGGATGACGCTGAGCAGCTTGGGCAGGAACAGCAGCACAATGGTGGTGGAGAACAGCGCCACAGCCTTCTCCGGGTGCCACTGCGGCCACAGCGGGTAAAGCTGGTACGGCTCGATGAAATACTGTGGCTCCATCAGCGTGTTGGTTGCCAGCAGCGCGGTCGACAGCACCAGGAACAGGAACCACAGCGGCGCCGACAGGTAAGACATCACCCCGGTAAGGAACACCGCACGGTGAACCGGGTGCATGCCCTTGACCAGGAACAGGCGGAAGTTCATCAGGTTGCCGTGGCACCAGCGGCGGTCGCGCTTGAGCTCGTCAAGCAGGTTTGGCGGCAGTTCTTCGTAGCTGCCCGGCAAGTCGTAGGCAATCCACACACCCCAGCCGGCACGGCGCATCAGCGCAGCTTCGACGAAGTCGTGGGAAAGGATGGCACCGGCGAACGCGCCTTTGCCCGGCAACGGCGCCAGGGCGCAGTGCTCGATGAACGGCTTCATGCGGATGATCGCGTTGTGGCCCCAGTAGTGCGACTCACCCAACTGCCAGAAGTGCAGACCGGCAGTGAACAGTGGGCCGTACACGCGGGTAGCGAACTGCTGCATGCGTGCATACAGGGTGTCCATGCCCGAGGCTTTCGGCCCGGTCTGGATGATGCCGGCGTCCGGGTTGGCCTCCATCAGGCGCACCAGGCTGCTCAGGCACTCGCCGCTCATGACGCTGTCGGCGTCGAGCACGACCATGTACTTGTACTCGCCACCCCAGCGACGGCAGAAGTCGTCGAGGTTACCGCTCTTGCGCTTCACACGGCGCCGACGGCGGCGGTAGAAGATGCGGCCAAAGCCTTTGGTTTCACGGCACACATCCAGCCAGGCCTGTTGCTCGGCCACGGCAATGTCGGTGTCGTTGGTGTCGCTGAGCACAAAGAAGTCGAACCGGTCGAGGTTGCCGCTGGCGGCCACCGACTCGAACGTTGCGCGCAGGCCGGCGAACACCCGCGGCACGTCTTCGTTGCAGATCGGCATCACCAGCGCGGTACGCGCCTCGGGCGCGATCGGCTCGTTGCCTGCGCTGCTACCGGAAATCTTGTATTTGTCACGCCCGGTGAGCAGCTCGAGGAAGCCCATCAGCGCGGTCCAGAAGCCCGCCGACACCCAGCAGAACAGGATGCCGAAGAGGATCAGGATGGAAGTTTGCAGGGCATACGGCCACACCTGCACCACCGTGTCCCACAGCGGCTGGTTGACGATTTCGTCAAAGTCCACGAACGACCAGCCCTGGTACGGCAGGATGCCTTTCATGTACCAGCCAGCGACGATGGTCTGGCCGATCATCAGCGCCAGCAGAATGTAACGGCGGATAGAGCCGACCGTGCGCCAGCGGGCCGGCGGCAGCTCGCGCTTGGGCGGCTGCGGGGCATTGGGGCGGCCGGTCATGCGTCGCCACATGCGGATCAGCACATTGGTGCGCCATGGCTCGGGCACGACCTTGGTGCGTTTGATCGGCGGGGCGATCTTCAGGCACAGGCGGCCGCTGCCGTCGACGCCGAGCATTTCGGCTTCTTCCAGCTCGGCGGCGCTGCCCACGGTCAGGCGCGGGCCCACCGAGGCCTGCACGGCCTCGGCAGAGCTGGCGGCCGGGTTGGCCGCCAAGCGTTGGTGTAGCTCACTGAACGAGGTGCAGCTGGCAAGCTCAGCCCGCTGCTCGTCGCTCAGTGGTAGGTGGGCCAGGTACTCGCCAAGCGATTCCGGCCTTGCGCTTGAGTTACTCATCGGCAGGCAACTGATAGCTCCAGGTCTCGGTCAGCACCTTCTCGGTGGTGGCCGGGGCCCCGTTGGTGGGCGCCGCATCGGCGGCAGGTTGTTCGGCCTTGGCAGATTGCTCAGCCTTGACGGCTTTCTCGGCCTTGGCATGCTTGGCTGCGGCCTTGTCCTGCTTGGCGTCCTGGGCAGGCTTGGCAGGCTCGACCGGTACATCACGCACCAGTGCGGCGCGCATTTCGGTCGACTTGTTGGCTTCCTTGACCTTCAGGCGCAGGGTCAGGCGCCAGCCCTTGGTCTCAGGGTTATAGCGCAGATTGTTCTCGACCACCTCGGCGTTGTCGCCCACGCTGATCTGGCTGCGCACGGCGGCGTCTTCCGGCAGGGCGGCAAGCGCCGGGCCGGCGAAGTCGACCAGGAATGCCACGCTGCCATCTGGCTGGCGGATCAGGTTGGACTGCTTGACGTCACCCGTGGAACGCAGGGTCTGCTTGACCCAGCCCAGATCAGGGGCCTGGAACTTCGGCTCGTCGATGGTCCAGTGCAGGCGGTAGGCGTACTCGAACGGCTTACCTGGCTCCGGCAGTTTCTCCGGGCTCCAGAAGGCCACGATATTGTCGTTGGTCTCGTCGGCGGTCGGGATTTCGACCAGGTCGACGCTACCCTTGCCCCAGTCACCCTTCGGCTCGATCCAGGCGCTTGGGCGCTTCTGGTAGTTGTCGTCGAGGTCTTCGTAGTCACTGAAGGCGCGCTGACGCTGCATCAGGCCGAAACCACGTGGGTTCTCGACGCTGAAGTTACTCACGGCCAGGTGTTTCGGGTTGTTCAGCGGGCGCCACAGCCACTCGCCGTTGCCGGCATGGATCGACAGGCCTTCGGAGTCGTGCAGGGCCGGGCGGTAGTTGAGCACCTTGGACGGCTGGTTGGGGCCGAACAGGTACATGCTGGTCAGCGGAGCAATGCCCAGGCGGCTGACATGATCACGCAGGAACACGCGGGACTGCACGTCGACCACGGTGTCGTTGCCTGGACGCAGGGTCAGCTTGTAGGCGCCGGTGGAGCGCGGCGAATCCAACAGCGCGTAGATCACCAGGTGCTTGTCGGCTGGCTTGGGCTTTTCAACCCAGAACTCGGTGAAGCGCGGGAATTCTTCGCCCGACGGCAGGGCGGTGTCGATGGCCAGGCCACGGGCAGACAGGCCGTACACGTGGCCCTTGCCGACTACGCGGAAATAGCTGGCGCCAAGCAGGGTCATGATCTCGTCCTGCTTGTCGGCCTTGTTGATCGGGTACAGCACGCGGAAACCGGCATAACCGAGGTTTTTCGTGGTTTCCGGGTCGTGCGGCACGTCACCGAACTCGAAGCGGTCCGGGTCGTACTTGATTTCCTCGACCTTGGTGGCGGTGACCTCGTTGATTTTCACCGGGGTGTCGAAGTGCATGCCCTGATGATAGAACGACAGCTTGAACGGGGTCTTGTCCTTGGCCCACTCGGCCTTTTCCTGCAGGAAACGGATTTTCTGGTAGTCCGCGAACTTCATGTCGCGGAACACGGCCGGCAGGTTGCTTTTTGGCGCTTCGTACTTCTGGCCGGCCAGATCCTTTGCCTTGGCAGCAACATCGTCAAGATTGAATGCCCACAGCTGGCCCGCGCTCATCAGGCCGACCAGAGCCACACTGGCCATCAGCGCCTTGCGTAGCCCGACGCTGGGGATTCTTGATGCTTTTTGGGGACTAACAATCACGAGCAACCCTCGCCGAAAACAGATCATGAAACCAACGGCCAGCGACAAATGCCGGGTTGGCGAGCACTGTTCGGACCCCGAGAGGGCGTAATGATTCCCCAAACGGATCCAGACAATGCTCGAGTCAGAGTGAAACGGACCTACGAACGCAGGTCCATGCAGCGCGCGATTATCCAGCAGGTTGCGTGACAACGCATCAGGCTGGAGCAACTATTTATCGTACAAAACCCCTTGTTTTCCTGTGAACAACGGGTTTTTTGACCTCATATTTGTAACATAAATGTTACCGGGCCATCATTGACCAGGTGCACCTGCATATCCGCACCAAAACGGCCGCTGGCTACGTCGGCGTACTGAGCTTTTGCCTGTTGCAAAAGATAGTCGAACAACTCGGCGCCGAGGGCCGGTGGCGCTGCGGTCGAGAAGCTTGGACGCATGCCATTGCGGGTGTCGGCCGCCAAGGTGAACTGTGACACCAGTAGCAGGCCACCCCCGACATCCTTGAGCGACAGGTTCATCTTGCCCTGCTCGTCACTGAACACCCGGTAGTTCAGCAGCTTGTGCAACAGCTTATCGGCCTGTTCACGGGAATCTTCAGGCTCGACCGCGACCAGCACCAGCAACCCTTGGTCGATGGCGCCGACCACCTCCCCCGCCACTTCAACCCGCGCACCGCGCACGCGCTGCAGCAGGCCCCTCATGCTTCTTCCAGAGGCAAATCGAGCAGGCGCCGGGCCATCTGGTCGGCGGCACGCACCAAGGCATCGGTGATGCCAGGCTCGGAAGCCGCGTGACCGGCGTCACGGATCACTTTCAACTCACTGTTCGGCCAGGCCTGGTGCAACGCCCAGGCGTTGTCCAAGGGGCAGATCACATCGTAGCGACCATGCACGATCACCGCCGGCAGGTGGGCGATTTTGGGCAGATCGCGGATCAGCTGGTCCGGTTCGAGGAAGGCGTTGTTCATGAAGTAGTGGCATTCGATGCGGGCGATCGACAGCGCCCGCTGCGGTTCGGAAAAGCGGTCGACCACCAGCGGGTTGGGGCGCAGGGTGGCGGTACGGCCTTCCCAGGTGGACCACGCCTTGGCGGCGTGCATCTGGGCGATCTGGTCGTTACCGGTCAGGCGCTTGTGGAAGGCCCTGACCAGGTCGCCGCGTTCCTCCGGTGGAATCGGTGCGATGTAGTCCTGCCAGTAGTCGGGGAACAGGCGGCTGGCGCCTTCCTGGTAGAACCACTCGATTTCCTGCGGCCGGCACAGGAAGATGCCGCGCAGGATCAGGCCGTGCACGCGTTCGGGGTGAGCCTGAGCGTAGGCCAGGGCCAGGGTCGAGCCCCAAGAACCACCGAACAGCACCCACTTGTCTATGCCAAGGTGTTCGCGAATGCGCTCCAGGTCTTCGACCAGGTGCCAGGTGGTGTTGTTCTCCAGGCTCGCATGGGGCGTGGAGCGGCCACAGCCGCGCTGGTCGAAGGTGATGATGCGGTACAGGTTGGGATCAAAGTAGCAGCGGCTCTGGGCGTCGCAGCCAGCACCGGGGCCTCCGTGGATGAACACCACGGGCAGACCTTCCGGCGAGCCGCTTTCGTCGACATAAAGCACATGCGGCGCTTCCACGGCCAGATCGTGCCTGGCGTAGGGTTTGATCTGCGGGTAGAGGGTCTGCATTGCGCACTCCGTGTGAGGATTATTCGGCCGTGGGCCATCATAAACCTGAATTGCGCTTTCAGCACCGTCCTTGCTGACGCGTTCGAACGGCGCGAATTGACCCTTGCGCAGAATTCCGGCAACTGCCTCCCACGGTGCCTGGCGACGCCGATAGCGTCGCCGCCTCCACTCAACGCTTGTAACGCTCGTCGCCCCAGGCCAGCAGCGCTTGCAGTAGCTGCCTCAATACCGCTTGCGTCGGTTGCGCCAAGTCTTCCCGGTAGGCAAAAGGCTCGACTTCCTCCATATAGGTGCTTTGCGCCAGCTCCAGTTGCACAGCATGGATATGGTTGGCCGGGTCGCCATAATGCCGGGTGATGTGACCGCCTTTGAACCGACCATTAAGCACATGGTTGTAACCTTGCACCTTGGCGCACACACCCTGCAGCCGATCAGCCAGTGCAGGATCGCAACTGGCGCCGTTGAAAGTACCCAGGTTGAAGTCCGGTAACTTGCCGTCGAACAGGTGCGGGATCAGCGAACGGATCGAATGGGCATCCCACAGCAGCGCATAGCCAAACTGCTCACGCAAGCGATCCAGTTCACGACGAATAGTCGTGTGATAAGGGCGCCAGATTTGCTCCAGGTAGCGTTTGCGCTCTTCGCCAGACGGCGCCAGCCCGTCTTTGAAGAGGGGTTCGCCGCCGAACAAGGTCGCCGGGTACAAGCCCGTGGTGGCGCCGACGTACAGCGGCTTGTCGTCCTCCGGACGGTTCAGGTCGATGACGAAGCGTGAGTACTCTGCGGCCACCACGCTGGCGCCCATGTCACGGGCAAAGTCGTACAACTGCGGGATGTGCCAGTCGGTGTCCGGCAAGCTTTGCGCCTGGTCGACCAGGCCGTCGCGCACGGCGTCGGTCAGACGCAAGCCAGCGTGCGGCATGCTGATCAGCAGCGGCAGGCGACCTTGGTGAAAACTCAATACCTTGTCCATCGTGCCTCGCTCAGTTGGAGATTTCGTGGCCCATGCGCACTACACGCTTGGGCAGGTCGCCACCCAGCCAGTAGGCCAGGTCGGCGGGGCGTTCGATTTGCCAGGCAACGAAGTCAGCCACCTTGCCCACTTGCAGCGAACCGTGGCTGTCACCCAAGCCCAGCGCCGTGGCAGCGTGCACCGTAACGCCTGCCAGGGCCTCTTCCGGCGTCATGCGGAAGCAGGTGCAGCCCATGTTCAGCATCAACCGCAGCGACAACCCTGGCGAGGTGCCGGGGTTGAGGTCGCTGGCCAGGGCAATCTTTACCCCGTGGCGGCGCAATGCATCCATTGGCGGCAGCTGGGTTTCACGCAGGAAGTAGAAAGCACCCGGTAGCAGCACGGCGACCGTGCCGGCGCTTGCCATGGCCACGGCGTCTTCCTCTGTCATGAACTCCAGATGGTCAGCCGACAGTGCCTGGTAACGCGCGGCCAGGCTTGAGCCGTGCAACGATGACAGTTGTTCGGCATGCAGCTTGACCGGCAGGCCCAGTTCGCGCGCCTTGATGAACAGCCGCTCGACCTGGGCCGGCGAGAACGCGAGGTGTTCGCAGAAGGCATCCACCGCATCCACCAGGCCTTCGCCGGCCAAGGCCGGCAACATCTCGTCACAGATGTGCGCGATGTAGTCGTCGGCCCGACCCGCGTACTCCGGGGGCAAAGCGTGCGCCGCCAGGCACGTGGCACGCACCGTCAGCGGCAGCTCGTCGGCCAGGCGGCGGGCCACTCGCAGCATCTTGCGCTCGTTGGCCAGGTCCAGGCCGTAGCCGGACTTGATCTCGAGGGTGGTCACGCCATCGCGCATCAGTGCCTGAACGCGCTGGCGAGCACTGGCGAACAACTCGTCTTCGCTGGCCGCACGGGTAGCCCGCACAGTGCTGGCGATACCGCCACCCTGTGCGGCGATTTCGGCATAGCTCACGCCCTGCAGGCGTTGCTCGAACTCGCCGCTGCGGTTGCCGCCGAACACCGCATGGGTGTGGCAGTCGATCAGCCCGGGAGTGACCCAGGCACCACCCAGGTCAACCGTGCGGTCAGCTTCGACGGGCGCCAGCTCGGCGCGCGGGCCTATCCACTCGATCAGCCCGGCGCTGGTGACGATCGCCGCATCCTCGATGGCCGAGTAGCGGCCATCGGCCATGGTTGCAACATGGCAATGCTGCCAGAGGGTTCTCATGCACAATCTCCTTTGCTAGCGGTGCAGCTCGGCCGGCTCCGCTACCGGCTGGCCCTGCCCTGCGCGCGGCTTGCACCACAGCAGGTAGGACGCCACCAGGAATACCACCCAGATCACGCCGACGATCAATGCCGCCTGGGTGTCCGGGAAGTAACCGAGCACGCCAAAGATGAACACCATGAACGCAATGGCCATGGCCGGGCCGTATGGCCAGAACGGTACCGGAAACTTGAGCTGGGCCACTTGCTCGCGGCTCATGCTGCGGCGCATGGCTACCTGGGTGAGCAGGATCATCAGCCACACCCACACCGTGGCGAAGGTGGCGATCGAGGCAATCAGCAGGAACACATTTTCCGGGATCAGGTAGTTGAGCAATACGCCGATCAGCAGCGCAGCCCCCATCACCACGACGGTCATCCACGGTACGCCATGTTTCGACAACTTGCTGAAACCGCGCGGGGCGTGGCCTTGCTGGGCCAGGCCATACATCATGCGGCCAGCGCCAAAGATGTCGCTGTTGATGGCGGAGATGGCAGCGGAAATCACCACGACGTTCAGCACGGCAGCGGCAGAGCCAATGCCCAGGTTGCTGAAGATCTGCACGAACGGGCTGCCCTGGCTGCCGATCTGCGGCCATGGGTACAGGCACATCAGCACGAACAGGGTGAGCACGTAGAACAGCAGGATACGCAGTGGCACCGCGTTGATCGCTTTGGGAATGACGCGCTGCGGGTCTTTTGCCTCGCCGGCGGTGACGCCGATGATCTCGATACCGCCGAAGGCGAACATCACCACGGCAAACGACGCAATCAAGCCCCCCACGCCGTTAGGCATGAAGCCGCCGTGGTCGAACAGGTTGCTCATGCCCACGGCATGCCCGGTACCCACCTGGCTGAAACCGAAAGCCATGATGCCGAGGCCGGCCAGGATCATCGCCACGATGGCGCCGACCTTGAGCAGCGACAGCCAGAATTCCATTTCGCCGAATACCTTGACGTTGCACAGGTTGAGGCCGCCGATCAGGAAAACGATGCCCAGCACCCAGATCCAGCGGGCTACCTCCGGGAACCAGAAGCCCATGTAGATACCGAACGCGGTGACGTCGGCGATGGCGACGATGACCATCTCGAAAGCGTAGGTCCAGCCAAGGATGAAGCCGGCCATTGGGCCGAGGTAGGTGGTGGCGTAGTGGCCGAAGGAGCCGGCCACCGGGTTGTGCACGGCCATTTCGCCAAGGGCGCGCATGACCATGAACACTGCAGCGCCGCCGATCAGGTAGGCCAGCAGAACGGCCGGGCCTGCCATCTGGATGGCCGAGGCAGAGCCGTAGAAAAGGCCGGTGCCGATGGCGGAGCCGAGGGCCATGAAACGGATGTGGCGGGCACTTAGCCCGCGCTTGAGACCTTGAGCTTGTTGCATGTCACGTCCTTGAATTGTTTTTGTGGTCGTGAGATTCAGGGGGCTGCTGCGCAGCCCCTTCGCGGGTACGCCCGCTCCCACAGGGGATGGTGTTTTGCACCTACTTCTGTGGGAGCGGGCGCGCCCGCGAAGGGCCGCCCAGCGGCCCCAGGGGCGTTACAGGCTTGGCAGTACACCCGCCGGCAGCAAGCCGGTCAGACTACCCTTGGCCAACAGGTCCACGGCCTTTTCGATATCCGGCGCGAAGAAACGGTCACGGTCGTAGTGCGGCACCTCACTGCGCAGCGCCTGGCGCGCCTGCTCCAGCTTGGCCGAAGTCTTCAGGCCTTTGCGCAGGTCCAGGCCCTGGCACGCGCCCAGCCATTCGATGGCCAGCACGCCACGGGTGTTTTCGGCCATTTCCCACAGGCGCTTGCCGGCGGCCGGGGCCATCGACACGTGGTCCTCCTGGTTGGCCGAAGTTGGCAGGCTGTCGACGCTGTGCGGGTGCGACAAAGCCTTGTTCTCGCTGGCCAGGGCGGCAGCGGTGACCTGGGCGATCATGAAGCCGGAGTTGACCCCACCGTTTTCCACCAGGAACGGCGGCAGCTGGGACATGTGCTTGTCCATCATCAGCGAGATGCGGCGCTCGCTGAGCGAGCCGATTTCAGCGATGGCCAGGGCCAGGTTGTCAGCCGCCATGGCCACCGGTTCGGCGTGGAAGTTGCCGCCGGAGATCACATCACCTTCGGCAGCGAACACCAGCGGGTTGTCCGACACAGCGTTGGCTTCGATGCCCAGTACCTCGGCGGCCTGACGCAGCTGGGTCAGGCAGGCACCCATGACCTGCGGCTGGCAGCGCAGCGAGTACGGGTCCTGGACCTTGTCGCAGTTCTTGTGCGACAGCGACACTTCGCTGGAGTCGCCCAGCAGGTCGCGGAAGCAGGCCGCGGTGTCGATCTGGCCGCGTTGGCCACGCACTTCGTGGACACGCGCATCGAAGGGCGAGCGCGAGCCCAATGCGGCTTCGACGCTCAGGCCGCCGCAGGCGATGGCCGCGGCATACAGGTCTTCGGCCTGGAACAGGCCACGCAAGGTATAGGCGGTGGAGGCCTGGGTACCGTTGAGCAGGGCCAGGCCCTCTTTGGCGGCCAGGGTCAGCGGTTCGAGGCCGGCAATCGCCAAGGCTTCGGTGGCCGGCAGCCACTGGCCCTTGTAGCGGGCCTTGCCTTCGCCCAGCAGCACCAGCGACATATGCGCTAGCGGGGCAAGGTCACCGGATGCGCCTACCGAGCCTTTCAGCGGGATGTGCGGGTAGACTTCGGCGTTGACCAGGGCAATAAGCGCGTCGATGACTTTGCGGCGGATGCCGGAGAAGCCACGGCTGAGGCTGTTGATCTTCAGTACCATGATCAACCGCACCAGGTCGTCATCCAGCGGCGCGCCGATACCGGCGGCGTGGGACAGCACCAGCGAGCGCTGCAGGTTCTCCAGGTCATGGCTGGCGATGCGGGTCGAGGCCAGCAGGCCGAAACCGGTGTTGATGCCGTAGGCAGTACGGTCTTCGGCAATGATCTGCTCGACACAGGCGACGCTGGCGTCGATGGCCGGTGCGGCGCTGGCATCCAGTTGCAGGCGCACGGGCGCGGCATGGATCGCGCGCAGCTGGGCCAGGGTCAGGGTGCCAGGCTTGAGGGTGAGTTCGGTCACGTTACTACTCCAAATCGCGTGGAGCCGCAGGCCCGCTTGTGGGTACCTGCGCGCTCCTTCTTGTTGTTCAGTATCACCCCTTGCAGGGTGCGATCCAAAGCGTGGTGATCAGCCGGTGATCATCGGCAGGTCCAGGCCCTGCTCCTTGGCGCAGTCGATGGCGATGTCATAACCGGCATCGGCGTGACGCATGACGCCAGTCCCTGGGTCGTTGGTCAGTACCCGGGCGATGCGCTCGGCGGCCTCATCGGTACCGTCGCAGACGATGACCATGCCCGAGTGCTGCGAGAAGCCCATGCCCACGCCACCGCCATGGTGCAGCGATACCCAGGTGGCGCCGCCTGCGGTGTTCAGCAGGGCGTTGAGCAGCGGCCAGTCGGAAACAGCGTCCGAACCATCACGCATGGCCTCGGTTTCGCGGTTCGGGCTGGATACCGAGCCGGAGTCGAGGTGGTCACGGCCGATCACCACCGGTGCCGACAGCTCGCCGCTGCGGACCATTTCGTTGAAAGCCAGGCCCAGCTTGGCGCGAAGGCCCAGCCCCACCCAGCAGATACGTGCCGGCAGGCCCTGGAAGCTGATGCGCTCGCGGGCCATGTCCAGCCAGCGGTGCAGGTGGGCGTCGTCGGGGATCAGTTCCTTGACCTTGGCGTCGGTCTTGTAGATGTCCTCGGCTTCACCGGACAGCGCCGCCCAGCGGAACGGGCCGACGCCGCGGCAGAACAGTGGGCGGATGTAGGCCGGGACGAAGCCTGGGAAGTCGAAGGCATTGGCCACGCCCTCCTCCTTGGCCATCTGGCGGATGTTGTTGCCGTAATCGAAGGTCGGGATGCCCTGCTTCTGGAAGTCCAGCATGGCCTGCACGTGCACGGCCATCGACTGCTTGGCGGCCTTGACCACTGCAGCCGGTTCGGTCTGCGCACGATCGCGGTACTGTTCCCAGGTCCAGCCGGCTGGCAGGTAGCCGTTCAGTGGGTCGTGGGCGCTGGTCTGGTCGGTGACCATGTCCGGGCGGACGCCACGTTTGACCAGCTCTGGGAGGATTTCGGCGGCGTTGCCGTGCAGGGCGATGGAGATGGCCTTGCCTTCGGCGGTGTACTTGGCGATGCGTGCGAGGGCGTCGTCGAGGTCAGTGGCCTGCTCGTCGACGTAGCGGGTTTCCAGGCGGAAGTCGATACGGCTCTGCTGGCATTCGATGTTCAGCGAGCAAGCCCCAGCCAGGGTCGCGGCCAGTGGCTGGGCGCCGCCCATGCCGCCCAGGCCAGCGGTGAGTACCCACTTGCCTTTCAGGCTGCCGCCGTAGTGCTGGCGACCGGCTTCGACGAAGGTTTCATAGGTGCCCTGGACGATGCCCTGGCTGCCGATGTAGATCCAGCTGCCGGCGGTCATCTGGCCATACATCGCCAGGCCCTTGGCGTCCAGTTCGTTGAAGTGTTCCCAGTTGGCCCAGTGTGGCACCAGGTTGGAGTTGGCGATCAGCACGCGCGGTGCGTTGCTGTGGGTCTTGAACACACCGACCGGCTTGCCCGACTGCACCAGCAGGGTTTCGTCGTCCTCCAGGCGGGTCAGGGTTTCGACGATCTTGTCGTAGCAGGCCCAGTTGCGCGCGGCGCGGCCGATACCGCCGTATACCACCAGCTCTTTCGGGTTTTCCGCGACCTGTGGATCGAGGTTGTTCATCAGCATGCGCAGTGGCGCTTCGGTCAGCCAGCTTTTGGCGGTCAGCTTGTTGCCACGTGGGGCACGGATTTCAACGTCACGGTATTTGTTGTTGTCGGTCACGGGAAAGGTCCTCTGCGGTCGTCCGCGGGCGGGTATGTCGTGGTCAATATACAAACACACCTTTACTTGTATGTACAAGCATGGACAACCAAAATAATCGGACCTTGCCGTTCCTGGCTTGAGATTTATGTTGGGGTATAGATCGAGCGCCGCCCGCGCGGCGCTCGATCTCACAGGCGCCAAAAATCTACAGCCGAACCTTCAGCGCCCATCAAGTTCGATCAGGCAGAACCGCCCCTGAACCTCCAGCCCCAGCAATTCATCATTGCCTTCCAGCCGCAAGCAGTCGAACAACCCCAACCGCTGCGTCTCGCGCCCGGAAATAGTGACTTCGACCAGGCTGCTGGCAGCAAACAACAACACCGTCGACGCCGAGCTGTACACCCGGCTGGTGCCATCCAGCCACTGCAGCCGCGCCCGATATCGCTGCGGTGCATAGATCAGGTTGAAATCGCGGATCGCCCCGCCCAGCAACTTGCAGCTGACCTGGCTCTCGCCGCTGAACGCAAACGCATCGAACGCCAGCAATGGCCGACTGGCCTGGCCATCGACCAGCAGGCGCATGCCGTCGCCCTGCAGCACGGTGATGATCCGCTGGTAGCCGGCGAAGGTGGAAAAGCCCCCCGACTCTTCGATGTCGGCAATCGACAGACGCCAACCAAAACCGTCCAGACCCTCGCCACTGTCGCGGGTGATCTCTTCGGTGAAACCACCACCGTTCTTCCAAGGCATGCGCGGGTAATCGTGCGCACGCAACAATTGCAGCTGACTCATTTGCTGAAACGTCCTTCCAGGCGATGACGGGAACCGGGGTGGATCAGCCGTGCAGCGGTCACCGGCTGGCGGCCGGACCAGGTGCGACGACGAATCAGCAGGCAAGGCTCGCCCCGGTCGATCTGCAACAGGGTGCATTCTTCCGGCTCGGCCAGGATTGCCTCGACCACATGCTCGCCCTCCGTCAGCGGCGCCACCTGGGACAGGTAGGCGTAAGGCGTCTGCCGGGTGAAGTCCTGCTTGAGGTAATCGGGCGCAATGGCCGCGTTGACGTAACGGTCCTCGATCTGCACTGGCACGCCGTTCTCGAAATGCACGATCAGCGAATGGAACACGCGCTGACCTTCACGCATGTCCAGCGCCAGCGCCCGTTCGGAGCCGGCCGCTTCTTCGGCAAGCGTGATCACCTGGCAGCTATGCTGGTGTCCGCGCGCGGCAATTTCGTCGGCAATGTTGTTGACCTCGAACAGCGCCGAACGGCCCTTGGGCTCGGCCACGAAGGTGCCGACCCCTTGCATGCGCACCAGCAGGCCTTCTGCGGTGAGTTCACGCAGGGCGCGGTTGATGGTCATGCGGCTGAAGCCCAGCTCGTTGACCAGCTCGCTCTCGGAGGGTACCCGGTGATGCGGTGGCCAGCTGCCGTTGTCGATCTGCTGGATGATCATCTGTTTGACCCGGGCGTAGAGCGGCGCCGGGCCCTCGCCCATCTGGGCAACCAGCACGGAGACAGGAGGTGTCGGCACGGCGATGGATCCTTGTGCAAATGAAATGAGCGGTAGCTTGCCGCAGTTTACCCGGCAGGCAAACGCCTGTATATGTATATACAAGTTAACAATAACAGGATTCCACCGATGTCAGCCTACTTCGCCGAACGCGCCCTGCTACCTACGGGTTGGGCCAGCCATGTGCGTATCGAGGTCGCCAGCGATGGCCGTGTGGCCAGCATCGAGCCTGGCGCTTCGGCCGAAGACGCCGAGCGCCTGGCCGGCCCGCTGCTGCCCGGCATGCCCAACCTGCACTCGCATGCCTTCCAGCGCGCCATGGCAGGCCTGGCGGAAGTCGCCGGCAACCCCAACGACAGTTTCTGGACCTGGCGAGACCTGATGTACCGCCTGGTCGGGCAGATCAGCCCAGAGCAGCTTCAGGTCATCGCCCGCCAGCTGTACATCGAGATGCTCAAGGCCGGCTACACCTCAGTGGCCGAATTCCATTACGTGCACCACGACCAGGCCGGCAAGCCTTACGCCGACCCGGCCGAGCTGTCGCGACGCATTAGCGCGGCTGCAGCCGACAGCGGCATCGGCCTGACCTTGCTACCGGTGCTGTACAGCCATGCAGGCTTTGGCGGCCAGGCGCCGAACGACGGGCAGCGGCGCTTCATCAACTCCACTGAACAGTACCTGCAACTGCAAGCGCAACTCTTCCCGTTGCTGGCCGCGCAACCCGCGCAGCACCTGGGCCTGTGCTTCCACTCGCTGCGGGCGGTGAGGCCTGGGCAGATCGCCGAAGTGCTGGCGGCCAGCGACAGGCAGTGCCCGGTGCATATCCACATCGCCGAACAGCAGAAGGAAGTCGACGACTGCCTGGCCTGGAGCGGCCTGCGCCCGCTGCAGTGGCTGTACGAGCACGTGGACGTGGACCGCCGCTGGTGCCTGGTACACGCTACCCATGCCGAACCGGACGAAGTGACTGCCATGGCCCGCAGCGGCGCGGTCGCCGGGTTGTGCCTGACCACCGAAGCCAACCTGGGCGATGGGATCTTCCCGGCAGTGGATTTCCTGGCACAGGGCGGGCGCATGGGCATTGGTTCGGACAGCCATGTGTCGTTAAGCGTGGTGGAGGAGCTGCGCTGGCTGGAATATGGCCAGCGCCTGCGGGACCAGCGACGCAACCGCCTGTATCGCGGCGACCAGCCGATGGTCGGGCGCACGCTGTATGACGCGGCGCTGAGCGGTGGTGCGCAGGCGCTGGGGCAGGCGATCGGCGAGTTGGCGGTGGGCAAGCGTGCCGACTGGCTGGTGCTCGATGGGCAGGACCCCTACATCGCCATGGCGGAGGGTGATGCCATTCTCAACCGTTGGCTGTTTGCCGGTGGCGATCGCCAGGTGCGCGATGTGATGGTGAATGGGCAATGGGTGGTGCGCCAGGGGCGGCATGCCCAGGAAGAAGAAAGCGGGCGGGCGTTTGCCAAGGTGTTGCGCCAGCTTTTGGGCTGAGCGTACCGGGGCTGCGTTGCAGCCCTTCGCGTGCAAGCCCGCGAAGGGTTGCAACGCAACCCCAAAAAACTCAGTGCATTTTTACTATTTGCTGATCGGACGCCCGCCAGATCAAGCGGCTGGTGTCATACCCCTGCTGCCGCGCCCTGGACAGCAGGTTCTCACGCTCCCAGGCCGGCAGTGTCGGTGTGCGCGACAGAATCCAAAGGTACTTGCGGTCCGGGCTGCCGACGATGGCCGTGCGGTAGTGGTCGTCCACATAAAGAATCCAGTACTCACCCCGCGCCACGCCTGGCACCAGCCTGGTGAACCAGTTATCGAACTCGACCCACAGCTTGTCGGTGTGCCCCGGCTCCTGGATATTCGCATGCCCTTCGGCGCGAAGCCATTCATCACCCATGGTGCGGCAGCGGTTGAGCACGCCATAACTGCCATCAGGCCTGAGGTTGTAATGGGCCTCGGACTGCTCGCAGCCTTCCTGGAAGCGCATGGGCAGGCGCGCCAGCTCGTACCATTTGCCCTGGTAGCGCTTGAGGTCGACATGGCCGGCGGTTTTCGGCGCCAGCGGGTCGTGCACGGAACCTGCACAACCGCCCAGCAGCAACGCCAGGCATACCCCCATCAGCAGGTACGCACGCCTCATTTGAGGCCCTGCCCGGAATACATCAGCACCTTGTCAGCTGCGTACTGCACGCTGATGAAGCTCTTCTCGTCCCCCCAGGTGCAGCTGCTCATGCCCAACGCGCCAGAACACTCGGTCGGCGTGCCGAGCAACTGCTCGACCTCGGCCTTGTTCATACCGGCCTTGATCTTGGAATAGTTTTCCTGATTGATCTTGCTGCAGGCAGTCAGCACGACGCACAGCGACAACAGGGCGAGGGAACGCAACGACATGAAGGGACACTCCTGAAAGATGATACAGGCGAGTGGCCTGCAGTGACCTTCGACGTGAAAATCCCTCCCAGGTTCCCTGCCCCACCCCCTATGTCCCTACACCATTGGTCGGATGGCCACTACTGTGCGATTAATCACAAAGCATTAATCATGCGCCCAATAAAAAAGGCCGCCCCCAATGGGAGCGGCCTTGCGTCGCGATGCCTGCACAGCAGGCCCCTTGGGCCTCAGAACCGGGACCCAGGCTCCAGCAAAAAGTCCATCTCTTCGCTGGTGCTCGGCCGCTCCAGCACCAGGTTGCGGTGCGGGAAGCGCCCGAAGCGGGCAATTACCCGCTGGTGCTGCTCGGCATAGTCGAGGAAGCCTTCGAACAGCCGGCGGTTGGCCTCGGGCTGTTCGTCCAGCAGCATTCGATAACGCTCCACGCACAGGTTCTGCCAGTCCAGCACTTCGGCATGCTCCAGTACCAGCAGCACGAACACGCGCTGGATCGGCAGCAGCTGGTAGTCCCAGCCCTTCTGCAGCCCCTGCATGGCGACTACCTGGGCACGCCGGTCGCCGTCGAAGGCACGCGGCGTGTCGCGGTAGATCATGCGTGGCAGCTGGTCGAGCAAAATCAGCAGGCCCAGCCAGCCCTGCGGGGTTTGCTGCCACTCTTCGAGCCCACCCGCCAGGGCGTGCTCGACCAGGTCGCCAAACAGCGCATGGGCGTCGGCATCGTAATGCTTGCCGAACCACAGCGTGCTCTTCTCGTCAGCCACGGCCTGGGCACTGGTGCCCCAACCGAACCACCATTCCAGCAACGGCTGCCAAGGTGCGAGCATGACTTACTCCTTGTGGTAAGCGGTGACGCGCTCGACCTCTTCCTTCGAGCCGAGAATCACCGACACGCGCTGGTGCAGGCTTTCTGGCTTGATGTCGAGGATGCGATCGTAACCGTTGGTGGAAGCGCCACCGGCCTGTTCGATGATGAACGACATCGGGTTGGCTTCGTACATCAGGCGCAGCTTGCCCGGCTTGCTTGGTTCGCGGGCGTCACGTGGGTACATGAACAGGCCGCCACGGGTCAGGATGCGGTGCACGTCGGCCACCATCGAGGCGATCCAGCGCATGTTGTAGTTCTTCTTCAGCGGGCCGGTCTCGCCTGCCAGCAGTTCGCCCACATAGCGCTGTACCGGGGCTTCCCAGTGACGCTGGTTGGACATGTTGATGGCGAACTCGGCGGTGGTCTCCGGTACGCGGATGTTTTCGTGGGTCAGCACGAAGCTGCCCAGTTCGCGATCCAGGGTGAAGCCCTTGACGCCGTTGCCCAGGGTCAGGATCAGCATGGTCTGCGGGCCGTAGATGGCATAACCGGCAGCAACCTGCTCGGTACCTGGCTGCAGGAACGCTTCTTCGTTGAGGCTTTCGTTCTGGCTCAGGTACTGGTTAGGGCAACGCAGAACCGAGAAGATGGTACCGACCGACACGTTGACGTCGATGTTCGACGAACCGTCCAGCGGGTCGAAGACCAGCAGGTAGGCGCCTTTCGGGTACCTGCCCGGGATCTGGTACGCGTTGTCCATTTCTTCGGAAGCCATGCCAGCCAGGTGACCGCCCCACTCGTTGGCTTCCAGCAGGATATCGTTGGAAATCACGTCCAGTTTCTTCTGGACCTCGCCCTGCACGTTTTCAGTGCCCATGCTGCCCAGCACACCACCGAGGGCGCCTTTGGACACGTGGTGGCTGATTTCCTTGCACGCACGCGCTACCACTTCGATCAGGAAGCGCAGATCGGCAGGGGTATTGTTGCTGCGGGTCTGCTCAATCAGATAGCGACTCAGGGTAACGCGGGACATGTATGGCTCCGAACGGATTGGGGGGATGAAAAACCCACGCAGTTTACAGGGAGAGTGACGGGCTAGCGAGTGATGAGACTCGCCACGGCTCTCAGACGGCACAATAGGTCGGTAGTTCAGCCTTCGCCAGGCCGGTGGTCTGGTTGTGTGTCCATTCGCGGGCGCGCTCGCTCCCACAGGTACAGCGCAAGCCTTGAAGCTTGCGAGACACCTGTGGGAGCGGGCGTGCCCGCGAACGGCCTCACCTCAATCCAATGCCTTCCAGATCTCGGTGGCATATTCGCGAATGGTGCGGTCCGACGAGAACCAGCCCATCCGCGCGGTATTGAGCACCGCCTTGCGCCACCACTCCTGCGGTGTGTGCCACAGATCCTCGACCCGGCGCTGAGCATCCCAGTAGTCATCGAAATCGGCACACACCAGGAAGCGATCATAGGCCACCAGGCCGTCGATCAACCCGGTGTACCGGGAAGGGTCGTCTGGCGAGAACACACCACTACGAATGGCCTGCAACACATCGGTCAAGCGGTTGGAAGCGGCTATGGCAGCATTTGCGCCAAAATCACCGGCACGCTTGCGCGCTTCAACCTGCTGCGAGGTCAGGCCAAAGATGAACATGTTGTCGGCCCCCACCTGTTCGCACATCTCCACGTTGGCGCCATCCAGGGTGCCAATGGTCAACGCACCATTGAGGCCGAACTTCATGTTGCTGGTACCGGAAGCTTCGTAACCCGCGGTGGATATCTGCTCGGAAAGGTCCGCCGCCGGGATGATGCTCTCGGCCAGGCTGACGTTGTAGTTGGGCAGGAACACCACCTTCAGCAGGCCGCGCACTGTCGGGTCGTTGTTCACCACCCGGGCGATGTCGTTGGCCAGTTTGATGATCAGTTTGGCCTGATGGTAACTGGCCGCAGCCTTGCCAGCGAAGATCTTCACCCGCGGCACCCAGTTGGTGCCAGGTTCGTTGCGTATGGCCTGGTACAGTGCAACGGTGTGCATCAGGTTGAGCAACTGGCGCTTGTATTCGTGAATACGTTTAACCTGAACGTCGAATAGCGCCTCGGGGTTGACCGTGACGCCGATGCGATCCTGAATGATGCTGGCCAGGGCACGCTTGCTGTGCAGCCGCTGGGCAGCGAACTGCTTGCGGAAACCGGGTTTGTCGGCGAACGGCACCAGGCCCGCCAGAAGCGTCTGCGGGTCGTCCTTGAGTTCCGGCCCAAGCGCCTCGACCAGCATCTCGGTCAGCTGAGGGTTGGACTGGTACAACCAGCGGCGGAAGGTAATGCCGTTGGTCTTGTTGTTGATCCGTTGCGGGTAGAGCTTGTGCAGCTCGGAGAACACCGTGCTCTTCATCAACTTGCTGTGCAGCGCCGACACGCCGTTGACGCTGTGCGAGCCGAGAAACGCCAGATTGCCCATGCGCACCCGTCGGCCGTTGTCTTCCTCGATCAGCGAAACTGCGCGCAGCACGTCGAAATCGTGCAGGCCTTTGGCCCGCAACGCATCGATATGGTAGGCATTGATCAGGTAGATGATCTGCATGTGCCGCGGCAGCATGCGCTCCATCAGCGCTACCGGCCAGGTTTCCAGGGCTTCTGGCAACAGAGTATGGTTGGTGTAGGCGAGCGTGCCGACGGTCAGCTCCCATGCCTTTTCCCAAGGCACTTCGTGCTGATCCACCAGCAACCGCATCAGCTCCGCCACCGCAATCGAAGGGTGGGTGTCGTTTAGCTGGATCGCCGCTGCATCAGGCAGGTTGAGCAGGTCCTTGTGCATGTTCAGGTGGCGCCGCAGCAAGTCCTGCAGCGAAGCCGAGACGAAAAAGTACTCCTGGCGAAGGCGCAGTTCCTGGCCGGCCTCGGTACTGTCGGCGGGGTAAAGCACACGCGAAATGCTCTCGGCACGCGCCACTTCAGCCACAGCCCCCAAATGGTCACCGGCGTTGAAGCGCTCCAGGTGCAGCTCTTCCAGCGCCCGCGCGCGCCACAGGCGCAGGGTGTTGACGCTGGATCCACGCCAGCCGACTACCGGCGTGTCGTAGGCCACCGCCCGCACCGTCTCGCCCGGCCACCATACCTGGCGCTGGGTACCGCTTGCATCGTGCACCGTTTCGACACTGCCGCCAAAGCTGATCGGGTAGATCACCTCGGCGCGCTCGAACTCCCAGGGGTTGCCGAAATCCAGCCAGTTCTCGGTCTGTTCCTGCTGCCAGCCATCGACCACGGCCTGACGGAACAGCCCGTGCTCGTAGCGGATGCCGTAACCATGGGCAGCGATACCCAGGGTAGACATGCTCTCCATGAAGCACGCCGCCAGACGGCCAAGGCCACCATTGCCCAGCGCGGCGTCCGGTTCGAGCAGGCGAATGCGTTCGAGGTCCACATTCAGCCCTTCCAGGGCATCGCGGGCGACGTCCAGCAGGCCCAGGTTGCTCAGGCTGTCGTACAGCAAGCGGCCGATGAGAAACTCCAGGGAAAGGTAGTAGACACGCTTCTGGCTGCGCCGATAGGCCTGCCGGGTGTGATCCATCCAGTGGTCGACCATGTGATCGCGCGCGGCCAGGGCAATGGCTTCGAACCAGTCATGGTCGAAGGCGTGCTCGGGGTCCTTGCCGACCGCATAGGTCAGCTTGTTCAGTACAGCAGCGCGAAAATCCGCGACTTCGGCGTCACGTGCTTTAGGTTCCTGGGACATGCGGCATCCTCGGGCAAGTTGACGAAAGCGGAGGGAGAGTGTTGAGACTAGACCCTTCGACAGAGAGCGACAGTTACGGTTCGCAGTTTTCATGCCCACTCTGCGATTCCGGCAAAAGGTTGTTCATAAATTGAACAATTCCGGTATCATCGCGCGCCCCAAGACCGTGATCCACCCTATAAAGATGAAAACGACCCTGATCGCCGCGGCCGAAGTCGACCGCCTGGAGACCTGGCAGCGCTACACCAGCAACATGTGCCATGGCTGCCATTCGACCTGCTGCACCCTGCCGGTGGAGGTGAAGATCAAGGATCTGATCCGTATCGGCGTGGTCGACGAGTTCGAAAAAGACGAACCACCCAAGAACGTGGCCAAGCGCCTGCAAAAAGAAGGCATCATCGAGCGCTTCAACCAGAAGTCCGGGATCTTCACCCTGACCCGGATGAGCAACGACGACTGCATGTACCTGGATCGTAAAAGCCGGCTGTGCACCATTTATGACAAGCGCCCGGATACCTGCCGCAACCACCCCAAGGTCGGGCCACGGCCGGGGTATTGCGCCTACAAGCCCAAGGTGGTTGGGCGTTGAGTCTTGCGCCGGGGCATAAATCGAGCGCCGCGCGGGCGGCGCTCGATTCTGTGGCGATGCCGAGCTGGGCATGAAGCACTGAACCCACCGCTCCCATTTCAGCCAGCGGGGAAGCTCCGGCAAGCACCCCCCTGATCCGCTGGTGGATGCTCAGGATAAGTCTGCGGCAAAACGCTGACCGGGCTGGTGACAACGAAACCATCAGCAAACCGCGCCTCTACGAACCGCGCCTGCCAGCCTTGCGCCGGCGGCGCCCAGTCAAGGCTGAACGCCTCACTGGGGATGATCGTCTGCGATGTGTAGCGTACCCCGCAGGCATGGCGGAAGTCCCGATCCAAGGGGTTAGCCGCAGTCCATACCTTCACTGCTACAGGCATTTCCGAAAGCCGTACCAGCACATGCGCAGCTCCTTCGCCCGGAGCCACTTGCACGCGAGGCATCGGCAGGCTGGCCTGGATACGCTGAACCATCGGCACGAGGGTAGTGACAACATGCGCACGCACGCCCCCATGGTCCGAGTTCGGCAGCACCCTGAGGCTGGTCTGGCCAGGCAGGCGCTGCAGGTAGTCCGTGGCGTGATCAGGGGCGAAGAAATCATCCCCGCTGGCGGACACCAGGTATTTCGGTATCTTCAGGCGAGCACCCGGCTCATCCAGGTACTGCATCGGGTCCATCAGTGCCATCAACCGAGCGAAGGCCGGGCTGCCCAACTGCTGCAATACCTCCGCAGCCTGATAGGGCCAAAGCGCCAATGGCCATGAACCACCGTACCGCTTGCGCAAGCCCTCCAGCATGCTGGAAGTGTCGGCAACATCGATGACGCTGGGCACGATGGCAATTACCCGATCATCGGCCATGGCCGTCAGCCATGCACTCCAACCGCGTTTCGAGGCACCGGTGATGATGAACTGCTCGAGGCGTAGCTCGGGCAACGCGTCAGCCATGAGGTCCATGCCCCTGCTGGCGACAGCGGCCATTGGCACATGCAGCGGCAGCTCCGGGGCAGCCGCTTCGTTACGCAGCCAATGCGCCCAGGTGTGGGCCACGGCATCATCCTCGCGCATCGGCGCTTGTGCATCACGGAAGGTCACATACTGGTTGGGCACATCGCTGATCGACGCCACAACAGTCTGTGTCTGCACGGCAATGGCACTCAACGCCTCGGACGAGTAGTCAGGGATTTGTTGTTCCTCACCAAACCTCACACCGTTATTGACTACTACCAACGCTTTCTCCGCCAATGCCACGTCTGGCACGAACAGTTCGACGCGGTGCTCCCACAGGCGGGGCTCAACAACGGGCTCAGGCGACCAGGTCTGTGAGGTCATCCGGTATTGATACAGCGTATAGCCCTGTGCGGGTGTCTTCTGCTCCAACTGGTACTGCAAGGGTGCCTGTCTCACCTTCTCGACATGACAGCGGGCTATTTCCTGCGGTCGCAACGCGCTACACGCCTGCTGGGCACTGGCCTGAAAACTGACGGCGAGACACGGAATAAACAACAGGTAACGACAATTCATGTTCCAAGCTCCAAAGCAAGAGCCAGCCAACCTAAGCACGGCTTCTGATTGTCACAAGGCTCCTCGGTTTGCCGTCGAACAAGCACCTGCAAAACACAGTCGCTTCCTACTGGAGCTTTCCACAAGGCACACAAAAACGCCCCCGGCCTTTCGACCGGGGGCGTTTTCATTCAGCCTGAGCTAACTCAGTTCTTGGCTTTCTTGGCTGCGCGGGTACGCTCGCCTTCGTCCAGGATCTTCTTGCGCAGACGGATCGACTTAGGAGTCACTTCGCACAGCTCGTCGTCCTGGATGAATTCCAGGGCCTGCTCGAGGGTGTGGCGAACTGGCGGTACCAGGGCGATGACTTCGTCTTTGCCCGAAGCACGCATGTTGTCGAGCTTCTTGCCTTTGGTCGGGTTCACGCCCAGGTCGTTGTCACGGCTGTTCAGGCCGATGATCTGACCGTTGTAGATCTCCTGGCCGTGTTCAACGAACAGCTTGCCGCGAGCCTGCAGGGTTTCCAGCGAGTAGGTCAGTGCCTTGCCGGTCTCGACCGAAACCAGTACGCCGTTGAGGCGGCCGGACATCTGGCCCGACTTCATGGTGTCGTAGCGATCGAAGATCGAGGTCAGGATGCCTGCACCGTTGGTCAGGGTCAGGAACTGGTTACGGAAACCGATCAGACCACGGGCTGGAATGTTGTACTCCAGACGAACACGGCCCTTGCCATCCGGAACCATGTTGGTCAGGTCGCCTTTACGCAGACCCATCTCTTCCATGACCTTGCCCTGGGATTCTTCAGGGATGTCGATGGTGACGTTCTCGAACGGTTCCTGCTTCACGCCGTCGACTTCGCGGATGATCACTTCAGGACGGCCCACGGCCATTTCGAAGCCTTCACGACGCATGGTTTCGATCAGCACCGACAGGTGCAGCTCACCACGGCCCGAAACCTTGAACTTGTCAGGGGAGTCGGTCTCCTGAACGCGCAGAGCAACGTTGTACAGCAGCTCCTTGTCCAGACGGTCCTTGATGTTACGGCTGGTGACGAACTTGCCTTCTTTACCGCAGAACGGCGAGTCGTTGACCTGGAAGGTCATCGAAACGGTCGGCTCGTCAACGGTCAGCGGCTTCATCGCTTCTACCGCATCCGGGGCGCACAGGGTGTCGGAGATGAACAGCTCATCGAAACCGCTGATGCAGACGATATCGCCAGCCTGGGCTTCTTCGACGTCAACGCGGTGCAGACCGTGGTGACCCATCAGCTTCAGGATACGGCCGTTACGCTTCTTGCCGTTGGTGTCGATGGCGACAACCGGGGTGTTCGGCTTGACGCGGCCACGGGCGATGCGGCCAACACCGATAACGCCGAGGAAGCTGTTGTAGTCCAGTGCCGAGATCTGCATCTGGAACGGGCCGTCGCGGTCAACAGACGGTGCTGGTACGTTGTCGACGATCGACTGGTACAGCGGGGTCATGTCTTCGGCCATGGCAGTGTGGTCCAGGCCGGCAATGCCGTTCAGGGCCGAGGCGTAGACCACTTTGAAGTCCAGCTGTTCGTCGGTGGCACCGAGGTTGTCGAACAGGTCGAAGATCTGGTCCAGAACCCAGTCAGGACGTGCGCCCGGACGGTCAACCTTGTTGATCACGACGATTGGCTTCAGGCCGGCTTCGAAAGCCTTCTTGGTCACGAAGCGGGTTTGCGGCATCGGGCCGTCCTGGGCGTCGACCAGCAGCAGCACGGAGTCGACCATCGACATTACACGCTCAACCTCGCCACCGAAGTCGGCGTGGCCGGGGGTGTCGACGATGTTGATGTGGTAGCCGTTCCAGTTGATGGCGGTGTTTTTCGCCAGAATGGTAATACCGCGCTCTTTTTCCTGGTCGTTGGAGTCCATGACGCGCTCGTCGTTGAGCTCGTTACGCTCCAGAGTGCCGGACTGACGCAGGAGTTTGTCGACCAGAGTGGTTTTACCATGGTCAACGTGGGCGATGATGGCGATGTTACGCAGATTTTCGATCACAAGTGTATCTCGATCAGAGGATTCGGTTGCCGCCCAGTGTAGGCGGCCAATATGTACCGTTTAAGGCTCAGCGGGCCCGGCGGTCGGGAGGGCGATGGCGAATACTGCCGCCATACAGCCCCGGCGTCTTATGTCGGACGATAAACACGCACATTGGCATGTCCCTCACTGAGCAGATGGTGTGCGTGCAAACGGCTCATCACACCCTTGTCGCAATACAGCAAGTACTGGCGCGTGGGGTCCAGGTGCTTGAACTTGCTGTTGATGGCGTAGAACGGCATGGCCTGGACTTCGATACCTTCCAGCACCAGAGGTTCGTCTTCCTGGGCATCGGGGTGGCGAATGTCGATGACGATCTGGCCTGGCAGCGCCTCGGCCACTTCCTCGATTTCGATGTCCTTGCCCAGCTCATCGATCACATGATCGATGGAAATGAACTTGGCGCGCTCAAGAGCGCGCTCCAGCACGGCCATGTCGAACTGCTTTTCTTCGTGCTCCATGCGGTGACGCTTGGCATGGGTGGTCGGGTTTACCGAGATCACGCCGCAGTATTCCGGCATGTGCTTGGCAAAGTCCGCGGTGCCGATTTCGGTGGCCTGGTCGATGATGTCCTGCTTGTGGCTGGCCAGCAGCGGGCGCAGCACCAGCTTGTCGGTGGCCGAGTCGATGATCGACAGGTTCGGCAGGGTCTGGCTGGACACCTGGGAAATCGCTTCGCCGGTCACCAGCGCGTCAATCTGCAGGCGGTCGGCCATATGGGCGGCGCCGCGCAGCATCATGCGCTTGAGGGTCACGCCCATGTAGCTGTTGTCGACCTTGTTGAGGATCTCGCCAACCACTTCTTCGAACGGCACGCTGATGAACAGTACGCGCTGGCTGCTGCCGTATTTTTTCCACAGGTAATGGGCCACTTCCATTACGCCCAGCTCGTGGGCACGGCCGCCGAGGTTGAAGAAGCAGAAGTGGGTCATCAGGCCGCGGCGCATCATCTGGTAGGCCGCAACGGTGGAGTCGAAACCACCGGACATCAGCACCAGAGTCTGCTCCAGGGCACCCAGCGGATAACCGCCGATGCCATTGTGCTGGTTGTGGATCACGTACAGGCGCTGGTCGCGGATTTCGATGCGCACCAGCACTTCAGGCTTTTTCAGCTCGATCCCGGCGGCGCCACACTGCTGGCGCAACTGGCTGCCGACGTAACGGTCGACGTCCATCGAGGTGAAATCATGGTGGCCACCGCGTTTGCAGCGCACGGCGAAGTGCTTGCCGGCCAGCAGGTGGCCGAAGTGGTGCTTGCACTTGGCGACGATGTCGTCGAAGTCACCCAGCGGGTATTCCTCTACCTGCAGGAAGTGGGTGATACCCGGGGTGCAGGTGAGGCGTTCGATCATCTCGCGCTGGACTTTTTCGTCTTCGACGCGGGTGACCACCTCGAGATTGTCCCAGACACCATCGACCGCGAGCTCAGGGTCGAGATCCTTGAGCACGTTGCGGATGTTCTTGCCAAGCTGGCGGATGAAGCGCTTGCGCACCGGCCGGCTTTTGATGGTGATTTCTGGGAAGACTTTGACGATAAGTTTCATTGGTTAACAGCGCGCGCAGGGCCTGCCGAAAATGAGGGGCGCGAATTATATCGGAAATTGCTCAGGATTTGACCAACTTTTGATCAGAAGCTTTGAGATAAATGTCAGAGCCGGATTTTTTGGTGCCCGTTAGATCGAGCGCCGCCCGCGCGGCGCATCGCGAGCAAGCTCGCTCCTACGTCTGTTTCGGGCCTATATGCCTGTGGGATTTGCGCGCGAACGCCTTGGCGCATGGCGCAATATATTGCGTCGTACAAACAAGGCGGTCGCGCGCGCCTGTCACAGGCGTAACTGGCCCGAAACAGACGTAGGAGCGAGCTTGCTCGCGATGCGCCGCGCGGGCGGCGCTCGGTCTCACGGGCACCACAAAAACCAAGGCGTGCACCCTTATGGTGCGCCACCTCCAAAATTCGCATCTTAAGAGTGCACTTTCCCTGCCTGCCCCAACGCCAAATGCCCGCAAACGCCCCCTTTTATCCCACCCTCGCCATTTTCGGGCACTGGCATGCAATTTGCTCCCTTGTGAGGCAGGTAAGCTTGGCCGACTATCCGCGCCCGGCAACACCCTTTTTCCAGGGCAGCGGCCCACCGCGCTCTAGACCATCCGGAGGACAACATGTCGAAGTCGGTTCAACTCATCAAAGATCATGACGTCAAGTGGATTGATCTGCGTTTCACGGACACCAAAGGCATTCAGCACCACGTGACCATGCCGTCGCGTGATGCGCTGGACGAAGACTTCTTCGAAGTCGGCAAGATGTTCGACGGTTCCTCCATCGCTGGCTGGAAAGGCATCGAAGCTTCCGACATGATCCTGATGCCGGTCGACGAAACCGCCGTTCTGGACCCGTTCACCGAAGAACCAACCCTGATCATCACCTGCGACATCGTCGACCCGTCGAGCATGCAGGGCTACGACCGCGACCCACGTGCCATCGCCAAGCGTGCTGAAGAGTACCTGAAGAGCACCGGCATCGGTGACACCGTATTCGCCGGCCCAGAGCCTGAGTTCTTCATCTTCGACGAAGTGAAGTTCCACTCGGACATCTCCGGTTCGATGTTCAAGATCTTCTCCGAGCAGGGCTCGTGGATGACCGGCGCTGACGTGGAAGGCGGCAACAAAGGCCACCGTCCAGGCGTGAAAGGCGGCTACTTCCCGGTTCCGCCGTTCGACCACGACCACGAAATCCGTACTGCCATGTGCAACGCCCTGGAAGAAATGGGCCAGACCGTTGAAGTTCACCACCACGAAGTGGCGACTGCCGGCCAGAACGAAATCGGCGTCAAGTTCAACACCCTGGTGAAGAAGGCTGACGAAGTACAGGCGCTGAAATACGTCGTGCACAACGTTGCCGACGCTTACGGCCGTACCGCCACCTTCATGCCGAAGCCACTGTACGGCGACAACGGCTCGGGCATGCACGTGCACATGTCGATCTGGAAAGACGGCAAGAACACCTTCTCGGGTGAAGGCTATGCCGGCCTGTCCGACACCGCCCTGTACTTCATCGGCGGTATCATCAAGCACGGTAAGGCCCTGAACGGCTTCACCAACCCGTCGACCAACTCGTACAAGCGTCTGGTCCCAGGCTTCGAAGCCCCGGTAATGCTGGCCTACTCGGCTCGCAACCGTTCCGCCTCGATCCGTATTCCTTACGTTGGCAGCCCGAAAGCCCGCCGTATCGAAGCACGCTTCCCGGACCCATCGGCCAACCCGTACCTGGCGTTCGCGGCCCTGCTGATGGCTGGCCTGGACGGCATCCAGAACAAGATTCACCCAGGCG
This sequence comes from Pseudomonas sp. TYF_14, assembly GCF_043105275.1. Classification (NCBI taxonomy): domain Bacteria; kingdom Pseudomonadati; phylum Pseudomonadota; class Gammaproteobacteria; order Pseudomonadales; family Pseudomonadaceae; genus Pseudomonas; species Pseudomonas sp. TYF_14. Next base: position 72,323 of record NZ_JBICLK010000027.1, read on the forward strand.
ACGCGGCCGACAAGAACCTGTACGACCTGCCACCAGAAGAAGCCAAGAACATCCCGCAAGTGTGCGGCAGCCTGAAAGAAGCTCTGGAAGAGCTGGATAAAGGCCGTGCGTTCCTGACCAAGGGCGGCGTGTTCTCCGACGACTTCATCGATGCCTTCATCGAGCTGAAGAGCGAAGAAGAAATCAAGGTCCGTACCTTCGTACACCCGCTGGAATACGAGCTGTACTACAGCTGCTGATCTGATTGGCGCCTCGCGCCGATGACATGATCAAAACGGCCTCCCTCGGGAGGCCGTTTTTGTTTCTGCGCACCTTGCAGAAGCACCACTGATTCGCCTGCCACGCTATGCTCTATCTTGGTGCACTAATTCATGCCATGCCCTCAATTGCTCCCCAATCTGGTTCAGATTAAACGTTTCATCAAGACTTTCTGATCCGAATTTGCGCAGATTCAGGCCTTTATCGGTAAATCCCGCTTCTTTTCGGAGCTTTGGTTTGTTTCTTGCATTTTCTTATTCAGAGTCTCGCATCAGTGGATCCACCCCGCGTCCGGCCCTGACCAAAGCAGTGCCAGGCAAGCGCCAAACGAGGTCAACGACGCCTTATGACCATCAGCGATGCACAGCACCGTCTGCTTCTGGACAACCTGACCACCGCCACGTTGCTGCTCAACGCCGAGCTGCGCCTGGAGTACATGAACCCGGCCGCAGAAATGCTGCTGGCCGTCAGTGGCCAGCGCAGCCATGGGCAGTTCATCAGCGAGCTGTTCACCGAATCGACCGAGGCGCTCAGTTCGCTGCGCCAGGCGGTCGAGCAGGCGCACCCGTTCACCAAGCGTGAAGCGCAGCTTACATCGCTGACCGGGCAGACCATCACCGTCGACTACGCGGTAACGCCGATACTGCATCAAGGCCAGACCCTGCTGTTGCTCGAGGTGCACCCGCGTGACCGGTTGCTGCGCATCACCAAGGAAGAGGCCCAACTGAGCAAGCAGGAAACCACCAAGATGCTGGTGCGCGGCCTGGCCCACGAAATCAAGAACCCCCTTGGCGGCATCCGCGGAGCGGCCCAGCTACTGGCCCGCGAACTGCCCGAGGAAGGGCTGCGCGACTACACCAATGTGATCATCGAGGAGGCCGACCGCTTGCGTAACCTGGTCGACCGCATGCTCGGCTCGAACAAGCTGCCGTCGCTGGCCATGACCAATATTCACGAAGTGCTGGAGCGGGTGTGCAGCCTGGTCGATGCCGAAAGCCAGGGGTGCATCACTTTGGTGCGCGATTACGACCCAAGCCTGCCGGACGTGCTGATCGACCGAGAACAGATGATTCAGGCCGTACTCAACATCGTGCGCAACGCCATGCAGGCGATCAGCTCGCAGAATGAACTGCGCCTGGGTCGCATCACCTTGCGCAGCCGCGCCCTGCGCCAGTTCACCATCGGCCACGTGCGTCACCGCCTGGTAGCGCGGGTAGAGATCATCGACAACGGCCCGGGCATCCCGCCGGAACTGCAGGAAACCCTCTTCTATCCCATGGTCAGTGGCCGCCCGGACGGTACCGGGCTGGGCCTGGCCATTACCCAGAACATCATCAGCCAGCACCAGGGCCTGATCGAGTGTGAAAGCCACGCTGGCCATACCGCCTTCTCGATTTACCTGCCTCTGGAACAAGGAGCCACCGCCTCATGAGCCGAAGTGAAACCGTATGGATCGTCGACGATGATCGCTCCATCCGCTGGGTCCTGGAAAAAGCCCTGCAACAGGAAGGCATGACCACCCAGAGCTTCGACAGCGCAGACGGTGTCATGGGGCGCCTGGCACGTCAGCAACCCGACGTGATCATTTCCGACATTCGCATGCCTGGCACCAGCGGCCTCGACCTGCTGGCGCAGATCCGCGAGCAGCACCCGCGCCTGCCGGTCATCATCATGACCGCCCACTCCGACCTGGACAGCGCCGTGGCCTCGTACCAAGGCGGTGCCTTCGAGTACCTGCCCAAGCCATTCGACGTCGACGAAGCGGTATCGCTGGTCAAGCGCGCCAACCAGCACGCCCAGGAGCAGCAAGGCCTGGATGTGCCACAGAACCTGGCGCGCACCCCGGAAATCATTGGTGAAGCCCCGGCGATGCAGGAGGTGTTCCGCGCCATCGGCCGCCTCAGCCACTCCAACATCACCGTGCTGATCAACGGCGAGTCCGGCACCGGCAAAGAACTGGTGGCCCACGCCCTGCACCGGCACAGCCCACGCGCAGCATCCCCGTTCATTGCCCTGAACATGGCCGCCATCCCCAAGGACTTGATGGAGTCGGAGCTGTTCGGCCATGAGAAAGGCGCCTTCACAGGTGCTGCCAACTTGCGTCGCGGCCGTTTCGAGCAGGCCGATGGTGGCACGCTGTTTCTCGACGAAATCGGGGACATGCCTGCCGACACCCAGACCCGCCTGCTGCGTGTGCTGGCCGATGGCGAGTTCTACCGCGTGGGCGGCCATGTGCCGGTCAAGGTCGACGTGCGCATCATCGCCGCCACCCACCAGAACCTGGAGTCACTGGTGCAGGCCGGCAAGTTCCGTGAGGACTTGTTCCACCGCCTGAACGTGATCCGTATCCATATTCCGCGCCTGGCCGACCGCCGCGAGGATATCCCCGCCCTCGCCCGCCACTTCCTTGCCCGGGCGGCCCAGGAGCTGGCAGTCGAGCCGAAGATCCTCAAGCCGGAGACTGAAGAGTTCATCCGCAACCTGCCATGGCCGGGCAATGTGCGACAGATGGAGAACACCTGCCGCTGGATCACCGTGATGGCCTCCAGCCGCGAAGTGCTGATCGGCGACCTGCCACCAGAACTGCTGAACCTGCCACACGATGCCGCGCCGGTAACCAACTGGGAGCAGGCCCTGCGCCAGTGGGCCGACCAGGCCTTGGCGCGCGGGCAGACCAGCCTGCTGGACAGCGCAGTGCCGAGCTTTGAACGGATCATGATCGAGACGGCACTCAAGCACACCGCCGGCCGCCGTCGCGATGCTGCGCTGTTGCTGGGTTGGGGGCGCAATACCCTGACGCGCAAGATCAAGGAGCTGGGGATGAATGTGGCCGGGGGGGATGATGAGGAAGGTGATGACCACTGAGCTCTGAATTAGCTTTTTAGATTGCTGGGGCTGCTTTGCAGCCCATCGCGACACAAGGCCGCTCCCACAGGATCACCTCTGCCCCCTGGCTGATGCGATCCTGTGGGAGCGGCCTTGTGTCGCGATGGGGCGCAAAGCGGCCCCAGTCATTTCAGCCTTCTGAATGCACCGTTCCTGTGCCCGCTGCACCTCTGAAAGGCACAAATCCCCTCAAAATCCGGCCAAATCACCCGAAAAGCCCAGTATTCACGGCTTTTGCAAAACTGGCACGCCCCCTGCAATAAGCAATACATCTCCAGTTTCGGGGGCCCTGGTACAGGCAGGCCGGGTGAACCCCTCTTTTATTTGCAGCACCGCCGCTTTTGGGGACCTCGGTACAGGCAGGCCGGGTATCCCCCCTTTATACGCAGTACCCCTTTTGGGGACCCTGGTACAGGCAGGCCGGGATATCCCCTCTTTTATTCGTGCAGTTTCACTTGCACCCGCCAGCGCCCAGCGTCCTCTGCACCGGCCCATTCGCCGTGCAGGGGGCGCGCGGCCACCACCGTCAGCAACAAACCTTCCTTGCTGTGCTGTACCCGCCAGCTCACCGGCTTGCCCTGCAGGCTGAGCTGCCCTTGCTGAGCCTTGCCCTGGGCCTGGAACAGCAACGCCACCGTCCCTTCCACGTTCTCGCCATGCAGCTTGGGCTCTTCGTTGAACCACAGCTCCAGGCCATCCTGCATCACTTGCACCTGCTGCAGTTCACGCTCGTCCGGCGTAGTCAGGCGACCGATCATCAGCCCTACCATCAAGCCGACGATCGCCAACGACAGCATCACCCGTGGGAAGGCCTTCGAACGCACGTCCGGTTCAGGGGTAGAATGCCCGTCATCTTCACGTTTGGAGCCGTGCATGTTTCACGTCATCCTTTTTCAACCAGAAATTCCGCCGAATACCGGCAACATCATTCGTCTATGCGCCAACAGCGGCTGTGCCCTGCACCTGATCGAACCCATCAGCTTCGAACTGGATGACAAGCGCCTGCGCCGCGCAGGGCTGGACTACCACGAGTATGCCACGCTCAAGCGCCACGATAGCCTAGCCGGATGCCTGGAAAGCCTTGGCAACCCACGGTTGTTCGCCTTTACCACCAAGGGCTCGCACCCGTTCCACGAAGTGGCCTTCCAGCCGGGCGACGCCTTCCTGTTCGGGCCAGAGAGCCGCGGGTTGCCGGCCGAGGTGCTGGATAGCCTGCCGGCCGAGCATCGCCTGCGCCTGCCGATGCGGCCGGGGTGCCGTAGCCTGAACCTGTCCAATACCGTGGCGGTGACGGTGTATGAGGCGTGGCGGCAGAACGGGTTTGCCGGGAGCTGATGTGTTGCCTGTGCGGGCCTCTTCGCGGGTAAACCCGCTCCTACGCAGGCCGAGGGAACGGCGCAATCCCCTGTAGGAGCGGGTTTACCCGCGAAGAGGCCCGCGCCGGCAACAAAAAAGCGCCCCGAGAGGCGCTTTCTTGAAACCGGCAGTAATTACTGCACAGTAGGCGCTTCACCCGCTTCCTGCATACGCTGCATTTCTTGCGCGTACAGGGCGTCGAAGTTGACCGGCGACAGCATCAGCGCCGGGAACGAACCGCGGGTCACCAGGCTGTCCAGGGCCTCACGGGCATAAGGGAACAGGATGTTCGGGCAGAACGCACCCAAGGTGTGGCTCATCGAAGGCGCATCGAGGTTGGCGATCAGGAAGATACCGGCCTGCTGCACTTCAGCAATGAAGGCCACTTCGTCACCGTTCTTGACGGTAACCGACAGGGTCAGCACGACCTCGTGGAAGTCACCTTCCAGGGATTTCTGCTTGGTGTTCAGGTCCAGGGCAACGCTCGGTTCCCAGGTCTGACGGAAGATCTGCGGGCTTTTCGGGGCCTCGAACGACAGGTCACGCACATAGATGCGTTGCAGGGAGAACTGAGGGCTGTTGTCTTCTGCAGCAGCGCCGTTGGTCTGTTGGTCAGTCATGTCAGATCCTTATCCTAATGTTTTTGAATGCAGTGCAAATCAGGCCGCCAGCAACGCGTCGAGCTTGCCCGCGCGCTCCAGGGCATAGAGGTCATCGCATCCACCGACATGGGTGCTGCCGATCCAGATCTGCGGCACCGACGTGCGGCCGGCTTTCTGACTCATCTCGGCGCGAACCTGCGGCTTGCCGTCGACCTTGATTTCCTCGAAGGCCACGCCCTTGCTCTCGAGCAGGTACTTGGCGCGCATGCAGTAGGGGCAGTAGTCGCTGGAGTAGACGATGACAGGCTTCATATCACTTCACCAGGGGCAGGTTATCGGCTTTCCAGCTGGAAACGCCACCGCTCAGTTTGGCGGCGTTGTAACCAGCTTTGAGCAGCTCGCGGCAAATGGTGCCGGACTGCTGGCCCATCGCGTCGACGACGATCAAGGTCTTTTCTTTATGCTTGCCCAGCTCGGTCATGCGGTTGGCCAGCTTGTCCTGCGGGATGTTCACCGCGCCGACGATATGACCGGCGGAGTATTCCTTGGCCGGGCGAATGTCGATCACCAGGGCCTTCTCGGCATTGACCAGGGCTGTCAGTTGGCCGTTGGTCAGGCTTTGGCCACCACGACGGATTTCATTGATGAGCAGCAGGACCAGCAGAATGAGGAAGATCGCAACCAGGATGTAGTGATCTGTCGCGAATTGAATCAGGTGAGCAACCATCAGCGGTGTTCCAGGCGATTGAAAATGCCGGTCAGTATACACAGCCCCTTGGTGCCACCAAAGCCCGAGGGGCCGGCCACAAAACCACCTTCATGTTGCCACCACAGGTGCGCCGGTCGGTGGAATGGGACGAATATTCGCCGCAGGTGGCGTATTTGCCCTAAAATGCGTGTCTTTATCATCTTTGAACAACCGTGAGTTTGATTGATGACGAGCACGCCCAAACCCCTGGTCCTGATTATCCTGGATGGCTTCGGCCATAGCGATATCCCCGAACACAACGCCATCTTTGCCGCCAATAAACCGGTCTATGACCGCCTGTGCGCCACCCAGCCGCATGGCCTCATTTCCGGCTCGGGCATGGATGTCGGCCTGCCGGACGGGCAGATGGGCAACTCCGAAGTCGGTCATATGAACCTCGGCGCAGGTCGCGTCGTGTATCAGGACTTCACGCGGGTGACCAAGGCCATCCGCGACGGCGAGTTCTTCGAAAACCCGGTACTGACCGGTGCTGTGGACAAGGCAGTCGGTGCTGGCAAGGCCGTGCACATCCTGGGCCTGCTGTCCGATGGTGGTGTACACAGCCACCAGGACCACTTGGTGGCCATGGCCGAACTGGCCGCCCAGCGTGGCGCTGAAAAGATCTACCTGCACGCCTTCCTCGATGGCCGCGACACCCCGCCACGCAGCGCGCAGTCGTCCATCGAACTGCTCGACGCCACCTTCGCCAAACTGGGCAAGGGCCGTATCGCCAGCCTGATCGGCCGCTACTACGCCATGGACCGCGATAACCGCTGGGACCGCGTCAGCGCTGCCTACAACCTCATCGTCGACAGCGCTGCCGAGTACACCGCTGACACAGCCCTGGCAGGCCTTGAAGCAGCCTACGCCCGCGACGAAAGCGACGAATTCGTCAAGGCCACGCGCATTGGCGAAGCCGTCAAGGTCGAAGATGGCGATGCCGTGATTTTCATGAACTTCCGCGCCGACCGTGCTCGCGAGCTGTCGCGTGCATTCGTAGAGCCAGACTTCACGGAATTCGCCCGTGCGCGCCTGCCGAAGATGGCGGCGTACATCGGCCTGACCCAGTATTCGGCGAAGATCCCGGCACCAGCAGCCTTCGCTCCGTCCAGCCTGAACAACGTGCTGGGCGAATACCTTGCAAAAAACGGCAAGACCCAGCTGCGCATCGCCGAAACCGAGAAATACGCCCACGTCACCTTCTTCTTCTCGGGTGGCCGCGAAGAGCCGTTCGAAGGCGAAGAACGCATCCTGATCCCGTCGCCGAAGGTCGCCACCTATGACCTGCAACCGGAAATGAGCGCACCAGAGGTGACCGATCGCATCGTCGAAGCCATCGAACAGCAGCGCTTCGACGTCATCGTGGTCAACTACGCCAACGGCGACATGGTCGGCCACACCGGCGTGTTCGAGGCAGCGGTCAAGGCCGTCGAAGCACTGGATACCTGTGTAGGGCGCATTGTCGACGCACTGGACAAGGTCGGCGGCGAAGCGCTGATCACCGCTGACCACGGCAACGTCGAGCAGATGGAAGACGAGTGCACCGGCCAGGCGCACACCGCGCACACGACCGAGCCGGTACCGTTCATCTACGTGGGCAAGCGCAACGTGAAAGTGCGCGAGGGCGGCGTGCTGGCCGACGTGGCGCCAACCATGCTGAAGCTGCTGGGGCTGGAAAAGCCGGTGGAAATGACCGGTACCTCGATTCTGGTCGACGCCTGAATGTCGAAAGGGGCTGCGTTGCAGCCCCAATTGCACATGAATTCCAGACAAACGCCCCCCTGCATCCGCAGCGAGGCGTTTTTTTTGCCTGCCCAGGCGGGCATACTAGGCCAGTCTCCATCCTTGGTACGCCAAACCCCATGCTTCGCGCCCTGATCCTCCTAGCCCTGTCTTGCCTGCTCAGCCCGGCCTTCGCCGATGAGCGTGCGCAGACCCAGCAGCAACTGGATGCCACCCGCCAGGACATTGCCGAGCTCAAGAAAACGCTGAGCAAGCTCCAGGAAGAAAAGGCCGGTGTGCAAAAAGACCTCAAAGCCACCGAAACCGACATCGGCAACCTCGAAAAGCAGGTGGAGGCCCTGCAGCAAGAACTAAAAAAGACTGAAGGCGAGCTGGAGCGCCTTGATACCGAGAAAAAAAAACTCCAGAGCGCCCGCGTTGAACAACAACGACTGATCGCCATTCAGGCCCGTTCGGCCTACCAGAACAATGGTCGCGAGGAATACCTCAAGCTGCTGCTCAACCAGCAGAACCCCGAGAAATTCGCCCGCACCCTCACCTATTACGACTACCTGAGCAAGGCGCGCCTGGAGCAATTGCGCACCTTCAACGAGACCTTGCGCCAACTGGCCAACGTCGAACAGGAAATTTCCAGCCAGCAACAACAACTGCTGGCCCAGCGCACCGACCTCGACAGCCGCCGCCAGGCCCTGGAAACCGAGCGCGCCAAGCGCCAGCAGGTACTGGCAAAGCTCAACAGCGATGTGAAGGACCGCGATCAGAAGCTGCAAGCGCGCGAACAGGACCAGGCCGACCTGGCCAAGGTCTTGAAGACCATCGAGGAAACCCTCGCCCGCCAGGCCCGTGAAGCTGAAGAGGCACGCAAGAAGGCCCTGCTGGCGCAGCAGGAAGCGGAAAAACGCCGCCAGCAGGAAGCGCTGGCCGCCGCCGCTGCCCGCGACCGGGCCCGTGAGCCTGCAGAGCCAGTGGAACCTCCGAAAAAGGCCCGTACCACCCTCGGGCCGATGGTTTCCAGCGATGGCGCCAACTACGGCGGCGCATTTTCTGCTGCGCGGGGCAAACTTCCATGGCCAGTCAATGGTCGATTGCTGGCACGTTTCGGTGATGCCCGCGGTAGCGACGCCCGTGCCAAGTGGGACGGGGTTATGATCAGCGCCAACCCAGGCACCCAGGTACGTGCCGTGCACGGCGGGCGTGTGGTATTCGCGGACTGGTTGCGCGGTGCCGGGCTTCTGGTCATTCTCGACCATGGCAACGGTTACCTGAGCCTGTACGGCCACAACCAGAGCCTGCTCAAGAATGCCGGTGATATCGTCAAGGCCGGTGAAGCCATTTCCACCGTTGGCGACAGCGGTGGTCAGGACGCGGCAGGCTTGTATTTCGCTATCCGCCAGCAGGGCCGGCCTACCGACCCTTCGCAGTGGTGCCGGGGCTAGTCAAATTTCTACGGCGCAGCCTGAGTGCTGCGCCGATGCTCCCCAGGGAGCGCTTACAGGATCAGGAGTTCGTTCGACATGCTGCACTCGCCTCGTCTCACCCAGCTGGCCCTGTCCATCGCCCTGGCGGTCGGCGCGCCCCTGGCCACCGCCGCAGAGCCGGCCAAGGCCGCTGCAGTGCCAGCCACCGAGGTGACCGCCAAGGCGCCACTGCCGCTGGAAGAACTGCGCACCTTTGCCGAGGTCCTGGACCGCATCAAAGCTGCCTACGTCGAACCGGTAGACGACAAGACCCTGCTGGAAAACGCCATCAAGGGCATGCTTAGCAACCTTGACCCGCATTCGGCCTACCTCGGCCCCGAGGACTTCCAGGAGCTGCAGGAAAGCACCAGCGGCGAGTTCGGCGGGCTGGGCATTGAAGTAGGCCAGGAAGACGGCTTCATCAAGGTAGTTTCGCCAATCGACGACACCCCAGCCTCGCGTGCCGGCGTGCAGGCTGGTGACCTGATCGTCAAGATCAACGGCGCCCCGACCCGCGGCCAGACCATGACCGAAGCCGTCGACAAGATGCGCGGCAAGGTCGGCGAGAAAATCACCCTGACCTTGGTGCGCGACGGCGGCAACCCGTTCGACGTGAACCTGACCCGTGCAGTCATTCAGGTCAAGAGCGTGAAGAGCCAGCTACTGGAGAACGACTACGGCTACATCCGTATCACCCAGTTCCAGGTCAAGACCGGTGACGAAGTGGGCAAGGCCCTGGCCAAGCTGCGCAAGGACAACGGCAAGAAGCTGCGCGGGGTGGTGCTGGACCTGCGCAACAACCCAGGCGGCGTGCTGCAATCGGCAGTGGAAGTGGCCGACCACTTCCTGACCAAAGGCCTGATCGTCTACACCAAAGGCCGCATCGCCAACTCCGAGCTGCGTTTCTCGGCCGACCCGGCCGATGCCAGCGCAGGCGTGCCGCTGGTGGTACTGATCAACGGTGGCAGTGCATCGGCATCGGAAATTGTCGCCGGCGCCCTGCAGGACCAGAAGCGTGCCGTGCTGATGGGCACCGACAGCTTCGGCAAAGGCTCGGTGCAGACCGTGCTGCCACTGGCCAACGACCGCGCCCTGAAGCTCACCACTGCGCTGTACTACACCCCCAACGGCCGCTCGATCCAGGCTCAGGGCATTGTCCCGGACATCGAGGTGCGCCCGGCCAAGCTCACCGCCGAAGCCGACACCGAAAACTTCAAGGAAGCCGACCTGCAGGGCCACCTGGGCAACGGCAACGGCGGCGCCGACCGCCCGACCGGCAGCAGCAAGCGCAAGGAGCGCCCGCAGGATGACGACTTCCAGCTGAGCCAGGCACTGAGCCTGCTCAAGGGCCTGAACATCACCAAGGGCGACTGATCCACCCTATGCGTTATCTGCTGTGTCTGTTGTTTTGCCTGATGGCCGGAATCGCGCAAGCGGCGCCGGCCAACAAGGCCTACATGAGCATCATCATCGACGACCTGGGCCAGAGCCCCGAGCGTGACAGCCGTACCCTGGCCCTGCCCGGGCCGGTGACCATGGCGATCATGCCCGACACCCCGCATGCCACCGACTTTGCCCGCCAGGCGCACAAGGCCGGCAAGACGGTGATCCTGCACATGCCCATGGACCCGGCCACCGGACCCTATGCCTGGCACCCGGGCATCGCCATCGAAGAGCTGGCGCGGCGCCTGGACGCAGCATTGGTCAAGGTGCCCTACGCCGCCGGCATCAACAACCACATGGGCAGCCGCATGACCGCACAGCGTGAACCCATGGCGTGGTTGATGGGTGAGCTGCAGCGGCGCCATCTGTTCTTTGTCGACAGCCGCACCAGTGCCGCCACGGTCGCCGCAGCCGAGGCTCAAGCACACGATGTCGCGCATGTGTCACGGGATGTATTTCTGGATGACGTGCGCACGCCGGAAGCCATCGACGCTCAGCTGCAACAGGGTATTGCACTGGCCCGCAAGCAAGGCTCGGCCGTATTGATCGGCCACCCCTACCCGCAGACGCTAGCGGTACTGGAAAGTCAAATTCCACGGCTCAAGCAATTGGGGGTCGAACTGGTCACGCTGCCACAGATGATCGCCACACGTGGCAACCAGGCCATGCCTGCACACGGCAAGCATGGCCGTTACAGCAACCGCTAACATTCGCTGATCGCGGCGCTGGGCCACCCGGGCGAAGGTTCAGAGGTTGAACGGAATGACATCCTTGGCCTGTGCGTAGGTCAGGTTACCCCGATAAATGCTCAGTACCTGCCCCTCGCTCGCCGCCTTCATTTGCTCGCGATACCCCATCTTGCGCTGGCTCCACAGCTTGAGATGGCCTTTGCCAAACGCCGTCGGCGCCGCCTGCGAGTCGGCAAAATGGAAATGTGCGGCCCACAAGGGTTTACCTCGACCCTCACCGGGTGCACGCAACAGGCTGATCCGGTACTCGTCCAGATAGCCATCGGAAACCACCTGCCGAGGCCCGACATATTCCACGGCGAGCAAACCCTGCTGATGGAGAAAATTCAGCCCTCTGGCACCTGGATAGCGCGTCTTGCTGTAAAGCGCTACCAAACAGTCGCGGCGGGCCTGACGCAACTGAATCAACGCATCGTCCATGCCCGCCAGCAGCGCGTGCTCGGCGTCGGCATCGCTGAGCTGTTCACGTAGCTCGGCCACTTCGTTGATCTGGCCGTCCAGCATCGACATCAGGCCCATGTCGTCAGCATCCTTGGCAACCAGGGCTCTGGCTTGAGCGATGACATTTTCGTTCTGTGCCAGCATGGCCTCGGCCAGCTCCCGGTTGTTCCTTTCGGACTCCGGCGTAGAAGTCCGCGATGGCTGTTCCGGTTCGCCCGCGGCTACCTCTTCAACCCAGGTGTTTCCCTGCTTCTGGAAGCGATGCAGCGCGCTCTTGTTGAAAGCCGCTACAACTTGCAGCACAGCCTGCCCGTCGACCACCGCTTCGCTGCCAATGACAATCTGACCAGCCCGCGTATGGGCCACCTGCAGGCTCTTTCGTGAATAGACCGCACGACGTGTGCCACGAACCTGCCCGTCCGCCTGCTCGCGCATGGCCTCGACCAACGCCTCACCGGCTATGGTTTTCAGTTCCACCATCTGTTGCTTGTAGGCCTCAAGGCGCTGGACATCGATGAGCTTGCTGCCGAGTGTCTTGATCCGTTCGGCGTTGAGAATCGCCGCGAGGTATTCGTCCCACGCACTTTGCAGCACCTCGATTCGTTCGGCGACAGGCAAGTCACAGAACATCAGCAGATGATGCGTTTGTGCGGCCACCCGCAGACGCTGACTGGCGAGCGCATGGCGGAAGATCATGTAGTGCTGGGTAGGCGTGCCTTTGTGCCACTGCAGGGCTAGCTCGACCAGACCCATGGCCTGGAAAAACCGGATGTTGATCGTGGTCGTCTTGCGGCTCGCGATAATGCTCGAGACGGTCAGCGTGGTATTGATGTAAGGCACTTGCATGTCGATATCGGTGATGGCCAACAGGCGATCCAGCTGGCTGGAGACATTGATGATCCTGGGCTGCTCTTCAAGCAACTTCTCCAACATCGTCCGGAACCTGGCATACAACTCGGCCTGTTTCTCTGGCGGTGCGTCATTGAGCGCATTGGTAAGTTGGTCGTATTCCCTGAACCCACCCAAGGCCAGGAGCTCATCGATGAAGAACATGCCAAAGCTGATCAGGTTCTTGCGGACCTGGCCCAAGAGTATCCGTTGATCTCTCACGCTGCCGACGTGCGTCGATGCGCTCGACTTGTCAAGCACGTAGGTAATGTTGCGTTCGGCCTCGAGATAATCAAGGAACAATCTCTCGTTCAAGGGCAGGCGCTGGTTGCGCAACTTACTCGTCTGCTCTTGCAACTGCTGGAACTTGAGCTTGAACAACTCGGTAGCCTGCTCGAATTGCGCACGTTCGCCCGGCTCGGTGGGTGGCGCCTTTTGCAACCGTTCCTCGACTTTTCTTACCGGATCACGCAAACCGACAATCTGCTCGCTCAACGCGTTGAAATCCTTCGTGGCATCCTCCGCGGTTAGGATAAGCCGCTCTATCTCGGCCTGAGCCTTGGCGATCGGCCCGCTAAGCTTCTTGCGCAGTCGCTCGCGGGCCAACTCGCCGGAGCGATCATTGCCACCGTGCAAGCGCGAATTATTGAGGTGCCAGACATCGCCGTCGCGCATCAGGTAGGGCCCAACCGTGCCGTCCGGACCGATGATGCGAAACGCTGCGTTATCAAGGCTGACTCGGTAGACATTACCGACCAAAGACACGTAGAAATCATCCCCAATCCGCACCAGCCCCGCAGCCACGCCCTGCGTCTGCGGTTCACGCCCCTCCAGCGAAACGCTGGCCGCCAACGCCCGCATTTGGCCGCGCTGGGCACTCGACAGGCCGTTGAGCCCCCCAGCCCCACGCCAGGAAAAATCGAGGTGGGTGTTGGCCATCGCCTGCAGGCTGTCGACCGAGACGCTGGGCTCCCGCGTCGCGGTGGAAAGGTTCGCCAGCTCGATCCCATCGCCTGCAGCTGGCCCCTGGAGCAGCGATGGCGGCAGGTCGCCAGAGACGGGCGGGGCTGCCAGTTTCGGCGTCTGCAGGTGTATCAGCGCCAGCAAGGTGTTGTTCAGCACATCGACCATCGCCTGGATGCGCTCGTCGAAATGTGAACTGGCCAGGCCATGCACATCGTTGATCAAGCTGCGCATGCCGATATAGAGCCAGGCAACCGAGGTTAGCGGCCCCGGTAACACCGGAAACACAACATTCAGCAGTTCCCAGGAAAATGCCGTGACCAGCCGCCAGCGCACCTCGCTGTTGCTCACGGCGCTGCGATCCGCCAGCTCCAGCAACATCCGGCCCTTGGCTTCGAACATCTGCCGATCCACGTCCCGCGCCCAGAATTGCAGCGCCAACTGAACAGGCTGCGGTTTCTCCGGGAGGGTGTAAGGGTCGAGCAGCCATTGGGGCAGGTGCGGCTCCCGGAAGCCGCCATTATCGTAGACCGCGCGCTGAGCTTGCTCGATCCACAGCAGCACACTGTCCTGCAACGCCCCCGGGCGGCTGATCGCATCCAACAGTGCCTGAGCGCTGCCGAACTGAATCAGCGCCTTTTCGGTGTACAGCGGGCAGTACAACAGATGAACACCCAACTCGATGATTTCGATCACGTAGAAACCATGCGCCACGTCGACCCTCTCTGATGTCGGCGAGCGTTTGAACGCAAGCGGTGCAATCCGCACAGCGGCTGCACCTTCTTGGCCGCTACGGCAGAATTCTGCCAGGGCGCCGTAGGCGAACTTGTCGAGCCGTTTGACGGCACGCGCCCGCGCAGCATCGAACATCAGGGTGATACGCCAGCGTATGGCAAATGCCGAGATGTGTTCGGCCCGGCTCGCCGAGCGATCGATCATCGACTGTACATGACGTGGATAACTGCCGCCGATGTCGACTCGCTGTACCAGCTCACGGACGTAATCAATGGTCATCCACTTCATGATCAGCTGGTTTTCACGGTGCGCGATGTGTGTCACCACCCCTCCTGCGGTGGCATCCAGGCGGCCGATCGCCAACTGCGTCAAAGTCAGCTTCTTGTCGCCGGTCTTCTGGCCGAAGCCCAGCCCGTGACCGTCACTGACAAAGCTCTCGACAGTGAGGATAAGGTCATCAGGAAAGTAATTGGCGTCCACCGGGTGGTCATGCAGCATCTCCTCGCGCAGGCGCGTCGCCGCATAGGTGTGCAAGTCCGGCAGACCGTCCTGAATGCCCTGGGCTGGGGTGCGCTGTTGCAGTAGCGACAAGTCGAGCATGGCTTGTAGGTAGGCGGTCTGGCTATCCGTATCGGCTCGCGACAGGCCCTTGGGAAGCGCCAAGCCCAGCCCACCGGAGCCATAGTCACTGAACTCGGCAAAAAAGGACGCGGGGTCGCAGGCCACATGGCAGTAATGCTCCAGTTGGTCGACGCTGTCGATCGCACTCCAGCGCAGGCGGGCCACGCGCTCGAGCAAGATTTCCAGCAACAAGGCGCTGTACAGGGCGAAAGCGTCGCCCTCCACAGTCAGGCCTTGCCAGTTCAACTCATCAAACCGGTAACGTCCCGCCATCTGCATTTGCAACGCCGAGCCGAATGCACCCTGGGCGTCGAAACTGCGGACCAGGCCTTCGGGAGAACACCAGAGTGTCAGTTCGCGAACTTCACTGGAGGCGGTAATCAGCAAACCGGGCAACAGCTCATGGAACGTGTCTTCGCCCTCACGTAACGCTACCCGCACCAGCTGCACATCGAGCCCGGTACGGTTGCCCATCATCAGGTCACGCAGCAGCTTGCGTTGTTCGTCGTCCAGCGCTTCGTCCTTCAGGCCGTCGAGCAGGTTGGCGCGCAACAACTGCTGCAACCACAGGTCCCGGTCGATCGTGGCGTCGCCGTTCCAATAGTCGATCTGCGCTTGCTGGAAGTGCCAAAGCAGCATCGGCAGCAACGCGTTGAGGCCATCGGTCAGGCGCGCGGGTTCGATCAAATCGCCCTCAGCAGTTTCGAAGCTCGACTCGATGGCGAAAAAGCGCCGGGGCGGGTTCAGGCTAAGGCGGTAGTCACCCGCTGGGGTGAGGTCCAGTGGTTTAGCCTCAAGCAGGGCCTGCAGCACAACATCCACCAGCGGCTGAGGGTGCCAGACACCATCCGGCTGCATGGACATCAGGTACAGCGGTGCAGCCGAGGTCATTTCAGGGCGATGCACGCCAACCAGAGGATAGTGCTTCAGGATCACCTTCATGATCTGTTCACCTGCGACCTGCCGGAATGTAGGACGGCTGGCGAACTGGGCGGCGACTGCGTGATTGAGGTTGTGCGCGTGAGTGGCGGGCATGACCAGGACTCGTTGTGGAATGAACCACAAAGCGTCCTGGAAATGGTATCGAAACAGGTGCTACATATTGCTGCTGGCAAGCCGCGACACCTGGCAGTGCGGCGGCCTGCCGGGAAGTCAGCTATAGACGCGGCCAAGCACCTGGCGATGGCTCTCGAACTGATCGAGCACATCACGCACGATCTGGTCTGGGGCAAAGCCCATCAGGTCGTACTCCTGACTGCCGTCATGCAGGTAGACCTCGGCGCGGTAGAAGCGCTGGCGCAGTTCAGGCTCACCCTCGACCGGCGCCTCGCTCGGCGCGGCCATATAGCCGTCAAGGCTCACTTCGTAGACGAACGGGTTGCCCTCTTCCATCATCACCCGCAAGCCCATCAGGTTGCGCGACTGGCCAACGCGGGTTTCCACCTCGAAGCCCTGCGTCTGCAGCTGTGCAGCGGCTTCTTTCAACGCCGGGCTGACCTGCTTGTCCATGAAGCGCTGCACCACGGCCTGGGTCGGCTGCAGTTCCAGCTGGGTCAGGCGCTCGCTAAAGCCGCGACGGCCACGGGCGGCCAGTTCGGCGCGCTCCTGCTCGATCACCACGTCCTGCTTCATGGCCTTGTACAGGCCGAACATGAACAGCACCAGCACCACCGAGAACGGCAGGCCCGCCAGCACGACCATGGTCTGCATGGCTTCGAAGTTACCGGCAAACAGCAGGCCGATGGTCACCAGGGTGATCACCACGGACCAGAACACCACCATCCAGTGCGGGGCATCTTCGTCGACCTTGCCGCCTGTGCACGACAGGTTGGCCATCATCACCGCGCCGGAGTCGGCCGGCGTGAGGAACAGCACGAACCCGACGAACACTGCCACACCAATGACGATCTTGGCTGCCGGGAAGTATTCCAGCAGCTGGTAGATCGACATCGATGGCTGTTCCAGCGCAGTCTTGCCCAGCTCCACGGCGCCCTGGTTGATCACCAGGTCCAGTGCGGTGTTGCCGAAGATCGACAGCCAGGCCAGGGTGAAGCCCAGCGGGATCAGCAGCACACCCATCACCAGTTGGCGCACGGTGCGGCCCTTGGAAATACGGGCAATGAACATGCCGACGAACGGGCCCCAGGAGATCCACCAGGCCCAGTAGAACACGGTCCACAGGCCCAGCCAGCGCTCCGACTTGCCGGCTTCGCCTTCATACACATAGAGGTCGAAGGTTTTCAGCACGATGCCGTTCAGGTAGTCGCCAACGTTCTGCACGAAGCCGTTGAGCAGGTGCAGGGTTTCGCCGCCCAGCAGCACGAAGATCAACAGGCCACTGAACAGCATGATGTTCAGGTTGGACAGGCGGCGGATGCCGTTCTCCACGCCCGATACCGCTGCCACGGTAGCCACGCCGGCCATGACCAGGATCACCACCAGCAGGTTGGTCTTGCTGTGGTCCATGCCGAACAGGTATTCCAGGCCGGACGATACTTGCATCGCGCCGATGCCCAGGTTGGTCACCAGGCCCAGCAGGGTGACGAACATGCCGAAGATATCGACGGCGTTGCCGGCAGCGCCCTTGACCCAACGCTCGCCCACCAGCGGGTACAGCGCCGAGCGCAGTGCCAGCGGCTGGTTGTGGCGGTAGGCAAAGTAACCCACAGCCAGGCCGACCAGGGCATAGATCGCCCAGCCGTGCAGGCCCCAGTGCAGGAAGGTCAGCTGCAGGCCCTGGCGCGCGGCCTCGAGGCTGGCAGGAGTGCCTTCCGGTGGGTTGAAGTAGTGGTCCAGGGGCTCGGAGGCGCCGAAGTACAGCAGCGAAATACCGATACCGGACGAGAACAGCATGCCGGCCCAGGCGCCGTAGCTGAAGTCAGGCTGGTCGTCCTTGCCACCCAGCTTGAGGCTGCCGTAGTCGGAGAAAGCCAGGTAGACGACGAACAGCAGGTATCCGCAGATGACCAGCATGTAGTACCAGCCAAAGGTGCGCGTCAGCCACTTCTGGGCCACGCCCAGCACCTGGCCGGCGGTTTCGGGTACAGCGATCAGCAAGGCAGTCAGAACAAGGATCATCAGCGCGGAGGTGAAAAACACCACGCGGTTGACCCGTACCCTCTCGGCGGGGGGCTTGGTAAGTGAGGCAGAACTCATTGCACGAATGCTCCGGGCAGTGCGGCTGTGGAGGCTAATCAGTCTTTCCCGAGCAATTGGTGGAATATCCCCACTGCATCAGGTGTTATAAAAGAACCCTGGAAACCGTGATCCCGAATCGATACGTTGCCAAAAACAGACAGGTGGCCTGCTGAAAATGCCACGCCTCAACGGAGGTGCGCGCATTCGTCACAGGTCACCCCGCCCGCTCCAAGGGCCTGTCGCAGGGCCAATGGCCGTACGGCAGAATCTGCATTTCGCATCGCTCATGCCCGTCAACACCTTGTATTCCGGGGGTTACGCGATTTCCTGGGGTGTCAATCCGTGCCTTCTCGACCGCCTGAAAAACTGTCAATGGCACAAATTGTCGCAGAGCTTATTCTTTATTGATTGAACGTTCAATCAAAACAAAATAGACTGGCCTTCGCCGAGTCAGCCGCCTGTCGTCTGCTCGCAGGCCTGAGGAGATAGCAAGATGCCCAAGGTCGGTATGCAACCCATCCGGCGCCAGCAGTTGATCGAAGCCACATTGCAGGCGGTCGATCAGGTCGGACTGGGGGACGCCAGCATTGCGCTGATTGCCCGTTTGGCCGGTGTGTCGAACGGCATCATCAGTCACTACTTTCGGGACAAGAACGGCCTGATCGCAGCGACGATGGGTTACATCATGAGCATGCTCAACGAAGGCGTCAGAGCACGTCGCCAGGCCCTGAAAGACGACAGCCCGCGCGCTCACCTGAAAGTGATCATCGAGGGCAACTTCGATGCCAGCCAGGTAAACGGCCCGGCAATGAAAACCTGGTTGGCCTTCTGGGCTTCCAGCATGCACCAGCCCGATTTGCACAGGTTGCAGCGGATCAACGACCACCGCTTGTATTCCAACCTGTGCTGCCAGTTCCGCCGCGCCCTGCCGCTCTACCATGCGCGCAAGGCAGCCCGCGGCCTGGCAGCCCTGATCGACGGTTTGTGGCTGCGTGGCGCCCTGTCGGGTGATGCATTCGACACCGACCAGGCGATACGGATTGCTTACGAATACATGGAACTACAACTGGCCAAGCAGCACACCCTGGGCACAAACGACCAGGCTGCTGACAATGCGCGCAGGGCCCTTGCCAACCCGGCAGGAGCATGACGCGCAAGCCAAACCACACACTGCACTTGCGAGGACACTATGGCCCGTTTCGGAACGCAAAAACTCTACATTGATGGCGCTTACGTCGACGCTGGCAGCGATGCCACTTTCGAAGCCATCAACCCGGCCACCGGCGAAGTCCTCGCCCACGTACAGCGTGCTACCGAGGCTGACGTCGAGAAGGCCGTGGAAAGCGCCGAGCGTGGCCAGAAAGTCTGGGCTGCGATGACTGCCATGCAGCGTTCGCGCATCCTGCGCCGCGCCGTCGACATCCTGCGCGAGCGCAACGATGAGCTGGCCATGCTGGAAACCCTGGACACCGGCAAGTCGTACTCCGAAACCCGCTACGTCGACATCGTTACCGGCGCCGACGTGCTGGAATACTACGCAGGCCTGGTACCGGCCATCGAAGGCGAGCAGATCCCGCTGCGCGAATCGTCCTTCGTCTACACCCGCCGCGAGCCGCTGGGCGTGACCGTGGGTATCGGTGCCTGGAACTACCCGATCCAGATCGCCCTGTGGAAATCTGCCCCGGCCCTGGCCGCTGGCAACGCGATGATCTTCAAACCGTCGGAAGTCACCTCGCTGACCACCCTGAAACTGGCCGAGATCTACACCGAAGCCGGCCTGCCGAACGGCGTGTTCAACGTTCTGACCGGCAGCGGCCGCGAAGTCGGCACCTGGCTGACCGAGCACCCGCGCATCGAAAAAGTGTCTTTCACCGGCGGTACCACCACCGGCAAGAAAGTCATGGCCAGCGCCTCCAGCTCTTCGCTGAAGGAAGTGACCATGGAGCTGGGCGGCAAGTCGCCACTGATCATCTGTGCCGACGCCGACCTGGACAAGGCCGCTGACATCGCCATGATGGCCAACTTCTACAGCTCGGGCCAGGTGTGCACCAACGGCACCCGCGTGTTCATCCCGGCTGAAATGAAGGCGGCCTTCGAAGCCAAGATCGCCGAGCGCGTTGCCCGCATCCGCGTTGGCAACCCAGAAGACGAAAACACCAACTTCGGCCCGCTGGTCAGCTTCCAGCACATGGAAAGCGTGCTGGGCTACATCGCCAAAGGCAAGGAAGAAGGTGCCCGCGTGCTGTGCGGCGGCGAGCGTCTGACTGCCGGTGACTTCGCCAAAGGTGCCTTCGTTGCGCCGACGGTGTTCACCGACTGCACCGACGACATGACCATCGTCAAGGAAGAGATCTTCGGCCCGGTGATGAGCATCCTCACCTACGAAACCGAAGAAGAAGTGATCCGCCGTGCCAACGACACCGACTACGGCCTGGCCGCCGGCGTCTGCACCAACGACATCACCCGCGCCCACCGCATCATCCACAAGCTCGAAGCCGGTATCTGCTGGATCAACGCCTGGGGTGAATCGCCGGCCGAAATGCCGGTAGGTGGCTACAAGCAGTCGGGCGTCGGCCGTGAAAACGGCGTCAGCTCGCTGGCTCAATACACTCGCATCAAGTCGGTCCAGGTCGAGCTGGGCGGCTACAACTCGGTTTTCTGAACCCTGTCTAGCCCCGCCCGTGCCACCGCGCACGGGCGTTCCCGCTCCCCGATCACCGCCAACACGAGGGTACTTTCATGTCCCAAGAATTCGATTACATCATCGTCGGTGCCGGCTCGGCCGGTAACACCCTGGCGACCCGCCTGACCGAAGACGCCGGCGTCACCGTATTGCTGCTGGAAGCCGGTGGCCCCGACTACCGCTTCGACTTCCGCACCCAGATGCCAGCCGCCCTGGCCTTCCCGCTGCAAGGCCGCCGCTACAACTGGGCCTACGAGACCGACCCGGAGCCGTACATGGACGGCCGCCGCATGGAATGTGGCCGTGGCAAGGGCCTGGGTGGCTCGTCGCTGATCAACGGCATGTGCTACATCCGCGGCAACGCCATGGACTTCGACGGCTGGGCAGAACTGCCAGGCCTGGAAGACTGGACCTACCTGGACTGCCTGCCGTACTTCCGCAAGGCCGAAACCCGTGACATCGGCCCGAACGACTACCATGGCGGCGAAGGCCCGGTCAGCGTGACCACGCCGAAAGCCGGCAACAACCCGCTGTTCCACGCCATGGTCGAAGCCGGCGTACAGGCCGGTTACCCACGCACAGAAGACCTCAACGGTTACCAGCAGGAAGGCTTCGGTCCGATGGACCGCACCGTGACCAAGAACGGCCGCCGCTCCAGCACTGCCCGTGGTTACCTGGACCAGGCCAAGAAGCGCCCGAACCTGACCATCGTCACCCACGCCCTCACGGATCGCGTTCTGTTCGACGGCAA
Source organism: Pseudomonas sp. TYF_14 (assembly GCF_043105275.1). Lineage (NCBI taxonomy): Bacteria > Pseudomonadati > Pseudomonadota > Gammaproteobacteria > Pseudomonadales > Pseudomonadaceae > Pseudomonas > Pseudomonas sp. TYF_14. Next base: position 93,785 of record NZ_JBICLK010000027.1, read on the forward strand.
GCGCGCCATCGGCGTGACCTACCTGGTCGGCGACAGCGAAGAACGCGTCGAAGCCCGCGCCCGCAAGGAAGTGATCGTCAGCTCCGGGGCCATCGCCTCGCCGCAACTGCTGCAGCGCTCCGGCGTCGGCCCGCGCGCCCTGCTGGAAAGCCTCGACATCCCGGTTGTGCACGACCTTCCGGGCGTTGGTGAAAACCTTCAGGACCACCTGGAACTGTACCTGCAGTACGCCTGCACCCAGCCGGTTTCGCTATACCCGTCGCTGCTGTGGTGGAACCAGCCTGCGATCGGTGCCGAGTGGATGTTCAATGGCACCGGTATCGGCGCCAGCAACCAGTTCGAGGCCGGGGGTTTCATCCGGACTCGTCCGGAGTTCAAGTGGCCGAACATCCAGTACCACTTCCTGCCGGTTGCGATTAACTACAACGGCTCCAATGGCGTGAAGGAACATGGCTTCCAGGCGCACATGGGCTCCATGCGCTCGCCTGCCCGTGGCCGCATCCAGGTCAAGTCGAAAGACCCGCGCCAGCACCCGAGCATCCTGTTCAACTACATGTCCACCGAGCAGGACTGGCAGGAATTCCGTGACGGCATTCGTCTGACCCGTGAAATCATGGCCCAGCCGGCGCTGGACCCGTACCGTGGCCGCGAAATCAGCCCGGGCGCTGACGTGCAAACCGACGAGCAGTTGGACAAATTCATCCGCGAGCACGCCGAAACCGCCTTCCACCCGTCCTGCTCGTGCAAGATGGGCACCGACGACATGGCAGTGGTCGATGGTGAAGGCCGCGTGCACGGCATGAAGGGCCTGCGCGTGGTCGATGCCTCGATCATGCCGCTGATCATCACCGGCAACCTCAACGCCACCACGATCATGATCGCCGAGAAGATTTCGGACAAGATCCGTGGTCGCAAGCCACTGCCGCGCAGCACCGCCAAGTACTACGTGGCGGGCGATGCGCCAGTGAAAGGCAAGCCGATGCGTGAAGTGAAGCAGGGCTGAGGCCTTGATCAGGGGCCGCTCAGCGGCCCCTTTCACGTGCGCTCAGGAGGGCAGCGCAAAGAATGTGCGCATCAACGAATCATCCTCCGTGCCCAGCCGCATCGCCAGTGCCTGGCGATCGAACAGCTTGCCTGTGCGCATATCACGCACTGCCTTCCCGCTTGGCGCCTGCGCCAGCGCCTTCAGGCACACCTCGGTAAAGCGATAATTGTGCCCTTGAACGGCCGTCACCTTTTCCACTTGCAGGTAGCGCCCGGGCATCATCAAAGACTCCGCCTCATCCGGTCGCCTTGAGAAGGGCCCGATAGGCGTCGCCTGCATATCCTCGCCCGGCTCCAACACATAAACCAACGCGTTTTCATCAAAAACATCCCTGCCACTGATTTGAGCCTGCGGGTCGTTGAAAACCTCCCAGAGGGCATAGGGGTTTTCAGTGAATGACGTGAAGTCGGTGGTCACCAGCACGTCACCCACTTCAACGGCGCCCTCACCAACTGCCTGAAAACCCGTGCCCCGCAGGCTGGAGGCAGCCCGATACAGCCTCACTTGATTAGTCACGCCGATTTGCCCAAGTGCGTGAGCAAGCGCATGGCTGCGCTGGATATGCGCGGCGCGCGTGCCCTCTAGCGGTATACCCCGCCACAGGTTGTTGTAGCGCTCCGGCGAGCTGGTGTACTCGGCAATGGCGGGCGAGCCAAAGCCATGCTCATCGCGATAGACGGGGTAGGGTTCACTGAAGGCATCCAGATACTCGCCATTGGGCCCCAAGGCATCGAGATCAGCCCACGGTACCGCGCCCAACAGAGCTTGCTGGCGGGCCAGCGCCTGATCCGACAACGCCAGCAATTCATCCGCCGCCGGGGCCATGTAAAGCCCCCAGTCGACCTTGGCGGCAGAGGCTTGCGCCTGGCCAGCCACCCGCGGGGGGACGTGGCCATCGGTAAACAGCTCGCTGGCTCGCAGCATGGCTATATCAAGCAGGATGAACAGGATATCCGTCAGTACTGACCACCATGCTGCTGTGCGCCAGCCCTGCTTGCCATTAATTGCCCGGTCCAGATGCAACGCCAGGCTGGCGGTGCCCAGACCGAGCGATGCCAATATCACTGGCCAGCCAAACGGCGCCATCGGTGCTATCACGAAGCTCGCCGCTTGCACGCCCGCCAGCCACTCCGCCTTACGCAGCTGGGCATTGGTGGTCAGCCGTTCGTGAGCGTCGCGGGTCAGATCATCCATCACCGTATCACGTAGACGAACGAACAGGTCCCCTTCAATGGACTGCGCCAAGATGGCGGTGTCACCTCGCGACTGTGCGAGCAACTTGAAGTAATTGCGTAGTCGCGGGCGTAGCGACTGCGCCAGTACCCCGCCCCCGACGAACAGCCTGACCAGCCGCTCTCGCCCCACCGTCGTGGCGGCCTGGTCAGCCATCCACTCCTGAAACGCATGACGATCGTCGAACACCTGCACCACAGCCTGAACATCGGCAAGGTAGAGGCACAACCTGCCAGTCTTCAGCTTGCGCAAGAACATCAGCTTGGCGCTGATACCGCCGATGACAAGCGCGTTCCACCCAGATTGAGCACTCCCTTCCCGGGCCAGTCGCAAGGCTTTTACGGTAGTCGGCAGTGCGGGTGCAGCGAGCGTCACCCCCATTAGTTCCTGGCGCTCAGGTTCGCTCAACCCAGATTGCCCCACAGCAGCCATGAAGCGGGCGCGGGCCAGGACACAATAGTCTTCGCCATGCCGTGACCGAAACGTGCTCAGCGCCTCGGTGTAGCGCCCTGCAAAGTCCAACCGCCAGAACGCCGTCAGTACTTGCTGAGGGTCGAGCCGCACTTCGTTGCGCTCGTCGTAAACTGCGTGGCTGGCATCCACCCGGTAGAAGCCACCATAAATACTCAACTCGTCAGCACTGGCCTGCTGCTGCGGGCTGAATCGTTGGATGACCAGTTCGGTAAGGCTCAAAGAGCGTCGTGGCGGCCCACTGTGGCGCCAGCCGGTGAAGCTCAAAGAACTGCTGGCCGCCGACTGGAACTCGTGCCAATAGAGCCCGTCCGGATCCAGCCAGTACCCCAGTTGGCGGCGAAGCACATGGCCCGCCGCCTGGCGCGCCAAACTGTGCAAATCAGGAAATTGCCCGAGCAGGCGCTGGGCCACCTGGGCGAGAGAAATGGTTTCTTTGACATTCATGTCACTTGGCTGCCTGAAAGTGGGCAAACCATTACAGCCGCAAGCCGCAGCGACGATGCGGTATCGCTTTACAGCCTGCGTCGGCCTCAGGTTAGAATCGATTGGCACGCGACCTGCTAGCTTTTGCTGGAAAATGCGCTACCACGTCCCTTCCCCGCTGTCTCGGAGTACCTGCCTTTGGATGCAAGCACCATCAACAGCCTGTTCCTGATCGGCGCATTGCTGGTGGGTGCAAGTATTCTGGTCAGCTCGCTATCGTCGCGCCTGGGCATCCCTATTCTGGTCATCATCCTCGCCGTCGGCATGGTCGCCGGTGTCGATGGTGGCGGCATCATCTTCAACAATTACCCAACCGCCTACCTGGTGGGCAACCTGGCACTGGCCGTCATCCTGCTTGACGGTGGCCTGCGTACGCGGGTGGCAAGCTTCCGCGTGGCGCTGTGGCCGGCGCTGTCGCTGGCCACGGTCGGGGTGATGATCACCACCGCCCTCACCGGCCTGGTTGCCGCCTGGCTGTTCAACCTGAGCCTGATTCAGGGCTTGCTGATCGGTGCGATCGTCGGCTCCACCGACGCCGCTGCAGTGTTCTCGCTGCTCGGCGGCAAAGGCCTGAACGAGCGGGTTACGGCTACCCTCGAGATCGAGTCGGGCAGCAACGACCCGATGGCGGTGTTCCTCACTGTCACCTTGATCGACATGATCGCCAGCGGCCAGACCGGGCTGCACTGGGGCCTGCTGGGCCACTTGTTGCGTGAGTTCGGTATCGGCGGGCTGCTGGGCTTGGGCGGTGGCTGGCTGATGCTGCAACTGGTCAACCGCATCAACCTGGCCGGCGGCCTTTACCCCATTCTGGTAGTGGCAGGCGGCCTGGTGGTGTTCTCGCTGACCAACGCCCTGCATGGTAGCGGCTTCCTCGCCGTTTACCTGTGCGGCCTGGTGCTGGGCAACAAGCCTATCCGCAGCCGCCACGGCATCCTGCACATGCTCGACGGCATGGCCTGGCTGGCGCAGATCGGCATGTTCCTGGTGCTGGGGTTGCTGGTCACACCGCACGACCTGCTGCCTATCGCCCTGCCGGCACTGGGCCTGGCGCTGTGGATGATCCTGGTGGCGCGGCCACTGTCGGTGGTCGCGGCCCTTCTGCCGTTCAAGGCTTTCCATGGCCGCGAAAAGGGCTTCATTTCGTGGGTCGGCCTGCGCGGCGCGGTGCCGATCATTCTGGCGGTGTTCCCGCTGATGGCGGGCCTGCCAGACGCCCAGCTGTTCTTCAACCTGGCGTTCTTCATCGTGCTGGTGTCACTGCTGGTGCAGGGCACCAGCCTGCCGTGGATGGCCAAGCTGCTGAAAGTGACCGTACCGCCAGACCCGGCGCCGATTTCCCGCTCCGCCCTTGAGGTGCACATCACCAGCGAGTGGGAGATGTTCGTCTACCGCCTGGGCGCCGAAAAGTGGTGCATCGGTGCCGCCCTGCGCGAGCTGAAAATGCCAGAAGGCACACGGATTGCCGCGCTGTTCCGTGGCGAGCAACTGCTTCACCCCTCTGGCAGCACCGTGCTGGAAGTGGGCGATATGCTCTGCGTGATCGGCCACGAGCACAACCTGCCGGCCCTCGGCAAGTTGTTCAGCCAGGCGCCACAGCGTGGCCTGGACCTGCGTTTCTTCGGCGACTTCGTGCTCGAAGGCGATGCCGAACTGGGGGCGGTGGCAGCGTTGTATGGCCTGAAGCTCGATGGCCTCGACGCGAAAATGCCGCTGGCGCAGTTCATCCGACAGAAGGTCGGAGGCGCTCCAGTAGTGGGGGACCAGGTCGAATGGCATGGCACGATCTGGACCGTGGCGACCATGGACGGGAACAAGATCCAGAAAGTAGGCGTCAGATTCCCCGAAGGAACGCGACCCGGACCAGGATTGTTCCTCTAAACTTCGTTTCAGCCGGATCCACAAGTAGTCTGCCTATGTCCCTGCGCGCGTACCTTCGCACAGCCCTGCTCGGGTTGTGCCTGTCCCTTTCTTTTGCCGCTAGCGCGGCAGAAGCCCCGACCACCGCCAGTATCCAGAACAGCCTCGACAAGATCGCCGAGCGCAAGCTGCCCGAGGCAGACCAGAAGGCGCTGCAGCAGGTGCTCGAACAAACGTTGAGCCTGCTTGCTGCCAAGGAAGACAACGAAAAGAAACTGGCTGCACTCAAGCAGCAGCTGAGCAGTGCCCCCAAGGAGACCAGCGACAGCCAGAAGGAGTTGGCCAAGCTCAAGGAAACCAAGGCACAACCGGTGGCACAGCGCTACGCCACCCTCACCGTGCCACAGCTTGAACAGATGCTCAGCGAACGCAACACGCAGCAGGGCGAGCTGCAAAAGGCGCTGTCTGAAGCCAACAGCCTGATCATCAACTCGCAAACCCGCCCCGAGCGCGCCCAGGCGGAGATCAGCAGCAGCCAGACGCGCACCCAGCAGATCAACAACATCCTCAAAACCGGCAAGGACGGTGGCAAAGCCATCAATGCCGACCAGCGCAACCAGCTCAACGCCGAGTTGGCCTCGCTCAACGCGCTGACCCTGCTGCGCCGCCAGGAACTGGCCGGCAACAGCCTGCTGCAAGACCTCGGCAATGCGCGTCACGAACTGCTGGTCGAGCGCGCTGCGCGCCTGGAGCAGGAAATCCAGGACCTGCAGACGCTGATCAACGCCAAACGCCTGGCCCAGTCCCAGGAAGCCGTCACCCAGCAGTCGATCGAGGCTCAGAAGGCCGGCGGCAGCAGCCTGTTGGCCACTGAAAGCGCGATCAACCTCAAGCTTTCCGACTACCTGCTCAAGAGCACCGATCGCCTTAACGAACTGACCCAGCAGAACCTGCGCACCAAGCAGCAGCTCGACAGCCTGACCCAGGCCGACCAGGCGCTTGACGAGCAGATCAACGTGCTCAAGGGAAGCCTGCTGCTGTCGAAGATTCTCTACAAGCAGAAACAGACCCTGCCGCACCTGAAGGTCGACCGCGACCTGGCCGACCAGATCGCCGACACCCGCCTGTACCAGTTCGAAGTCAACCAGCAGCGCGAGCAGATGAGCAGCCCGGTCACCTACGTCGACAAGCTGCTGGCGGCGCAACCGCAGGAAGATGTGACCCCGCAGCTGCGCAAGGCCCTGCTGGAAGTGGCCATCACCCGCAGCGACCTGTTGGAGCGGCTGAACCGCGAGCTGTCGGCGCTGCTCAACGAATCGATCACCCTGCAGCTCAACCAGAAGCAGCTACTGGGCACCGCGCAGAGCCTGCGCACCACCCTCGACGAGCAAATGTTCTGGATCCCCAGCAACAAGCCGCTGGACTGGGACTGGCTGCAATACGTGCCGGAGCGCCTGGCCGACCAGGTCGCCAACCTGCCGTGGGGCTCCAGCCTGAAAGAGCTGGCCGATGGCCTGAGCCAGCGCCCGTTGCTGTTCCTGCCGCTGCTGTTGGTGATCGGCGCGCTGTTGTGGCGGCGCAAATACCTTTACCAACGGTTAGGCAAAGTGCACCAGGATATCGGCCACTTCCGCCGTGACAGCCAATGGCACACGCCCCAGGCAATCCTAATCAACATTCTGCTGGCGATGCCGGTCAGCCTTGGTCTGGCGCTGTGCAGCTACGCCCTGCAGATCGACGCCCGCGGGCAGAATGCCAACCTGGGCGCCGCACTCTGGCAGCTGGCCCAGGCCTGGCTGGTGTTCTACACCGCCTACCGTATCCTCGCACCCGGTGGCGTGGCGGAAGTCCACTTCCGCTGGCACAAACCGCAGGTCGAGTTCCTGCGCGGCTGGGTTCGCCGCCTGGGCACCGTGGTGCTGGCACTGGTCGGCGTGGTGGCGGTGGCCGAGCACCAGCCTTCGGCATTGGCGGACGACGTGTTGGGCATCGGTGTGGTGCTGACCTGCTATGCGCTGATGGCCTGGCTGCTCAGCCGCCTGCTGCTCAGCAGCCCGGCACACCGTGACACCTCGCTGTTCCGCAGGGCGGTGGGGGTAGCGTTCACCGCCCTGCCCATCGCCCTGTTCGTCGCCGTGTGCTTCGGCTACTACTACACCGCATTGAAGCTTACCGACCGACTCATCTACACCCTGTACCTGCTGCTGTTCTGGTTGGTGATCGAAGCCGCCTTCGTGCGCGGCCTGTCGGTGGCTGCACGGCGCCTGGCCTACCAGCGTGCGTTGACCAAGCGTGCGGCGGCCAAGGAAGGGCTGGATGGCGAAGTCATCACCGAAGAGCCAACGCTGGATATCGAACAGGTCAACCAGCAGTCGCTGCGCCTGATCCGCCTGGCCCTGCTCGGCGGCTTCATCGCCGGCCTGTACTGGGTGTGGGCCGACCTGATCTCGGTGTTCGCCTACCTCAACAATTTCGTCCTCTACGAATACACCAGCGGCACCGGCGCCGCCGCCAGCATGGTACCGATCAGCCTCGGCGACCTGCTCGGCGCGCTGGTGATCGTCGGCATCACCTTCGCTTTGGCCGGCAACTTGCCAGGCTTGCTGGAAGTACTGGTGCTGTCTCGCCTGAACCTGGCCCAGGGCAGTGCCTACGCCACCACCACGCTGTTGTCGTACACCATCGTCGGCATCGGCATCGTCAGCACCCTGTCGACCCTGGGGGTGAGCTGGGACAAGCTGCAATGGCTGGTGGCTGCGCTGTCAGTAGGTCTGGGCTTCGGCATGCAGGAAATCTTCGCCAACTTCATCTCCGGCATCATGATCCTGTTCGAGCGCCCGGTACGGATTGGCGACACCATCACCATCGGCAACCTGTCGGGCACGGTAAGCAAGATCCGCATCCGTGCCACCACCATCACCGACTTCGACCGCAAGGACATCATCGTCCCCAACAAGACCTTCATCACTGGCCAACTGATCAACTGGTCGCTGACCGATACGGTCACCCGGGTGACGCTGAAGCTGGGCATCGACTATGGCTCAGACCTCGACCTGGTGCGCGACCTGCTGCTCAAGGGCGCGCATGAGAACCCACGTGTGCTCAAGGATCCGGAACCGATCGTGTACTTCCTCAACTTCGGCGAGAGCTCGCTGGACCACGAACTGCGCATGCACGTGCGTGACCTGGGCGACCGCAACCCGACGCTGGACGAGATCAACCGCTACATCAACCGCGAGTTCAAGGCCCACAACATCAAGATCTCGGTACGCCAGGTAGAGGTATTCCTGATGGACGCCAAGGGCAGCAAACAGCAATTGATTCCGATGGAACAGCCAAAATCGGATGGCACTGCTTCGGCCTGAATAGGCTCGAATACTTTATTGTGTGCAAAATGGCTGCGAGGGCTTCGCCCTCGTTCGCGGGTAAACCCGCTCCTACATCGGGCGCTGGCCGCTGTGGGGGCGGGTTCACCCGCGAAAGGCCGCCAAGCGGCCCCATTGGCACCGACTCCAAGGAGCAGTCCCGTGAAAGCCCTCGACCAACTCACCTTCGACAACCGCTTCGCCCGCCTGGGCGATGCGTTCTCCACCCAGGTGCTGCCCGAGCCCATTGCAGACCCGCGCCTGGTGGTAGCGAGCGAGTCGGCCATGGCCTTGCTCGACCTCGACCCCGCCCAGGCCGAACTGCCGGTGTTCGCCGAGCTGTTCAGCGGCCACAAACTGTGGGAAGAGGCCGACCCTCGGGCGATGGTTTATTCCGGCCACCAGTTCGGCTCGTACAACCCACGTCTGGGCGACGGCCGTGGCCTGCTGCTGGCCGAAGTGCTCAACCACGCAGGCGAACACTGGGACCTGCACCTCAAGGGCGCCGGCCAGACACCCTACTCCCGCATGGGTGACGGCCGCGCCGTGCTGCGCTCGTCGATTCGCGAGTTTCTCGCCTCCGAAGCCCTGCACGCCCTGGGTATCGCGACCAGCCGGGCACTGTGCGTAATCGGTTCCAGCACCCCGGTGTGGCGCGAAACCCGTGAAAGCGCGGCCATGCTGACGCGTCTGGCGCAGAGCCATGTGCGTTTCGGCCATTTCGAGTACTTCTACTACACCAAGCAGCCCGAGCAGCAGCGCGTGTTGATCGACCACGTGCTGGAACAGCACTATCCCGAATGCCGTGACGCCGAGCAGCCTTACCTGGCCATGTTCCGCACCATCGTCGAGCGCAATGCCGAACTGATCGCCCGCTGGCAGGCGTATGGCTTCTGCCACGGCGTGATGAACACCGACAACATGTCGATCCTCGGCATCACCTTCGATTTCGGCCCCTACGCGTTCCTGGATGACTTCGACGCCAACTTCATCTGCAACCACTCCGACGACCGTGGCCGCTACAGCTACGCCAACCAGGTGCCCATCGCCCACTGGAACCTCAGCGCGCTGGCCCAGGCACTGACCACCGTGATCGAAGTTGAGCCACTGAAGGAAGCGTTGGGCCTGTTCCTGCCGCTGTACCAGGCCCATTACCTGGACCTGATGCGTCGGCGCCTGGGGCTGACCACCGCCGAAGATGATGACATGGTGCTGGTCGAGCGCCTGCTGCAGTGCATGCAACGCGGTGGCGTGGACTACAGCCTGTTCTTCCGCAAACTGGGTGAGCAGCCGGTAGCCGAGGCGCTGAAGGTGGCGCGCGATGACTTTATCGACCTGGCCGGTTTCGATGCCTGGGGCGCAGACTACCTGGCCCGCTGTGGGCGTGAGCCCGGCAATGCCGAAGGCCGCCGCGAGCGGATGCATGCGGTGAACCCGCTGTACGTGCTGCGCAACTACCTGGCGCAGAAAGCCATCGAAGCGGCCGAGGCGGGGGACTACAGTGAAGTTCGACGGCTGCACCAAGTCCTGGCCAGGCCTTTCGAGGAACAGCCCGGGATGCAAGCCTACGCCGAGCGACCGCCGGAGTGGGGCAAGCACCTGGAAATCAGCTGCTCTTCCTGATTAGCGCCGAATCCTGTGGGAGCGGGCGTGCCCGCGAAGCAGGCAACGTGATGGATTGCACCGGCTTCGCCGGTGTTCGCGGGCACGCCCGCTCACACAAGGAAACCGTGAACCCAACACCGGAGATGAAATGACCGACCCACTGGTAATCCCCTGCCCCCACTGCAACGGCCTCAACCGCCTGCCCGCCGAGCGCCTGGGCGATGCGCCGAAATGCGGTCGCTGCAAACAGGACGTGCTGTTGAGCACCCCTTTCGAGCTCACCGAAGCCAGCTATGCCAGCCAGATCAAAGGCGACCTGCCGCTGCTGGTCGACATCTGGGCCAACTGGTGCGGCCCGTGCAAGTCATTTGCCCCCACCTTCGAACAGGCCGCCCGGAACCTTGCTGGCCGCTGCCGCCTGGCCAAGCTCGACAGCGAAGCCAACCGTAACCTCGCAGGGCAACTGGGCATACGCTCGATCCCCAGCCTGCTGCTGTTCAAGAACGGCCGCGAAATCAGCCGCCAGGCCGGGGCGTTTCCACTCCAGTCGCTGCTGGAGTGGCTGCGTAGCCAAGGGGTTTAAGCGTTTTCTTCAAGCAGCGAATGCAGCTCGACAAACTGCTGAGTCAGCTTGTGCCGCGGCTCCAGGTGAATCAGCGGCAGGCTGGCGTGGTGCGATTCGCGCATTTTCACCGAGCTGCCCAAGTACACCGGCAGCACCGGCAACCCTTCGGCCAGCAGTTCGTCGAGCATCTGCTGCGGCAGGCTGGCACGTGACTGGAACTGGTTGACCACGATGCCTTCGACCACCAGGTCTTCGTTGTGGTCTTCCTTGAGGTCTTCGATCTCGGCCAGCAGGCCATACAGGGCCTGGCGCGAAAAGCTGTCGCAGTCGAAGGGGATCAGCACGCGATCGGCAGCGATCAGCGCAGAAACCGCATAGAAATTAAGCGCCGGCGGGGTATCGATGTAGATACGCTCGTAATCCTCGTCCAGCTCGTCGAGCAACTTGCGCAGCTTGTTGATCTTGTGTTTTGCCTCCAGCTTTGGCTGCAGGTCGGCCAACTCGGCAGTGGCGGTGACCACATGCAGGTTGTCGAATGGGGTTTCGTAGATATCGACCTTGTTCTTCTTGCTGAACGGCCCGCTGGAAAGGCTTTGCTTGAAGAAATCGGCGATGCCCATGGGGATGTCCTCGCCGGTCAGGCCGGTGAGGTATTGGGTCGAGTTCGCCTGGGCATCCAGGTCGATCAACAAGGTCCGGTAGCCTTCATTGGCACTGACCGCCGCCAGGTTGCAGGCAATGCTCGACTTGCCCACGCCACCTTTCTGATTGAACACCACGCGCCGCATGATTGACCTCCGTGTATCAACGAATGCCCGAGTATGTGGCGGCAGTGGGGCAATGACCAGTGCCATTTGACCGGCATCACGCCTGACCGACCACCTGCCCTGTCAACAACTCGGCAAATGCCTTGGCCATGACCGAATGACCACGCTCGCGCTGCACCAGCCACACCGCCGTCATCGCCTCTTCATCGAGCAAGGTGCGGTACACCACCCCTTCGATGCGCATGCGCTGGAACGACGCCGGCAACACCGACACCCCCAGCCCCGCCGAGACCAGGCCGATGATGGTCATCGCTTCCCCTGCCTCTTGCGCAAAATGGGGGCTGAAACCCGCATGCCGTGCCAGGCTCAGCAATTGTGCATGCAAGCCGCTGCCATAACTGCGCGGGAAGAACACGAAGGGCTCAGGGGCCAACGCCGCCATGTAGACGCCTTGCTCAGTGCCCTCGGCCAGCGGATGCGAGGCATTGATCACCGCCACCAACGGTTCTCGGAACAACTCGGTGGCCACCAACCCCTCCGGCAGCGGCATCGGCCGCATCAACCCCACCTCGATGGACTCGTCGAATACCCCTTCGGCAACGTCACGGCTGCTCATTTCCTTGAGGTTCAGGTGCACCGCCGGAAAGCGCTGACGGAAGGCGTGAATGGCCTTGGGGATTTTCGAGGTGAACGGGGCCGAGGAGGTGAAACCGATTTTCATCTCCCCCAGCTCGCCCAACTGCGCACGCCGGGCGACATCCGCGGCCTTCTCCACCTGCGCCAATACCTGGCGCGCTTCCTCGAGGAACAATCGCCCGGCCTCGCTCAGTTCGACACGACGATTGGTACGGTCGAACAACCGGGCCCCCAACTCCTGCTCCAGAGCCTGGATCTGCTGACTCAAGGGCGGTTGGGAAATACCCAGCTGCTGGGCGGCGCGGCCAAAGTGCAGCTCTTCGGCCACAGCAATGAAGTAACGCAGATGACGCAGTTCCATGAGCCGCTCCAATCAAGTCGTAAAACATCTCAAATAGGTCGAACAATATATTGGATCTAATCGTTAGCCAGCTATATGCTTTTTCCATTGCGCCAGAGGTACCCGCCCGTGAAAACTGCAGTAGCCCCCCTCCTCCTTGAGCCAAAACCTGCCATCCTGACCGAAATGTGGATCGAAAAAGGCACACCCGCCTTCATGAAAACCGTGCTGGCCTTGTTCAGCGGCGGTTTCGCCACCTTCGCCTTGCTGTACTGCGTACAGCCGATGATGCCTCTGCTGTCCCGGGAGTTTGCCATCAACGCGGCACAGAGCAGCCTGGTGCTGTCGGTGTCCACCGCCATGCTGGCGTTCGGCCTGCTGATCACCGGCCCCATTTCTGACCGCATCGGACGCAAGCCCGTGATGGTGTTCGCGCTGGTCTGCGCCGCCCTGTCCACCTTGGCCAGCGCAGTGATGCCCAGCTGGGAGCTGGTACTGGCCACCCGCGCATTGGTCGGCCTGTCGCTGAGCGGCCTGGCGGCAGTGGCAATGACCTACCTGAGCGAAGAAATCCACCCGCAACACATTGGCCTGGCCATGGGCCTGTACATCGGCGGCAACGCGATTGGCGGCATGAGCGGGCGGCTCATCACGGGCGTACTGATCGACTTCGTCAGCTGGCACACGGCGATGCTGACCATTGGCGGCCTGGCCCTGGTGGCCGCGCTGGTATTCTGGAAGGTGCTGCCGGAGTCACGCAATTTCCGCGCACAGACGATGAACCCACGCAGCCTGCTGGACGGCTTTGTCATGCACTTCAAGGACGCCGGCCTGCCCTGGCTGTTCCTTGAAGCCTTCCTGCTGATGGGCGCCTTCGTCACCCTGTTCAACTACATCGGCTACCGCCTGCTGGCCGAGCCCTACCACATGAACCAGGCGCTGGTCGGCTTGCTGTCGGTGGTTTACCTGTCGGGTATCTACAGTTCTGCACAGGTCGGCGCCCTGGCGGACAAACTGGGCCGGCGCAAGGTGTTCTGGGCCAGTATCGTGGTAATGGCGGTTGGCTTGCTGATGACGCTGGCCAGTCCACTGGTGATGGTGATCGTGGGCATGCTGGTGTTCACCTTCGGCTTCTTTGGTGCGCACTCGGTGGCCAGCAGCTGGATCGGCCGCCGGGCGCTGAAGGCCAAGGGGCAGGCGTCGTCGCTGTACCTGTTCTGCTACTACGCTGGCTCCAGCGTGGCCGGTACGGCGGGCGGGGTGTTCTGGCACCAGTGGGGCTGGAACGGGATCGGGCTGTTCATTGGCAGCTTGCTGGCGGTGGCCTTGATGGTGGCGTTGCACCTGAGCAAGTTGCCACCCAAAACGGTGTGATGCATTCGTGGGCACGCCCGCACCCACAACCTGTGGGAGCGGGTGTGACCACGAAGAGGCCATCAGATCAGTTGATGATCTCGACAATATCCACATCCACTTCCCGGCTCATCAGGTGCTTTTCAACCTCACCGGTCAGCTTCACCTTGGTCTTGTCGTTGAACGGTGTCGGCGGCAGGTCCTCATCGTCGATCTCGACAGTGATGGTGCCGGTGTTGTCCTTGAACTCGTACTTGTCGTCGTTGTTGATCTTCTTGGTCACGAAGCCCTGCAGCACAACCGGGGTGTCGTCGGCGGCGTCGTTCGCGGCGGCAACCGTGGTTACCGACTGGGCGCCAGGGCCGGTGTAGCCAGCCGCAAATGCGCCAGTGCTGAACAAGGGGGCGAGGATGAGGGCGAGATAACGGATTTTCATGATAATCGGGTCCTGTTTCGGTTTCGATGGGACCAGATTAGCGACGATCGCTGAATTCAAACTTAACGTACAAAAAACCCGGCATCGAAGCCGGGTTTACTGTGCAGTGCATCAAGTCACTGGTGGTACTGCGCCGACAGTTCGTGCACGGCGTTGATGAATGCACCCGCATGTTCCGGGTCAACTTCCGGCGTGATGCCGTGGCCAAGGTTGAACACATGGCCAGTGCCGTGGCCATAGCTGGCCAGGATGCGCGCCACTTCCTTGCGAATGGCCTCGGGCTTGGCATACAGCACGGTCGGGTCCATGTTGCCTTGCAGCGCCACCTTGTCACCCACGCGGCGACGGGCGTCGCCGATCTCGCAGGTCCAGTCCAGGCCCAGCGCGTCGGCGCCGGCTTCGGCAATGCTTTCCAGCCACAAGCCACCATTCTTGGTGAACAGGATCACCGGCACCTTGCGCCCCTCGTGCTCGCGGATCAGGCCGCTGACGATCTTGCGCATGTAGGCCAGGGAGAACTCCTGATAGGCCGCCGCCGACAGGTTGCCGCCCCAGGTGTCGAAGATCTGTACGGCCTGGGCGCCGGCCAGGATCTGGCCGTTAAGGTAGCTGGTGACCGACTGGGCCAGCTTGTCCAGCAGCAGGTGCAGGGCTTGCGGGTTGTCGTAGGCCATGGCCTTGGTCTTGCGGAAGTCCTTCGACGAGCCGCCTTCGACCATGTAGGTAGCCAGGGTCCACGGGCTGCCGGAGAAGCCGATCAACGGCACACGGCCATTGAGCTCACGGCGAATGGTGCTGACCGCATCCATCACGTAGCCGAGGTCTTTCTGTGGGTCCGGAACTGGCAGCGCCTCGATGTCGGCGGGGGTGCTGATGACCTTCTTGAAACGCGGGCCTTCGCCGGTTTCAAAGTACAGGCCCAGGCCCATGGCATCGGGAATGGTAAGGATGTCCGAGAACAGGATCGCTGCGTCCAGCGGGTAGCGGTCCAGCGGCTGCAGGGTGACCTCGCAGGCGAACTGCGGGTTCATGCACAGGCTCATGAAGTCACCGGCCTTGGCGCGGCTGGCGCGGTACTCCGGCAGGTAGCGGCCGGCCTGGCGCATCATCCACACCGGGGTGACGTCTACGGGTTGCTTGAGCAGTGCACGCAGGAAACGATCGTTCTTCAGGGCAGTCATGTCGGCATCCGGAAAAATAGTGCGGGCATTTTCTCAGACACCAGCGCAAAAGGCACGGCCATGGCCATGTGTTTTGTCTATTGGATGCCACAGATCAAGCGTTTTTGTATACAAAAGCTTCGCGGGCATGCCTGCCCCCACGGGTTCTGCGCTTAACCCTGCGGGAGCGGGCATGCCCGCGAACAGGTCGAACCTCAGACTTCGAGGTAGTCCAGGATACCCTCGGCAGCCGTACGCCCTTCGAAGATCGCAGTCACCACCAGGTCCGAACCGCGCACCATGTCGCCACCGGCAAACACTTTCGGGTTGCTGGTCTGGTGCTTGAACTTGCCCTTCTCCGGGGCAACCACACGACCCTGGCTGTCCAGCTGAATGCCATGCTGTTCAAACCAAGGCGCCGGGCTCGGGCGGAAGCCGAAGGCGATTACCACGGCGTCTGCCGGCAGGATCTCTTCGGAGCCCGGGATTGGCTCAGGGCTGCGGCGGCCACGGGCATCAGGCTCGCCCAGGCGAGTCTCGACCACTTTGACGCCTTCGACCTTGTCCTCGCCCACAATGGCAATGGGCTGACGGTTGTAGAGGAACTTCACGCCCTCTTCCTTGGCGTTCTTAACCTCTTTGCGCGAACCCGGCATGTTGGCTTCGTCACGACGATAAGCACAGGTCACCGCCCTGGCACCCTGACGGATCGAGGTACGGTTGCAGTCCATCGCGGTGTCACCACCACCCAGCACCACCACTTTCTTGCCCTGCATGTCGACGAAGTCTTCCGGCGACTTCTCGAAGCCCAGGTTGCGGTTGACGTTGGCGATCAGGAAGTCCAGTGCGTCATGCACGCCCGGCAGGTCTTCACCCGGGAAGCCGCCCTTCATGTAGGTGTAGGTACCCATGCCCATGAACACCGCGTCGTACTCGGCGAGCAGCTGTTCCATGGTCACATCCTTGCCCACCTCGGTGTTCAGGCGGAACTCGATGCCCATGCCGGTGAACACTTCACGGCGGTTGCTGAGCACGGTCTTTTCCAGCTTGAACTCGGGGATACCGAAGGTCAGCAGGCCACCGATCTCAGGGTTTTTGTCGAACACCACCGGGGTTACCCCGGCGCGCACCAGCACGTCGGCGCAGCCCAGGCCCGCCGGGCCGGCGCCGATGATGGCAACGCGCTTGCCGGTTGGCTTGACCTTGGACATGTCCGGACGCCAGCCCATGGCGAAGGCGGTGTCGGTGATGTACTTCTCCACCGAGCCGATGGTCACCGCGCCGAAACCGTCGTTCAGGGTGCAGGCACCCTCGCACAGGCGGTCTTGCGGGCAAACACGGCCGCATACTTCCGGCAGGGTGTTGGTCTGGTGCGACAGTTCCGCCGCGGCCAGGATGTTGCCTTCGGAGACCAGCTTCAACCAGTTGGGGATGAAGTTGTGTACCGGGCACTTCCACTCGCAATACGGGTTACCGCAGCCCAGGCAGCGGTGCGCCTGCTCCACGGACTGCTGCGGCTTGAACGGTTCGTAGATTTCCACGAACTCCTTCTTGCGCTGGCGCAGCAGCTTTTTTTTCGGGTCCTTTCGGCCCACTTCGATGAACTGGAAGTCGTTGTTCAGACGTTCAGCCATTTTTCAAAACCTCTTTACAGCAGCTGCAAGCTACACGCTGCAAGCCGCAAGACGATCACTTAAGCCGGGCAAACCTCGCACTGCCATTACCTGCAGCTCGAGGCTTGCCACTTGCAGCTGTTTTTACTGCGGGTTGGCACGGGTGCTGGACAACAGCTGCTTCAGGTTGGCTGCCTTCGGCTTGACCAGCCAGAAGCGCCGCACGTAGTCGTCCAGGTTCTCCGAGAGCTCACGCCCCCACTCGCTGCCGGTCTCATCCACATACTCGGCAAGGACACGCGCCAGGTGGCTACGGTAGGCCTCCATCGCTTCGCCACTGATACGCTGGATTTCCACCAGCTCGTGGTTGAGCTTGTCGACGAAGCTATTGTCCATGTCGAGCACGTAGGCAAAGCCGCCAGTCATGCCAGAACCGAAGTTGTAACCGGTCTTGCCCAGAACGCAGACAAAGCCGCCGGTCATGTATTCACAGCAGTGATCGCCAGTGCCCTCGACAACAGCATGGGCGCCGGAGTTACGTACAGCGAAGCGCTCGCCCGCAGTACCTGCGGCAAACAGCTTGCCGCCAGTGGCACCGTACAGGCAGGTGTTGCCGACGATGGCGCTGTGCTGGGTTTCGAACGGGCTGCCGGCTGGCGGCACGATGGTGACCTTGCCACCGGTCATGCCTTTGCCGACGTAATCGTTGGCGTCGCCTTCCAGGTGCAGGTTCAGGCCACCGGCGTTCCACACACCAAAGCTCTGGCCCGCAGTCCCCTTGAAGCGGAAGGTGATCGGCGCCGCGGCCATGCCCTGGTTGCCGTGCAGGCGGGCGATTTCGCCCGACACACGCGCACCAATGGAGCGGTCGCAGTTGCAGATGTCGAGGCTGAACTCGCCACCCGCCTGGTCGCGGATGGCCGGCATGGCCATATCAACCATCTTCTCGGCCAACTCGCCCAGGTCGAACGGCGGGTTCTTGTCGACTTCGCAGAACTGCGGTTTGTCCGCAGGAATGTGCGAGCTGCCCAGCAGCGGCGACAGGTCCAGGTACTGCTGGCGTTCGGTGTCACCTGGCAGCACTTCGAGCAGGTCGGTACGGCCGATCAGCTCGCCAAGGCTGCGCACGCCCAGCTTGGCCAACCACTCGCGGGTTTCTTCGGCGACAAAGGTGAAGAAGTTGATCACCATGTCGACGGTGCCGATGTAGTGGTCCTTGCGCAGCTTGTCGTTCTGGGTGGCCACGCCGGTGGCGCAGTTGTTCAGGTGGCAGATGCGCAGGTACTTGCAGCCCAGGGCAATCATTGGCGCGGTACCAAAGCCGAAGCTTTCGGCGCCGAGGATGGCCGCCTTGATAACGTCCAGGCCGGTTTTCAGGCCGCCGTCGGTCTGCACCCGTACCTTGCCACGCAGGTCATTGCCGCGCAGGGTCTGGTGGGTTTCCGCAAGGCCAAGCTCCCAAGGGGCGCCGGCGTATTTGATCGAGGTCAGCGGCGAAGCACCGGTACCACCGTCGTAACCGGAGATGGTGATCAGGTCGGCATAGGCCTTGGCCACACCTGCGGCGATGGTGCCCACGCCCGCTTCGGCTACCAGCTTGACCGATACCAGCGCCTGCGGGTTGACCTGCTTGAGGTCGTAGATCAGCTGGGCCAGATCTTCGATCGAGTAAATGTCATGGTGTGGCGGTGGCGAGATCAGGGTCACGCCCGGTACCGCATAACGCAGCTTGGCGATCAGGCCGTTGACCTTTCCGCCCGGCAACTGGCCGCCCTCACCCGGCTTGGCGCCCTGGGCAACCTTGATCTGCAGCACTTCGGCGTTGACCAGATACTCCGGGGTCACACCAAAACGGCCGGTGGCCACCTGCTTGATCTTCGAGCTCTTGATGGTGCCATAGCGCGACGGGTCTTCGCCGCCTTCACCCGAGTTGGAGCGTGCGCCCAGGCGGTTCATGGCCTCGGCCAGCGCTTCGTGGGCTTCCGGCGACAGTGCACCCAGCGAGATACCCGCCGAGTCGAAACGCTTGAGAATCGCCTCCAGCGGCTCGACCTGCTCCAGCGCCAGCGGCTGGTCGGCCACTTTCACCTTGAGCAAGTCACGAATCATCGACACCGGGCGCTGGTCCACCAGCGTGGTGTATTCCTTGAACTTGGCGTAGTCGCCCTGCTGCACAGCCGCTTGCAGGGTGTTGACCACGTCCGGGTTGTAGGCGTGGTATTCGCCACCGTGGACGAACTTCAGCAGGCCACCTTGCTGGATCGGCTTGCGCGCGCTCCAGGCTTCGGCCGCCAGCAGCTTCTGGTCGTTTTCCAGGTCTTCGAAGCGCGCACCCTTGATGCGGCTGGACACGCCCTTGAAGCTCAGGCCGACCACTTCCTCGGCCAGGCCAATGGCTTCGAACAGCTGTGCACCGCGGTACGAGGCGATGGTGGAGATACCCATCTTGGACAGGATCTTCAGCAGGCCCTTGGAAATACCTTTGCGGTAGTACTTGAACACTTCGTCCAGGTCGCCCAGCACTTCGCCAGTACGGATCAGGTCAGCCAGTACTTCATACGCCAGGTACGGGTAGACGGCCGAGGCACCGAAGCCCAGCAGCACGGCGAAGTGATGCGGATCACGGGCGGTAGCGGTTTCCACCAGGATGTTGCTGTCGCAACGCAGGCCCTGTTCGGTCAGGCGGTGGTGCACTGCACCAACGGCCAGCGAAGCGTGCACCGGCAGCTTGCCCGGGGCGATATAACGGTCGCTCAGCACCAGCTGGGTCTTGCCCCCACGCACAGCTTCTTCGGCCTGGTCGGCAATGTTGCGGATGGCCGCTTCCAGGCCGACGCTCTGCTCATAGTTGAGGTCGATCAGCTGGCGGTCGAAGCCTTCGCGCTCCAGGTTCATCAGCGAACGCCACTTGGCGGGCGAGATGACCGGCGAGCTGAGGATGACCCGCGAAGCGTGCTCCGGGGACTCCTGGAAGATGTTGCGCTCGGCACCCAGGCAGATTTCCAGCGACATTACGATCGCTTCGCGCAGCGGGTCGATCGGCGGGTTGGTTACCTGAGCGAACTGCTGGCGGAAGAAGTCGTACGGCGAGCGCACGCGCTGCGACAGCACGGCCATCGGCGTGTCGTCACCCATCGAGCCAACGGCTTCCTGGCCCTGCTCACCCAACGGGCGCAGTACCTGGTCACGCTCTTCGAAGGTGACCTGGAACATCTTCATGTATTGCTTGAGCTGGTCAGCGTCGTAGCTGGCCACACCCTGGTCGTCGGTCAGCGTCGCCTGGATGCGGGTGGCGTGCTGACGCAGCCAGCGCTTGTACGGGTGGCGCGACTTCAGGCGGTTGTCGATGGCGTCGGTGTCGAGGATCTGGCCGGTTTCGGTGTCCACGGCAAAGATCTGGCCCGGGCCGACACGGCCCTTGGCCAGCACTTCCTCAGGCTGATAGCCCCATACGCCGATTTCCGAGGCGATGGTGATGTAACCATTGGTGGTGGTCACCCAGCGCGCCGGGCGTAGACCGTTACGGTCGAGCAGGCACACCGCGTGGCGGCCTTCGGTCATGACGATACCGGCCGGGCCATCCCACGGCTCCATGTGCATGGAGTTGTATTCGTAGAAGGCGCGCAGGTCGGCGTCCATGGTCTCGACGTTCTGCCACGCTGGCGGTACCAGCATGCGCACGCCGCGGAACAGGTCGATGCCACCAGTGACCATCAGTTCCAGCATGTTGTCCATGCTGGACGAGTCGGAACCGACGCGGTTGACCAGCGGGCCGAGCTCTTCGAGGTCCGGGATCTGGTCATTGGCGAACTTGGTGCGACGAGCCACGGCCCAGTTGCGGTTGCCGGTGATGGTGTTGATCTCGCCGTTGTGGGCGAGGAAGCGGAACGGCTGCGCCAGCGGCCATTTCGGCAGGGTGTTGGTGGAGAAGCGCTGGTGGAACACGCAGATCGCGGTTTGCAGGCGCTCGTCACCCAGGTCTGGATAAAACGCCGCGAGATCGCGCGGCATCATCAGGCCTTTGTAGATGATGGTCTTGTGCGAGAAGCTGCAGATGTAGTGGTCGGCGTCGTGGGCGTTGGCCACCGACGAACGACGACGGGCACTGAACAGCTTGATGGCGAATTCCTGGTCGCTCAGGCCTTCACCGCCAATGAACACCTGCTCGATCTGCGGCAGGCGCTCCAGGGCCAGGCGGCCGAGGACGCTGGTGTCGATCGGCACCTTGCGCCAGCCGACCAGTTTAAGGCCAGCGGCGAGGATCTCGCGGTCCATGTTGGCGCGGGCAGCTTCGGCTTTGACCGGGTCCTGGTTGAAGAACACCATGCCGACGGCGTACTGCTTGGGCAGCTCGACAGCGAAGTGCTCCTGGGCCATGGCACGCAGGAATTGATCGGGCTTCTGCATGAGCAGACCACAACCGTCACCGGTCTTGCCGTCGGCATTGATGCCGCCGCGGTGGGTCATGCATGTCAGCGCCTGCATAGCAGTTTGCAGAAGGTGGTGGCTCGGCTCACCCGTCATATGGGCGATCAGGCCAAAACCACAGTTGTCCTTGAATTCTTCGGGATGGTACAGACCTGTTTTCATAGACACATTCTCACCAGGTTCACCTCTCAACGGAGGTAAATCTCTTTTTTAACAACCACTTACCATCCACGCCGATCAAACGCCAGCTTTTTTGCGGTGGTCATGGAAAACCATTGTTGCACAGCGACAGCGACGCCCACAAATTTTCATGTCTCGCCATTGAAAATTTATGTCGCAATTTTGAATGTTTTTGCGCCATGCGCCGTGATAGCGGCTTGGCTCGAGTCTGAAGCGTTTCAGCCATGACTGCAACTAAGGGCTTGTGGCCGGCAGTCCGGGACAGAAAAGCCTGCCGCGCTCGGGCGCAGCAGGCTAGTCGAAAGCTAGAATTCGCTTAGCTACTGGGCGGCGGGGTGATGCCGCCCGGAAGGTATCAGCGGGCCGTGGCCAGCTCTTGTTGGACGCTGCCGACGGTACGTGGCCAAGGTTTACCAGCCTGGACCTTCGCTGGCAAGTTCTTGATTGCCGCAACCGCTGCGTCGCGGTTGGCGAAACTGCCGTAAGTCACGACGTACAGAGGCTTGCCCTGCAGGTTTTTCTTGAAGTAGCGATAGTCGCCACCCTGGGCCTTGACGTAAGCCTGGGCCGACGCCTCGGAGCTGGTACCAAGGATCTGCACCACATAATTGCCCGGCTTCTGTCCGGCATACCAGCCACTGTTGCCAGCGCCAGCGGCGGCTGGTTTTTCGGCAGCTTTGGCAGCCGGCTTGGCCACGGCGACCTGGGTCGGCGCTGGTGCTGGCTTGGCCGGTGCAACCGGCTTGGCGGGCTGGGTTGCAACAGGCTTGGGCGCAGGCGCAACCGACTGCACGGGCTGGGCAGGCGCAGGCGCCGGGCCAGCCGGCACACCTTGTGGCGGAGCGATGGTGGTCACGGTGGGTGGCGGGTTGCCAGGCTGCAGCGCGGTGTCGACAGCCGGGCCTCCCTCTTCACCCTCGCCCATGCCTGCGGCTTGGGCCAGCGGCTCGCGCATCACAGGCTGCGACTGGCCAACCAGTGGCAGCGGCATTGGCTGGGACGAGCCAGAGAACTCGATGGCAGCACCCTGCTTGCCGTCGCCCAGTGGCAACTGGGCCTGGGCAGCCGGCGCTTCGGCAGGGGCCTTGTCGCCTTTCTTGGGCATCAATACCGCGGCCGCAACGGCAACCACGACCACAGCGGACAGCGCGAGCACATGTTTTTTAGGCATCTTGAACCCCATGGTTGGTCGCTTGGCCGTCGAGCGGCTGGCGATCATGGCTTCGATCAAAGTGTCACGGGCGACCTGATTGATGTTGCCAGGCCAGCCGTCGGAGTTTTCATGGATATCGGCGATCTGTTCACGGCTGAACACCTCGATGCCCCGACCAGCCCCTTCCAGGCGCTGTTCCAGGTACTCGCGGGTTTCTTCTTCACTGTAGGGCGCAAGCTCGATGATGTGAAAACGTTCTTCCTCGACATTGAGCTCATCCAGCCCGGCAATCAGCGATGGCTCACCGAACAGAAACACGTGCGGACGCCCTTCAGGTACCCCCGCCGCCAATTCCAGCAACGCTTGGAGTGCCGACTCGTCGAGTTGTTCCGCATCGTCCACCAGCAAATACACTTCCTGCCCGGTCAGTGCCAGCTGCACCACCTTCGACAGGATCGCCTGCACCTCGGGCTGGGCGACACCCAGCTCCTGCGCAACCTGCGCGAGCATACTGGAGGCATCGCTGGCGCTGCGGGCCGACACCACCACACTTTGCACAGCCTGCTTGTTGGTGCTGGCCACCAGGGCCTGGCGCAGCAGCGACTTGCCGCTGCCCAATGGGCCACTGACCACCAGCATCAACTGGCTATAGCGCGCCAGGTGGTGCAGTTGGCCAAGCACGGGCTTGCGCTGGGCCGGGAAGAACTTGAAGCCAGGTACGCGGGGCGCGAACGGATCATGGCTCAACTGGTAATGGTCGAGAAAGGCCTCATCGGCATGCAAACTTGTCATTGCGCTGTCACAACCTCAAAGCTGGGCCACGATCGCGCGGTAATCCGCCGACAGCGTGGCCTGGAGAATCTCTTTCGAATAGTCGTCGGTCACCACGGCCTCGCCCATCTGGCGCAGCAGCACCAGACGCAAACGACCGTCGAGCACCTTCTTGTCGACCGCCATGTGCTCCATGAAATGCGCCGGGGTCATTTCCTGTGGTGGCACCACCGGCAAACCTGCGTCCTGCAACAGGCGGATTCCACGATCGCGCTCAGCCTGGTCGATCCAGCCAAGGCGCATGGACATTTCCAGGGCCATCACTGTGCCCGCCGCGACGGCTTCGCCGTGCAGCCACACGCCATAGCCCATATGGGTTTCGATAGCATGCCCGAAGGTATGCCCCAGGTTCAGCGTGGCCCGTAGGCCGGACTCGCGCTCGTCGGCACCCACCACTGCTGCCTTGGCCGCGCAGGAGCGGCGGATGGCCTCGGTCAGGGCTGCCGAATCGAGGGCACGTAGTGCCTGCATATTGTCTTCGAGCCAGGCGAGGAACGGCTTGTCGCAAATCAGGCCGTACTTGATCACTTCGGCCAGACCTGCAGACAGCTCGCGCGCTGGCAGGGTCTTGAGGCTGGTGGTATCGATCAGCACCGCCTTGGGCTGATAGAACGCACCGACCATGTTCTTGCCCAGCGGATGATTGATGCCGGTCTTGCCACCCACGGAAGAGTCGACCTGGGACAGCAGGGTAGTCGGCACCTGGATGAAATCGACACCGCGCTGGTAGCAGGCGGCTGCGAAACCAGCCATGTCACCAATCACGCCACCACCCAGAGCGACCACAGTAGTACGACGATCATGCCGAGCTGTCAGCAGGCCATCGAAGATCAGCTGCAATGTTTCCCAGTTCTTGTGGGCTTCACCATCGGGCAACACAACGGGCAGTACCGAGTAGGCACCAAGGGCCTTGCTCAGGCGTTCGAGATACAGCGGCGCGACGGTCTCGTTGGAGACGATGGCAACCTGCCGACCCGCAATGTGCGGCGCCAGCAGCTCAGGCTGGTCCAGCAGGCCTTCGCCAATGTAGATCGGGTAGCTACGCTCGCCCAGGTCGACCTTTAGTGTCTGCATGTATCCCCACAATGTACTTGGGCGCGGCGCCATCCGGCGGCCTGCGCGGTAACGTTGAGCCTCGCCTCGGCGCTGGAGGCCGAGAATAGTCCCGGGTTAACGGGGCGGCAACTGCTGCAAGCGCTCGAGAATATCGATCACCACCATGCGTGGTGGCCGCTCGTCGGTTTCAACCACCAGGTCGGCGATCTCGCGGTAGAGCGGGTCGCGGGTTTCCAGCAAGGTGCGCAAGGTCGCCTCGGGATTGGCCGTGCGCAGCAGCGGGCGATTGCGGTCGCGCGCGGTGCGGCCGACTTGCTGCTCGACCGAAGCATGCAGGTAGATCACCCGGCCACCCTGATGCAGCGCCTGCCGGTTGGCTTCGCGCATCACCGCGCCACCGCCGGTGGCCAGCACCACACCGTCGAGCGCGCACAACTCGGCAATCATCGCTTGCTCGCGATCACGGAAACCCGGCTCGCCTTCCTTGTCGAATATCCACGGGATGTTCGCGCCGCATCGCAGTTCGATTTCCTTGTCGGAATCCTTGAACAGCAGGCGCAGCTCTTTGGCCAACAGGCGTCCGATGGTGCTTTTACCAGCGCCCATGGGCCCCACAAGTATCAAATTTCGCACAGAATCAACGACTCACAGCAATCGCCTGGTCACTCATGATACGCGGAGTCAGGAAGACCAGCAGCTCGGATTTTTTCTCTTGTAATGCATCGCGTCGAAACAGCCGCCCAACATACGGCAGATCGCCGAAAAATGGCACCTTGTCGACCACATTGTTTTGCGAAGTCGAGTAGACGCCACCGATCACGATCGTTTCGCCGTCAGCCACACGAACCTTGGCATTGACCTCGTTCTTGCGAATCGGCGGTACGTTGTTCAAGGCATTGACGTAATCCGGCTCGTCCTTGGTCACCCTGACGGTCATGATCACCTTGTTGTCCGGGGTGATCTGTGGCGTTACTTCCAGCGACAGCGAGGCTTCGCGAAACGATACCGAGGTAGCGCCGCTTTGGCTCGTTTCCTGGTAAGGCACCTCGGTACCCTTAAGGATCCTCGCCGTTTCCTTGTCAGCCGTGACCACCTTGGGCTGCGAAATGATTTCGCCGTTGCCGCTTTTTTCCATGGCACTGAGCTCCAGGTCCAGCAGCACGTCACCGCGCAACAAACCCAGGCCGATACTGCTGCCGGCACGCTCCAGACCGAGGTCGACGAACAGCTCCTTGCCGGGCCGCAGTTTCTCGCCGTACAGCGGCCCACCCCAGCGTACCCCCAGGCTTTTCTCATAATCGACGTTGGCCTCGACGATACGCGCCTCGATCGCTACCTGGCGCACCGGCACATCCAACTGCGCCACCAGCTGGCGCATCTCGGCCAGGCGGTCAGCGGGCAGATGCACCACCAACGTGTTGGTGCGCTCATCGACACTCAAGCTAGCCGGAGGGATGCCGTCACCCTCCAGGCCTGCCAGCAGCAACTGCGCCAGATCGGCGGCCTTGGCGTGGTGAATGGGCAGCAGCTCCCGACGCAATGGCTGCAGGTGCGCATCCAGCGCCTGACTCACCCGGGCGTCTGCTGATTGCGCGGCAAACTCGGCTGCAGGTGCCACCAACAGCACATTGCCCTCCTGGCGCCGGGACAGGCCCTTGCTGCGCAGGACCAGGTCAAGCGCCTGATCCCACGGCACGTCCTGCAAACGCAAAGTGACACTGCCTTGTACCGCATCACTGGCGACCAGGTTGACGCCAGCGTAGTCAGCCAGCACCTGCAGCACCGCACGCACCTCAACATCCTGGAAGTTTAGCGACAGGGGTTCACCCTGGTAAGGCGTCGCCGAAGCCAGCGGGATCGACAGCAGGGTCGCCAACAGGTATTTCATCCACGTTTTCATTCGGGTCCAAGGCCTCCTTGCCCAGGCGCTTGGTGAGGGTGATGAACGCCGTGCGCTCGTGCCATACCCCCGCCATGAACAGCCGCTCACGCACTTCGACCTGACGTTGGTCTATATGCATCACTACCCCCTGATCACGCCCTACCCGGTCGCCCGGGCGTACGCGATAGAGCTTGCCAGCCGCCATCAGCAGTGCCTCGCGTGCCGCCCCGCGCGCCAGGCTGCCGACCATTTCCAGCTGCGCCAACGGCACGCCGACCAGCCCGGCGCTGGCCACTCGCGCCGCAGCGGGCGCAAACGGGTCCACTTCAGGCGCAGCCATTGCGGCCCTTGCCGGCAGGTGCGCCAGCATTGCAGGTGCCTTCACGGGCGTAGCCGTGTGATAGGCATCAACCCGCAACTGCAGGCGCAACAGTCCAGGCTGGCGATCAACGGTTGCCAGGCTCATGTCACCGCTGCGCAGAATCCGTGCCTGCCCTAACCAGTCGTCCAGCCACAGCCGCAAGGCCGGATAACGCCCCACCACTTGCACCACCAGCGGTACCTTGCTGAATCCGGCCTGTTGCTCACCTGCCTCTACATCGAGGCGTTCGACAAGCAAGCCATGTGCATGCCCCGACACTGCCAGCCGTTCAAGCAGGTCGCTCATGCTCTCCCCGGCGGCCAGATACCAGTGCGCCTCTTGCAACCGCTGTTCGGCAATCACCACTAAAGCCTTCAGCCGCTCCAGTTCGGCCAACTGCGCTGCATTGGCTGCCTGCAGCTGGTTCAACTCGACATGCCTGGCATCCTCCCGCGCCTGCTGCTGTAACAGGGCAGGCAGGCGCATCGCGCAGCCCAGGCTGAACAACACAACAGCGATCAGCGCTGGCGCCAACCGTCGGAAGCGGCCTGAGCCCTCGACCACCGCCAGCCAAGCGAGCATCTGCGCTGGACTCACGACCAGAACGCCGCAACGCGAGCGGTGAGCAGAAACTCATCGCCGTCCGGCAGGCTCTTGATGCGCTTGAGCTCCAGATCGAGCAAAACGTTCGAGCGGTTCAAGTCGCGCATGAACTGCGCCACCACTGCACCGGACGCAGCCAACCCTGTCACCTGCAAGCGGCCACTATCAAGGCTCAGGCCGATTAGCTGCACACCTTCAGGCAACGCCCCTTCAAGGTCGGCGAAGACACCGGCCAATACACCCTGATGGGCGCGCAGGCCCTCCAGGGCCACCGCACGGGCAAGTAGCGCTTCATGCTGTGCACGCACTTCGGCCAGCGGCTGCAACTGCTCATCCTGTATATCAAGGGTCGCTTGGCGCTGGGTATTGGCCAGCACCTGCTGCTGCCCGCGTTGGCGGGCCAGCTGATCGACCAGCATCACGGCGCACAAAGCCAGGAGTGCGCCAGCAATCAACTGGCCTCGAAAGCGCCGCAGCGCCGCCTGACGCTGCCGTTCGCGCCAGGGCAGAAGGTTCAGCCGCATCATGGGCGCAGCCCTCCCAAGGCCAAGGCGCAGGCCAGGAGCATCGCCCCATCGACATGTTCCAGCCCTGCCAGCCCAGGCAGGTAGGTGCACGGCACATTCAGCCGGCTGCCCAAGGCTTGTAGCCAGCCCGGATTGATCGATGAGCTGCTGGCAACCCACAACCCCGCAGGCCGGCTCTGCCCGACCAGTAAAGCCTGGAGACGCTCTGGCCATTGCCCGTTCATGTCCGGGCCAGTCGTTTGCAGCTCACAGCGCTGGTACGCCCTGCCCGGCTGCCAGTCATGAAGGGTTACGCTGCGGTTTTCGACACGCAGCAGCGCTGCTCCCTCAAGGCCACCCTGCGGCAACATGCGGCACAAGGCAATGTTGTCGACCTCGACGGCCTCCAACTGCAAGCCCGCCTCCTCGACGACGGCTTCGAGTGACGCCAGCGCACTCTGCCGACAGGCTGCAACCATTACCTCGGAGCAACCTGGCTGGTCATGGGAAGCCCCCATGACCTGAAAATCCAAGGCCAGGTCTTCCAGCGGAAACGGAAACAGCCGCTCTGCATCGGCAAGCAGCTGTGCCTCCAACTGCGCCCCGCTCTGCTCCACCGGCAGATGGCACAACTTGCAGATAACCTGACTGGCCGGCAATGCCAGCGCTACCCGGCGTTGCCTGAGGCCGCTGCGCCGGTAAGCTCGCTGCAGCGCAGCCACCACCACCCCAGGCGCCTGAGCCCAGTCATCGGCCAGCGGCGCCTGAAACAGCTCTTGTGCTGACCCCATCACACGGCAGCGTCGATTGCGCTGCTGCAGTTGCATGATCCGAACGGCGTCGGGCGTAATTTCCACCCCCACGAGTGAACCGGCATCCTTGCCGAAGCGTCCAAACATCGCGACTCCTTTGCTGTCTGTTACAGCTGCCAAGCGCAGCCACCTGTCGCAACCCCGCGGCAACACTGGGCCAGGGCTACCCATCGACTCGACGAGTAGCCTGGCCGGTCACCCGGAAAGGCGAAAAATGCTTATAATGCCCAGCGTTTTTTGGTCCACCGGACCTGCGTGCAATCCACTCCCAACCTGGACACCGAAAAGCCTTGATACGTCTGCTGAAGTTCTTCTGGTGGTCTTCCGTCGCAGTCATCTGCGCGCTCGTACTCGGTGTGAGCGGTGCGTTTCTGTATCTTAGTCCCAGCCTGCCCTCGGTCGAGTCCCTCAGAAGCATCCAGTTGCAGATCCCCCTCAGGGTGTACAGCAGCGATGGCAAGCTGATTGCCGAATTCGGCGAAATGCGCCGCTCGCCGATCCGCTTCGCGGAAATTCCCCCACAATTCATTCAGGCGCTGCTGTCAGCCGAGGACGACAATTTCCTCAACCACTACGGCGTCGACCCCAGCAGCCTGATGCGCGCAGCAACCCAGCTGGTGAAAACCGGTCATATCCAGACCGGCGGCAGCACCATCACCATGCAGGTGGCGAAGAACTTCTTCCTCACCAGCGAGCGCAGCTTCTCACGCAAGACCAACGAAATCCTGCTGGCCCTGCAAATCGAGCGTGAGCTGACCAAGGACGAAATCCTTGAGCTGTACGTGAACAAGATCTACCTGGGCAACCGCGCCTACGGTATCGATGCAGCAGCACAGGTGTATTACGGCAAGTCCATCCGTGACGTGAGCCTGGCGCAAATGGCGATGATCGCCGGCCTGCCCAAGGCACCGTCGCGCTTCAACCCGCTGGCCAACCCGGTGCGCGCCAAAGAGCGCCGCGACTGGATCCTTGGGCGCATGTACAAGCTAGGCAAGATCGACCAGGCCAGCTATGAGGCCGCCCTGGCCGAGCCGCTCAACGCCAGCTATCACGTGCCGACGCCTGAGGTGAATGCCCCGTACATCGCCGAAATGGCCCGCGCGGAAATGGTCGGCCGCTACGGCAGCGACGCCTACACCGAAGGCTTCCGCGTCACGACCACCGTGCCTAGCGACATGCAGGAAATGGCCAACAAGGCCGTCCTCAAGGGCCTCTCCGATTACGATGAGCGCCACGGCTACCGTGGCCCTGAAGCACGCTTCCCGGGCCGCACCCAGGCAGCGTGGCTGCAGGAGCTGGGCAAGCAACGCACCCTTGGCGGCCTGGAGCCAGCCATTGTCACCCAGGTGGAACACACCGGCCTCAAGGTGCTGACCCGTGACGGCCAAGAGGCGCAGGTTGCCTGGGACACCATGAAATGGGCGCGCCCGTTCATCAACAACAACGCCCAGGGCCGTTCACCGCAATCACCGGCCGACGTGGCCCAGGTCGGTGACCTGGTGCGCCTGCAACGCCTTGACGATGGCACATTGAAGTTCAGTCAGGTGCCCGTTGCGCAGAGTGCCCTGGTCACCCTCGACCCGAACAACGGCGCCATCCGCGCCCTGGTCGGCGGTTTCTCGTTCGAACAGAGCAACTACAACCGCGCCGTGCAGGCCAAGCGCCAACCGGGCTCGAGTTTCAAACCCTTCATCTACAGCGCAGCGCTGGACAGCGGCTACACCGCTTCCAGCCTGGTCAACGATGCGCCGATCGTGTTCGTTGACGAGTCGGTGGATAAAGTGTGGCGACCGAAGAACGATACCAACACCTTCCTCGGCCCTATCCGCATGCGTGAGGCGCTGTACAAGTCACGTAACCTGGTGTCGATCCGCCTGCTGCAAGCCATGGGCGTGGACCGCACCATCGACTACATCGCCAAGTTCGGCTTCAACAAGCAGGACCTGCCGCGCAACCTGTCGCTGGCCCTGGGCACCGCCACCCTGACCCCGATGGAAATCGCCACCGGCTGGAGCACCTTTGCCAACGGTGGGTACAAGATCACCCCGTACCTGATCGAGCGCATCGAGAGCCGCAGCGGCGAGACACTGTTCACCGCCAACCCGGCCCGCGTACCGCAAGGTGCCCAAGACCAGGCGGGCCTGGCCGCACCCGAGCAGCCAATCAGCACTGCGGCCATGCCAGGCGAAGCACCTTCTGCCTTCAGCCAGGTGGCCGCGGCATCGCAAGCGCCGGCAGTGGCCGAACAGATCATCGACGGGCGTACCACCTACATCCTCACCAGCATGCTGCAGGACGTGATCAAGCGCGGCACCGGCCGCCGGGCGCTGGCCTTGGGCCGCACCGACCTGGCGGGCAAGACGGGTACGACCAACGAATCCAAGGACGCCTGGTTCTCCGGTTACAACGCCGATTACGTGACTACCGTTTGGGTCGGCTTCGACCAACCGGAAACCCTCGGCCGCCGCGAATATGGCGGGACTGCGGCACTGCCGATCTGGATGAACTTCATGGGCGCGGCGCTCAAGGACAAGCCTGCGCATGCCCCGGCAGAACCGGAGGGCATTCTCAGCTTGCGCGTCGACCCGGTCAGCGGGCGCGCGGCATCGCCGAGCACCCCGAATGCCTACTTCGAGCTGTTCAAAGCCGAAGATTCGCCGCCGTCGGTGGACGAGCTGGGCAATGGCGCGGCACCGGGCAGCCCGCTGCCGGCGGATGAAGCGGCACCGATGGATTTGTTCTGAAGCAGGGCGTTCGGCTCAGGTTTTACGTGGGCGCGTAAATCGAGCGCCGCCCGCGCGGCGCATCGCGAGCGAAGCTCGCTCCTACATTTGTTTCGGGCCGGTATCGCCTGCACCAACGCACGCGACCGCCTTGTTTGCCCGACACAATATCGAGGTGGACGCCAGGGGGCCGCGCGCTTCTATTTCAGGAATAACTGGCCCGAAACAAATGTAGGAGCGAGCTTCGCTCGCGATGCGCCGCGCGGGCGGCGCTCGATCTCATAGGCGCCAAAAATGTTGTGACAAGCACCTTGCAGCCCTGACACATTCTCAAGCCCCAACAAAAAGCCCCAGCTCATGCGAGCCGGGGCTTTTTTTTGTCGCTTGCGGCGATCAGCCGTTGAACACTTCATCCACGCTGGTCAGCGGGTAGTGCTTCGGATATGGCAGGGTAGCCACGCCGGATTCGATGGCAGCCTTGGCCACAGCATCGGAAACGACGGTGATCAAGCGTGCATCCAGCGGCTTCGGAATGATGTACTCACGGCCGAACTCTAGGCCTTCAACGCCATAGGCTTCGCAAACTTCCTTCGGCACTGGCAGCTTGGCCAGGTCTTTCAGGGCGATAGCGGCAGCGATCTTCATCTCTTCGTTGATACGCTTGGCGCGAACGTCCAGAGCACCACGGAAGATGAACGGGAAGCCCAGTACGTTGTTGACCTGGTTCGGGTAGTCGGAACGACCGGTCGCCATGATCACGTCGTTGCGAGTGGCGTGCGCCAGCTCTGGCGAGATTTCCGGGTCCGGGTTCGAGCAGGCGAACACGATCGGGTTGGCAGCCATCGACTTCAGGCCTTCCGGGCTCAGCAGGTTCGGGCCAGACAGACCTACGAACACGTCGGCACCGTCAAGGGCGTCGGCCAGGGTGCGCTTGTCGGTCGCGTGGGCGAACTGCGCCTTGTACTGGTTCAGGTCGTCACGGCCAGCGTGGATCACGCCACTACGGTCGATCATGAAGATGTTCTCGACCTTCGCACCCATGCTTACCAGCAGCTTCATGCAGGAAATGGCAGCAGCGCCGGCGCCCAGGCAGACGATCTTGGCTTCTTCCAGTTTCTTGCCGGCGATTTCCAGGGCGTTGATCATGCCAGCGGCAGTCACGATGGCAGTACCGTGCTGGTCATCGTGGAACACCGGGATGTCGCACTGTTCGATCAGGGTACGTTCGATTTCAAAGCACTCAGGTGCCTTGATGTCTTCAAGGTTGATGCCACCGAAGGTGATCGAAATGCGGCGAACGGTGTCGATGAACGCTTGCGGGCTTTCCGACTCGACTTCGATGTCGAACACATCGATACCGGCGAAACGCTTGAACAGAACACCCTTGCCTTCCATGACCGGCTTGGAAGCCAGTGGGCCGAGGTCACCCAGACCGAGGATGGCAGTGCCATCGGAAATCACCGCAACCAGGTTGCCTTTGCCGGTGTATTTGTAAGCCAGCTCTGGATCACGGCCAATTTCGCGCACCGGCTCTGCAACACCTGGGCTGTAGGCCAGGGCGAGGTCACGGGCGGTGGCAGTGGGCTTGGAGAGTTCAACGCTCAGTTTCCCCGGACGAGGTTGAGCGTGATATTCGAGAGCGGCGGTTTTCAGGTCTGACATG
Organism: Pseudomonas sp. TYF_14; assembly: GCF_043105275.1. Classification (NCBI taxonomy): domain Bacteria; kingdom Pseudomonadati; phylum Pseudomonadota; class Gammaproteobacteria; order Pseudomonadales; family Pseudomonadaceae; genus Pseudomonas; species Pseudomonas sp. TYF_14. The sequence goes on from NZ_JBICLK010000027.1 coordinate 126,918, forward strand.
GTGGGCATTCCGCTATTTACTGTTCTGACGGACCGCCGAGGATACGCAAAGAGCCGGGGAGCCACAAGACTGGCCGGTCACTTGTGTCAAGGCCTTTAGCCTACGACTTTACGCTACAACCCACGGGGCATACGACCAACAGTGTGTACAATCCAGTAGCGAAATGTCTACATCTTTTAGCCTGAAATGCGCTCCAACATGCTCGGATCGGTCAATGGCAACACCCAGCGTCGCTGCCCGGGCTTGAGGCCACCCCTGCGGGAACGATCCAGCACCCAGCCGCGCGCTTCGACCTGGCGCCCCTTGAGGTTATCGAAGAAGCTGGCGGGGAAGTTGCGCTGCAGACGAGCGGGAACCTGCAGCACCAGGGTACTGCCCAGGGTCAGCCAGACCCCACCACGATTTCGCTCGATACCTTCGATACGACCACGCACAACAGCGAAACCTGACTGCCTGACATCGCTTGCAGCCACTACGGGCGAATGCCGCCACAGGCCAACGCCGGCCTGGCGCGCAGCTTGTTCGGCAAGCTGCTGACAACCGCTGAGACGTACATTAGGGGCAATAGCCACGCGGTAGCCCAAGCCCTCGCTAAGCAATTGCGCTTCCAGATTGTCGCCATTGCGGCTGTAGATATGCGCCAGTGTGCGACCGTACTTGTCTTTACCTTCAACACCAGGCACCAGCCCGACGCGATCGTCATTGGCCTTGACCAAGGCCTGCAATCGCCGCCTGGCAGCTTCGGCATAGGGCTCACTGGTACGTCCCTTGCGACCCATTTCCGGGGCATTGATACCGATCAGCCGAACGCTGCGGCCATCGACCAGACGCAAGGTGTCGCCATCAACCACCTGTCGTACCGCTACCCATTGGGGCTTGTCCGGCTGTGGGCAGAACGCCAGGACCGGGAAATGCCAGATAACGCCCACAAAAAAGGCGCCCACAAGGGACGCCTTCTTCAGCAACAATGCGAAACCCGAAGGATTCGCCATGCGCATGATTACTTCTTGGCACCGAACATGCCGAAGCGATCGGCGAACTTCTGTACGCGACCACCGGTGTCCAGAACTTTCTGCTTACCGGTGTAGAACGGGTGGCACAGGTTGCAAACGTCGATCGACAGGACGTTGCCCAGGGTCGAACGAGTTTCGAACTTGTTACCGCAGCTGCAGGTGACTGCAACTACTTCGTAGTTCGGGTGGATACCTTCTTTCATGGTCACTTCCTCGAGCTGCGTGCCGCCACCCAACACCAATTGTTGAATACCGCACGTAATTAGGCGGCGAATAATACCAGAGCACACCGTCAGCGCAAGATGTCGCTTGCACCGACCGTCGTCTGCTAGGCTCGCCAGTCCTTGTAACGCCCTCCGAGACTTTCCGCGTGTCCGACGTCATCCTGCGCCTTGCCCTGCCCTCCCCGCTGCGGCGCCTGTTCGACTACAAGGCGCCGGCGAGCATGGCGCGCCTGACCTTGACCCCAGGCATGCGCATCCGCGTGCCCTTTGGCCGCCGCGAAATGATCGGCGTGCTGATAGAGGTGTGCACGCAGAGCGAAGTGCCCGCCGACAAACTGAAGCCTGCCAGCGCCCTGCTCGACCCGGTGTCCCCCATCCCCGCGTCGCTGTTCAAGTTGTGCCTGTGGACCGCCCAGTACTACCAGCACAGCCTGGGCGATACCCTGAGCTGGGCGCTGCCCACGCTACTGCGCCAGGGCGAAGCCGCCGAAATGCGCCAGGAACGCTTCTGGCACATAGCCCCTGGCGCCCGCCTGGAAGACCCGCGCATCGCCCGCGCACCGCGCCAGCGCGACGCCCTCAAGACCCTGGCCCAGCACCCGCACGGCGTGGCCCACAGCCTGCTGGCCAAACTCAACCTGAACAAGGACAGCCTCGACCTGCTGCTGGCCAAGGACCTGGTACAGATCGAGACGCGCCGCCACTTGCCGGCACTACGTCATGAGCACTGGCTGGCACAGCCGGAACTGCCGCTCAACGAAGAGCAACGCGAAGCCTTCGACGCCGTGTGCGAGGGTTTTGGCGGTTTCGGCGCGTTCTTGCTGGCCGGCGTCACCGGCAGTGGCAAGACCGAGGTCTACCTGCAACTGATCCGCGAAACCCTGGAAGCCGGCAAGCAGGCGCTGGTGCTGATCCCGGAGATCAACCTCGGCCCGCAAACCCTGGCCCGCTTCGAGCAACGCTTCAACGCGCGCATTGCCCTGCTGCACTCTGCGGTAAACGACCGCGAACGCCTGGATGCCTGGCTGGCGGCACGGGACGGCGAGGCCGATATCATCATCGGCACCCGCTCGGCATTGTTCACGCCGATGAAAAACCCCGGCCTGATCATCATCGACGAAGAGCACGACGGCTCCTATAAACAGCAGGAAGGCCTGCGGTACCACGCCCGCGACCTGGCGCTGGTACGCGCTCACCAGGAGAACATCCCGATCCTGCTCGGTTCCGCCACACCGTCGCTGGAAACCCTGCATAACGCCCTGACCGGCCGCTACCGCCTGCTGCGTATGAACCAACGCGCCGGAGGGGCACGCCCGCCGCGCATGCTGCGCCTTGATGTGAAGAGCCTGCCACTGGACAGCGGCATCAGTGGCCCGCTGCAGCAGGCTATCCGACAGACCCTGGAGGCTGGCCAACAAGTGCTGGTGTTCCTCAACCGCCGCGGCTTTGCCCCAACCTTGCTGTGCCACGATTGCGGCTGGCTGTCCGAATGCCCACGCTGCGATGCGCGCATGACCGTGCACCAGCGCTCCGGCGTGCTGCGCTGCCACCACTGTGGCTATGACGAACGCCTGCCGCACCAGTGCCCGCAATGCAACCACGTCGACCTGCGCCCGGTCGGTGCCGGTACCGAACGCGCCGAAGAGCGCCTGAAGGTGCTGTTCCCGGATTACCCGATCCTGCGCGTGGACCGCGACAGCACGGCGCGCAAGGACGCCATGCACAACCTGTTCAGCACCATCCAGCGCGGCCAGCCGAGCATCCTCGTCGGCACCCAGATGCTCGCCAAGGGCCACCACTTCCCGCGGGTGACCCTGGTGGCCATCCTTGATGCCGATGGCGGGCTGTTTTCCGGTGACTTCCGCGCCAGCGAGCGCATGGCACAACTTATCGTACAGGTGGCCGGGCGGGCCGGGCGGGCCGAAGAGCCCGGCAAGGTCATCATCCAGACCCACCTGGCCGACCACCCACTGTTGGTCCAGCTAACCGAGCAAGGCTACTTCGCCTTCGCCGAACAGGCCCTGGACGAACGCCGAGCCGCCGGGCTGCCGCCCTACTCGCATCTGGCCTTGCTGCGTGCCGAAGCACACAAGCCGGGGCAGGCCGAAGGTTTCCTCGACGAAGCCTGTGCCGCCGCCGAGCGCCTGGTGGCCGAACAGCGCCTGCCGGGTATCGAACTGCTGGGCCCGGTACCGGCGCCCATGGAGCGCCGCGCCGGACGATTCCGCGCACAATTGTTGATACAGGCCAACACCCGGGCGCCGTTGCATCGACTGATCAGCGCCTGGTTGCTAGTGTTGGAACAGTTGCCGAGCGGGCGCCAGGTGCGCTGGTCGCTGGATGTCGACCCGGTAGACCTGTATTGAGCTGCAAGCTGCGAGTTGCCAGCGGCAAGCAAGCGCCGGGCGGGTGCGATGCCGCTTTTTCTTGCCGCTTGTGGCCCCCAGCTTGCCGCCCAAAGGTTGGCAACCTGCTCCCGGCAACGGATAATGCCCAGTTTTTCCACCTGCGCATCCAGGCGCTCACCGCGCTTGCGGTCGAAAAGAGATCCCCATGAAAGACACCATTCGCCAGCTGATCCAGCAAGCCCTCACCCAACTCGTCACCGACGGTGTGCTGCCTGAAGGGCTGTCGCCGGCGATCCAGGTGGAAAACGCCCGGGACAAGACCCACGGCGACTTCGCCAGCAACATCGCCATGATGCTGGCCAAGCCGGCCGGCATGAAGCCGCGCGACCTCGCCGAAAAACTGATCAACGCCCTGCCGGCCAGCGCCGACATCAGCAAGGTCGAGATTGCAGGCCCCGGCTTCCTCAACTTCTTCCAGAACACCGACGCCCTGGCCAACCGCCTGGATGCCGCCCTGGCCGACGCCCACCTGGGTGCGCGCAAAGCCGGCCCGGCGCAAAAGGTGGTGATCGACATGTCGGCACCCAACCTGGCCAAGGAAATGCACGTCGGCCACCTGCGCTCGACCATCATCGGTGACAGCGTTGCGCGCGTGCTGGAGTTCCTGGGCGACAACGTCATCCGCCAGAACCACGTCGGCGACTGGGGTACCCAGTTCGGCATGCTGATGGCCTACCTGCAGGAAAACCCGATCACCAGCGACGAGCTGTCGGACCTGGAAAACTTCTACCGCGCGGCGAAGAAACGCTTCGATGAATCGGAAGAGTTCGCCACTCGCGCCCGCGGCCTGGTGGTCAAGCTGCAAGCCGGTGACCCCGAGTGTCTGGCCCTTTGGACACGCTTCAAGGACATCTCGCTGTCGCACTGCCAGAAGACCTACGAGCTGCTCAACGTCAAGCTGACCATGGCCGACGTGATGGGCGAAAGTGCCTACAACGACGACTTGGCCAACGTGGTGGCCGACCTCAAGGCCAAGGGCCTGCTGGTCGAAGACCAGGGCGCCCAATGCGTGTTCCTCGAAGAGTTCAAGAACAGCGAAGGCGACCCTCTGCCGGTGATCGTGCAGAAGGCTGACGGCGGCTATCTGTACGCCACCACCGACCTGGCTGCCGTGCGTTACCGCAGCAACGTGTTGAAGGCTGACCGCGCACTGTACTTCGTCGACCAGCGCCAGGCCCTGCACTTCAATCAGGTGTTCGAAGTGGCCCGCCGCGCTGGCTTCGTCAGCCACCCGATGCAAATGGAGCACATGGGCTTCGGCACCATGAACGGCGCCGACGGCCGCCCGTTCAAGACCCGTGACGGCGGCACCGTGAAGCTGATCGACCTGCTCACCGAGGCCAAGGAGCGCGCCTACGCGCTGGTCAAGGAAAAAAACCCGAGCCTGGCCGACGACGAACTGCGCCACATCGGCGAGGTGGTGGGCATTGGCGCGGTGAAATACGCCGACCTGTCCAAGCACCGCACCAGTGACTACAGCTTCAACTTCGAGCTGATGCTCAACTTCGAAGGCAACACCGCGCCTTACCTGCTGTACGCTTACACCCGCGTAGCCGGCGTGTTCCGCAAGCTGGGCAAAGGCTTTGACGAAGTCGACGGCAAGATCGTGCTGCAAGCTGCCCACGAGCAGGACTTGGCCGCACGCCTGGCGCAGTTTGGCGAAATCCTCAACAACGTCGCCGAAAAAGGCACGCCGCACGTGCTGTGCAGCTACCTGTACGACTTGGCCGGCCTGTTCTCGAGCTTCTACGAGAACTGCCCGATCCTCGCTGCCGAAACCCCTTCGCAGCAGCAGAGCCGGCTGCGCCTGGCCGCCCTGACTGGCCGCACCCTCAAACAAGGTCTGGAACTGCTCGGCCTGGAAACCCTGGAGCGCATGTAAGTTGGCTGCCAAGAAAAAACCTGCCCCGAAACGCGGCGCCAGCCGCCAGACGGCACCGGCCAAACAGCCGATCCCCGGCTGGGTATGGCTGGCGGTCGGCCTGACCGTAGGCGCGTTCATCGTGTTCCTGATGAAGCTCGAACCCGGTGGCGATGACATCAAGCGCACCAAGCCCGAGCAGGAGAAACCGGCGAAAGCGGCCGAAGCCGGCAAGCCCGCGCAAGCCACCCCGCAACAGCCGGTGAAGCCGAAGTACGACTTCTACACCCTGCTGCCGGAGTCTGAGGTGATCGTGCCGCCGGAAGCCGTACCGGAGAAAACCCCACCGGTGCCGGCCCAGCCAGTAACCCCGGTAACACCAGCAGAAGCGGCGAAAATCGACACGGCGAGGGCCCAGGCAGCGTTGCTCGGCCAGACCCCGCCACCGCCACCACCCGTGATCAAGCCGGCGGCGACCACGCAGTACTTCCTTCAGGCCGGCTCGTTCCGCAAGCAGGCCGATGCCGACAAGGTACGGGCACAGATCATCCTGCTGGGCCAGTCCGTGAAAGTGGAGTCGGGCACGGTCAAGGATGAAACCTGGTACCGCGTGCTGGTTGGGCCATTCAGCAACCGCGAGCAGTTGACAGGGGCACAGAAGCAGCTGGCTGGGGCCGGGTTCAGCAACCTGTTGCTGCAACAGCGGCAGACCCGTCAGTAACGAAGAAGGCCTTGCCGCAGCGATGCGACAAGGCCTTCTTTATATGGACAGCATTGCCCGTGAAGGGGCTGTAAAGCAGCCCCGCCACCGTCAGCCCCGCCCCGCATTCCTTTCGGACACCTGGCTGTTCAACGTCCAGAAGTCATACAGCACCCCCACCAGGAACAACCCGCCGGTAAAGAAGTAGATGATCGCGGTGATCCACTTGCCCTGATACAGCCGGTGCAGGCCAAACACCCCCAGGAAGGTCAGCAGGATCCAGGCGATGTTGTAGTCGATACGCCCGGACTGAAACCTCAGGTCGGCTTCACGGTCCATGGACGGGATCAGGAACAGGTCGATCAACCAGCCAATGCCCAGCAAGCCCAAGGTGAAGAACCAGATGGTCCCCGTAATCGGCTTGCCGTAATAGAAACGATGGGAACCGGTGAAGCCGAAAATCCATAGCAGGTAGCCGATGGCTTTGCTGTGGGTGTCGTGAAAGGGCACCCCCTGTTGATAACTGTTCATTCATAGCCCCCGTGGGTTATCCGAAAATTTTCTAAGAAAAAATGTGACTTTTTCGTCGCAAGCCGACATACGGCGCCTGGCAATCGACCAACGGATCAATAACTGATCAAAAAGCTGTTATAAAGTTGCGCGCCAACACATAACTATTCATAAGAGCTTCATCTATGCCGCCTTTGATCAAGACATGGCTGACCCTCTGCCTATTATTGCCCCTGGCCGCCCACGCCACCAATCGTGAGCAACGTCTTCCCAATGGTTTCACCGGCTATACGACCAACGCCTCGGTGAAACGCGCACCAGTCAAACAGACCGCGCTACGCGCCCGCCCAGGCAATGCCGCCAGCAGCCGCGGTGCGAATGTCGCCGCCATGTCGCCTAAGCAAAGCAGCGATGTGCTGAGCCGTGCGGTAAATGTGCTCGGTACTCCTTATGTTTGGGGCGGCAGCAGCCCGAAAAAAGGCTTTGACTGCAGCGGGCTGGTCAAATACGCCTTCAACGACGTCGCCGACGTCGACCTGCCGCGCACCTCCAATGCCATGGCCCGGGGCCACGGGGTGAAGGTGGCCAAGGGTGATCTGAAGCCTGGCGACCTGATCTTCTTCAACATCAAGAGCCGTCGGGTCAATCACGTAGCCATCTACCTGGGTAACGACCGCTTCATCCACGCTCCACGCCGTGGCAAGCGGGTGAGTATCGACACCTTGAGCAAGCCTTACTGGCAGAAGCACTACGTGGTGGCCAAGCGGGTGCTGCCGAAAGAGCAGCAGCTGAGTCTGGCCAAGCGTTAAGCTGATCGGCGCTATCCGGTACCGGCCCCTTCGCGGGCACGCCCGCTCCCACAGGTAGCGCGTCGCTCTCGCGCGCAGCTCACATACCTGTGGGAGCGGGCGCGCCCGCGAAAGGGCCTTTGCAGGTACTACAAGCCTTTGATCAACCCTCGCTCCCTCAGCCTCCGCAACGCCCCCTCCATCGTCAGCATCCCCTCCGCCGCCCCGCCCTGCATCACTGAAGACAACTGCGCCAACCGCCCCTCCCGAACCAGGTTACGCACCGCCGGCGTCGCCACCAGCACTTCCCGCGCCGCCACCCGCCCACCCCCTACGCGCCTGACCAGCACCTGCGCGACCACCAGGCGCAGCGACTCGGCCAGCATCGCCCGCACCAACGGCTTTTCCTCGGCAGCAAACACCTCCACCAACCTGTCGATGCTGCTGGTCGCCGAACGCGCATGCACGGTTGCCAGCACCAGGTGCCCGGTTTCGGCCGCGCGCAGGGCCAGGCGAATGGTTTCCAGGTCGCGCAACTCGCCGATCATGATCACGTCCGGGTCCTGGCGCAGCGCACTGCGCAGCCCCTGAGCAAAGCCGCGACTATGGCGCCCCATCTCACGCTGGTTGACCAGGCTGCGCTGGCTGTCATGGATGATCTCGACAGGGTCTTCCAGGGTAATGATGTGCAGCGCCCGCTCGCGGTTCAGCTGGTCGAGCAGCGTTGCCAGGGTGCTGGACTTGCCACTGCCGGTCGGCCCGCCCACGAGGATCAAGCCATCCCGGCAATGCGCAACAGCTTGAAACACATCCGCAAGGTCCAGCTCACTCACCGTCGCAATGCGCCCCGGGATCAGCCGAAAGGTAACCGCCGGGCCATTCAACTGTCGAAACAGGTTCAGCCGAAAGCGCCCAAGCGCCGGCAACTCCAGCGCAAGGTCCATTTCATCGCCTTGGGCCCACTGCCGGCGCTGATCGTTATCCAGCACGCTGGCCATGCCCTCGATCAAGGCACCCTGGCTCAACGGCGGCAAGCCCATACGCTGCAACTCGCCATCCAGGCGCAGCATCGGAATCTGGCCCGTCGCCAGGTGCAGGTCTGAAGCCCCCGCATCCACAGCTCGGGCCAACAGGTCGGTCACATCCATAAGACTCCCCAAAGGCCTTCAAGCAGGTAGAATGCCGCAGACCCCACAGCTGCCGGCATCGATCCATGTCCACCCTAGCAGACAACCTTTCCGCGATTTCCGCCCGTATCGCCAGTGCTGCCCAGGCAGTCGGGCGTGATCCGGCCAGCGTCCAGTTGCTGGCCGTGAGCAAGACCAAGCCCGCCAGCGCTATCCGCGAGATCCATGCCGCCGGTGTGCACGACTTCGGGGAGAATTACCTACAGGAAGCACTGACAAAGCAGCAGGCCCTCAGCGACTTGCCCTTGATCTGGCACTTCATCGGCCCCATTCAGTCGAACAAGACCAAAGCCATCGCCGAGCATTTCGACTGGGTGCATTCCGTGGACCGCCTGAAAATTGCCCAACGCCTGTCGGAACAGCGCCCTGCGGGGCTGGCGCCGCTGAACATCTGCCTGCAGGTGAACGTCAGCGGCGAAGACAGTAAATCCGGCTGCACCCCAGCCGACCTACCCGCGTTGGCCAAAGCCGTAGCCGCACTGCCCAACCTGCGCCTGCGCGGGCTGATGGCAATCCCGGAACCCACCGAAGACCGCGCCACCCAGGAGGCCGCCTTCGCCAGCCTGCGCAAGTTGCAGGAAGGCCTGGGGCTTGGCTTGGACACCCTGTCGATGGGCATGAGCCACGACCTGGAAGCGGCCATCGCCCAGGGCGCGACGTGGGTACGGATTGGCACGGCCCTGTTCGGAGCCCGCGACTACGGCAACACCTGATTCCATGCTTCACTCACTCTTTTCCACAAGGACCTGACATGAGCAAGACACGTATTGCCTTTATCGGCGCCGGCAACATGGCCGCCAGCCTGATCGGTGGTCTGCGTGCCCAGGGCCTGGACGCCTCGCAGATCCGCGCCAGCGACCCGGGCGCCGAGACCCGCAGTCGCATCCAGGCCGAGCACGGCATTGAAGCCTTCGAGGACAACGCCCAGGCCATCGATGGCGCTGACGTCATCGTGCTGGCGGTCAAGCCACAAGTCATGAAAACCGTATGTCAGGCACTGCAACCCAACCTGCAGGATGGCCAGCTGATCGTTTCCATCGCCGCCGGCATCACATGCGCCAGCCTGCAGAGCTGGGTGGGCGCTCGCCCGGTGGTGCGCTGCATGCCCAACACCCCGGCATTGCTGCGCCAAGGCGTGAGCGGCCTGTACGCCACCGCTGAAGTGTCCGGCGAACAGCGTCTGCAGGCCGAACAACTGCTGTCGGCTGTAGGCACCGCCCTGTGGCTGGAGCAGGAACAGCAACTGGACGCCGTGACAGCTGTGTCCGGCAGTGGCCCGGCGTACTTCTTCCTGCTGATCGAGGCCATGACCGCGGCAGGCGAAAAACTCGGCCTGCCACGCGAAACGGCCTCCCAACTGACCTTGCAGACAGCCCTGGGCGCCGCGCGCATGGCAGTTGCAAGCGACGTCGATGCCGCTGAACTGCGCCGCCGCGTCACTTCGCCCGCCGGCACCACGGAAGCGGCGATCAAGTCGTTCCAGGCCAGCGGCTTCGAAGCCATCGTCGAGCAGGCGCTGCAGGCTGCAGCCACGCGCTCTGCCGAGCTGGCCGAACAACTGGGCAAATAAGGAGCCTTAGATGAATGCACTGTCAGGCGCCGCGATTTTCGTGGTGCAAACCCTGGTCAGCCTTTACCTGGTTATCGTCCTGCTGCGCTTCGTGCTGCAACTGGTCAAGGCCAACTTCTACAACCCGCTGTGCCAGTTCGCCGTTCGTGCCACCCAACCGCTACTCAAGCCGATCCGCCGGATCATCCCTAGCGTTGGCGGGCTGGATACCTCGTCGCTACTGCTGGCGGTGGTCATCCAGGCCTTGCTGATGGGCTTTGTGCTGATGGTCACCTACGGTACCTTCGGCGACGTCCTGCACCTGCTGATGTGGGCGATCATCGGCATCACCTCGCTGTTCCTGAAGATTTTCTGGGTGGCGATGATCGTCATGGTGATCGTTTCCTGGGTTGCACCCAACAGCCACAACCCGGCGGCCGAACTGGCCTACCAGATCAGCGAGCCGGTGCTGGCGCCGTTCCGCCGCCTGGTGCCAAATCTGGGTGGCATGGACATCTCGCCGATCTTCGCCTTCCTGGCGATCCAGGTGGTCCAGTCGTTTGTCATGCCCCCGCTGGCCGCCTACGCCGGCATGCCTCAAGAGCTGTGGCGAATGATCTGAGGCTCGCCAGCTCCAGCTTGCCCCCAGTCGCAAGCCTTTGCTTGCCGCTGGGGGTAGCGCTCTTTAGACTTACGCCTCCGTCAAGCGTGAGCAGGGTCGATGTCAACTGTCTTTCCCGAAGATTCCGTCGGTCTGGTAGTACCGCAAACCGCCCGGTTCGATGAACCGCTGGCACTGGCCTGTGGCCGTTCACTGGCCAGTTACGAACTGGTCTACGAGACCTATGGCACCCTGAACGCCAGCGCGAGCAACGCCGTGCTGATCTGCCATGCCCTGTCCGGCCACCACCATGCCGCTGGCTACCATGCCGCCACCGACCGCAAGCCGGGCTGGTGGGACAGCTGCATCGGCCCCGGCAAGCCGATCGATACCAACCGCTTCTTCGTGGTCAGCCTGAACAACCTCGGCGGCTGCAACGGCAGCACCGGCCCCAGCAGCGTCAACCCTGCCACCGGCAAACCGTATGGCGCCGACTTCCCTGTACTGACCGTAGAGGACTGGGTCCACAGCCAGGTGCGCCTGGGCGAGCGCCTGGGCATCCAGCAATGGGCCGCTGTCGTCGGCGGCAGCCTTGGCGGCATGCAGGCACTGCAATGGACCATCAGCTACCCCGAGCGTGTGCGTCATTGCGTCGACATTGCCTCGGCGCCCAAGCTGTCGGCGCAGAACATCGCCTTCAACGAGGTGGCGCGCCAGGCCATTCTCACCGACCCTGAGTTCCATGGCGGTTCGTTCCAGGACCAAGGCGTGATCCCCAAGCGCGGCCTGATGCTGGCGCGCATGGTCGGCCACATTACCTATCTGTCCGATGATTCGATGGGTGAAAAATTCGGCCGTGAGCTGAAAAGCGACAAGCTCAACTACGACTTCCACAGCGTCGAGTTCCAGGTCGAAAGCTACCTGCGCTATCAGGGCGAGGAGTTTTCCGGCCGTTTCGACGCCAACACCTACCTGCTGATGACCAAGGCACTGGACTATTTCGACCCGGCCGCCACGCACGGTGGTGATCTGGCCGCCACGCTGGCCCACGTCACGGCGGACTACTGCATCATGTCGTTCACCACTGACTGGCGCTTCTCTCCGGCCCGTTCGCGCGAGATCGTCGACGCGCTGATGGCCGCGCGCAAGAACGTCTGCTACCTGGAGATCGATTCGCCCTACGGGCACGATGCATTCCTGATTCCCACACCTCGCTACATGCAGGGTTTCTCGAACTACATGAACCGCATTGCCATCTGAGGACAGCATGAGAGCCGATCTGGAAATCATCCACGACTGGATCCCCGCCGGCAGCCGGGTACTCGACCTGGGCTGCGGTAGCGGCGAACTGCTGGCCTCGCTGCGTGACCGCAAACAGGTCACCGGCTATGGCCTGGAAATCGACGCCGACAATATCGCCGCCTGCGTGGCCAAGGGTGTCAACGTCATCGAACAAGACCTGGACAAAGGCCTGGGCAACTTCGCCAGCAACAGCTTCGACGTGGTGATCATGACCCAAGCCCTGCAGGCCGTGGAATACCCCGACCGCATCCTCGACGAAATGCTGCGAGTGGGCCGTCAGTGCATCATCACCTTCCCGAACTTCGGCCACTGGCGCTGCCGCTGGTACCTGGCGACCAAAGGCCGCATGCCGGTATCGGACTTCATGCCGTATACCTGGTACAACACGCCGAACATCCACTTCTGCACCTTCGCCGACTTCGAAGAACTTGTGCACGAACGCCGAGCCAAGGTACTGGACCGCCTGGCGGTCGACCACTTGCACCGCAATGGGTGGGGTGGCCGGCTATGGCCTAATCTTCTAGGTGAGATCGGCATCTACCGCGTCAGCAGTCCGGGCCTGCAAGAGCACCAGCTCGCGGTCTGACGCCCACCGGAGGAATCGCCCCATGCGTCGCCTAGCCCTGTTCCTGATCAGCCTGTGCCTGGCCCTGCCAGTACTGGCTGCCGATGCCGCACGCCCCGAGCGCAAGGAGGTATTTGGCGACGTGACGGTGCACTACAGTGCATTCACCTCGAGCATGCTCACACCCGAGGTGGCCGCGGCCACCGGCCTGGTGCGCAGCAAGAACCAGGGCGTGCTCAACATTACCGTCCTCAAGGCCAGCAAACCTGCCACGGCGGTGATCAGCGGCACCGTCAAGGACCTGACCGGGCGCAGCAGCCCGCTGTCGTTCAAGCAGATTACCGAACAGGGCGCGGTGTATTACATCGCCCAGTTCAAGATCGATCAGCCAGAAACCGTCACCTTCGACTTGAACATCGAAACCGGCGGCATCAGCAACTCTCTCAGCTTCAACCAGGAAGTGTTCCCAGGCGAATGATGAATTTCCAGCAACTCGTATTGGCCAGCCACAATGCCGGCAAACTGAAGGAACTCCAGGCCATGCTCGGCCATTCCGTGCAGCTGCACTCGATTGGTGAGTTCAGCCAGGTGGAGCCGGAAGAAACCGGCCTGTCGTTTGTCGAGAACGCCATCCTCAAGGCGCGCAACGCCGCCCGCATTTCCGGCCTGCCGGCCTTGGCCGATGACTCTGGACTGGCGGTGGACTTCCTCGGTGGCGCGCCGGGCATCTACTCGGCGCGCTATGCCGATGGCAAAGGTGACGCGGCAAACAACGCCAAGCTGCTCGAAGCCTTGAAAGACGTGCCTGAAGCTGAGCGCAGTGCACAGTTCGTCTGCGTTCTGGCGCTGGTGCGCCACGCCGACGACCCGTTGCCGATCCTGTGCGAAGGCCTGTGGCACGGGCGCATCCTGTTCGAGGCCAGCGGCGACCAGGGCTTTGGCTACGACCCGCTGTTCTGGGTACCGGAGCGCAACTGCTCCAGCGCCGATCTAGCCCCAGCAGACAAGAACCAGCTCAGCCACCGCGCCCGTGCCATGGCCCTGCTGCGCAAACGTCTGGGCCTCGCATGATCGAAATGCTAGGCTTTAGCAGCCTGCCGCCGCTGGCGCTGTACATCCACATTCCGTGGTGCGTACGCAAATGCCCTTATTGCGACTTCAACTCCCACGCAGCCGGGCCTGAACTACCGGAAGATGCCTACGTCACAGCCCTGCTCGACGACCTCGACCAGGAGCTGGCTGCCGTACAAGGTCGCCCGATCAGCTCGATCTTCTTCGGTGGCGGTACGCCAAGCCTGTTCAGTGCCAGCGCCCTTGGCCGGCTACTGCGTGGCGTAGAGCAACGTATTCCGTTCGCGCCAGACATCGAGATCACCCTCGAAGCCAACCCGGGCACCTTCGAGCAGGACAAGTTCAAGGCCTACCGGCAGACTGGTATCAACCGTCTTTCGATCGGCGTGCAGAGCTTCCAGCCAGCCAAGCTGGAGGCACTGGGGCGCATCCACAATGGCGACGAAGCGGTTCGAGCCGCCGGCATGGCGCGCGCGGCCGGTTTCGACAATTTCAACATGGACCTGATGCACGGCCTGCCCGACCAGTCGCTGGACGACGCGCTGGGTGACCTGCGCCAGGCCATCGACCTGGGGCCGACCCACCTGTCGTGGTATCAGCTGACCGTGGAGCCGAACACGGTGTTCTGGAACCAGCCGCCAGAGCTGCCCGAAGACGACATCCTCTGGGATATTCAGGAAGCCGGCCAAGCGCTGATGGCCGAGCACGGCTACCGCCAGTACGAGGTATCAGCCTACGCCCAGGCAGGCCGCGCCGCCCGGCACAACCTCAACTACTGGCGCTTCGGTGACTTCATCGGCATTGGCGCTGGCGCCCACGGCAAGCTCACCTTTGCCGACGGGCGCATCCTGCGTACCTGGAAGACCCGCCTGCCCAAGGACTACCTGAACCTGGCCAAGCCGTTCAGGGCCGGCGAGAAGCTGCTGCCAGTCGATGAACTGCCGTTCGAGTTCCTGATGAACGCCCTGCGCCTGACCGATGGCGTGGAAGCCGAACTGTTCACCCAGCGCACCGGCTTGCCACTGGCACAGCTACAGGAAGCACGCCGTGCCGCCGAACAAAAGGGCCTTTTACAGGTCGAACCGGATCGACTGGTAGCCACGCCGAGGGGCCAGTTGTTCCTCAATGACCTGCTGCAGTATTTCTTGACCTGAGGATGACCCATGGATCTGGTACTTGATCTGCTCGCGACGGTTTCCCGCTGGAGCCGCAGCAACCTGTCGGAGATTTCACTGGCCTTGGTAGGCTGCCTGCTGGTGCTGTTCGGCACCGATGTCAAAGCCTGGGCCGAGCAGCGCCTGGGCGGCCTCGCGGGCGCCCTGCGCGTGCCGTTCATGGCGCTGATGGTCATGATCGGTAGCGGTGCTGCGCTGATCTATGCCACACCGTGGGTGGTGAAGGGGCTCAGCCAGTTCAACAACTATGCGCTGGCGCCTGTGTTACTGGTGGTGCTGGTATTGATTGGCGTGGTGGCGGATCGCCGCGGCTGAGCGAATGACCCCTTGTAGGAGCGGGTTCAACCGCGAAAGGGCCGGCCCTGCTGGCCAATCTCCACCCGCCCTTCACCGTGGGCGCCGCTACCGTATTCGCGGGTAAACCCGCTCCTACAAAGAAAAAACCGCCCTTTTCAGGGCGGTTTTACCGAAAAGGCCGTATCAGCCGCTCAATCCACCTTCTCGAACTTCAAGTCCCACACCCCGTGCCCCAGCCGCTCACCGCGGCGTTCGAACTTGGTGATCGGGCGCTCTTCGGGGCGCGGCACATAGGTGCCGTCTGCCGCACGGTTGCGATAGCCAGGAGCTGCGCTCATCACTTCCAGCATGTACTCGGCATACGGCTCCCAATCGGTGGCCATGTGGAACACACCACCGGGCTTGAGCTTGCGACGTACCAGCTCGGCGAACTCCAGCTGGACAATGCGGCGCTTGTGATGACGTGCCTTGTGCCAAGGGTCTGGGAAGAACAGCATCAACCGATCGAGGCTGTTATCCGCCACGCAGCGGTTCAGCACTTCGATGGCATCGCAGTCATACACCCGCAGGTTTTTCAGCCCCTGGGTCAGCACGCCATTGAGCAGCGCGCCAACACCCGGGCGGTGCACTTCCACACCGATGAAATCCTGCTCAGGTGCGGCAGCGGCCATTTCCAGCAGGGAATGGCCCATGCCGAAGCCGATCTCCAAGGTGCGCGGGGCCGAACGGCCGAACACCTGGTCGTAGTCCACCGGGCTATCAGCCAGTGGCAGGATGTACAGCGGGCCGCCTTGGTCCAGACCGCGTTGCTGGCCTTCGGTCATGCGCCCGGCACGCATCACGAAGCTCTTGATGCGGCGGTGTGGGCGGGCTTCGCCGTCGGGGGTGATCGGCGTATCGTGCGATTCAGTCATCAGTTGCTCTTACTTGATCAGACCATCCAGCGGCGAGGAGGCGCTGGCATAGAGTTTCTTCGGCATACGACCAGCCAGGTAGGCCATGCGACCCGCGACAATGGCGTGTTTCATGGCCTCGGCCATCAGCACTGGCTGCTGGGCGTGGGCGATGGCCGAGTTCATCAGCACCGCCTCACAGCCCATTTCCATGGCGATGGTGGCGTCGGAGGCGGTACCCACACCGGCATCGACCAGCACCGGTACCTTGGATTCTTCCAGGATGATCTGCAGGTTGTAGGGGTTGCAGATACCCAGACCGGTGCCAATCAGGCCAGCCAGCGGCATGACCGCGATGCAGCCGACTTCGGCCAGCTGACGGGCGATGATCGGATCGTCGCTGGTGTAGACCATGACGTCGAAACCTTCCTTGACCAGCACTTCGGCTGCCTTGAGGGTTTCGATCACGTTGGGGAACAGGGTTTTCTGGTCGGCCAGCACTTCCAGCTTCACCAGCGTCCGGGACTCGTGCGATTTGCGCCCATCGAGCAGTTCGCGGGCCAGACGGCAAGTGCGTACCGCTTCCACCGCGTCAAAGCAGCCTGCAGTGTTCGGCAGGATGGTGTACTTGTCGGGCGACAGTACATCGAGCAGGTTCGGCTCGCCCGCGTTCTGGCCAAGGTTGGTGCGGCGCACAGCGACGGTGACGATTTCGGCACCCGAGGCCTCGGTGGCCAGGCGGGTTTCTTCCATGTCACGGTACTTGCCGGTACCGACCAGCAGGCGCGACTGGAAAGTACGCCCGGCCAGGGTGAAGGGCTTGTCGCTACGAACGTTGCTCATCGTTGTTCCTCGGGAAAAGGTTGCAGGGCTTGCTTGTGAACCGCCGGGCTGCTGTCAGCCGCCACCGATGGCGTGGACCACTTCGACCTGGTCGCCGTCATTCAGCAGCGTGCTGTCGTGCTGGCTACGCGGCACGATATCCAGGTTCAGTTCCACTGCAACACGGCGCCCGGTCAGCTCCAGGCGCGCCAGCAGGGCTGCAACGCTTTCGCCGGCAGGCAGTTCGTAAGGTTCACCGTTCAATTTAATGCGCATGCGCACGGCCACCATTGTTCTTTGGGGCCAGCATTCTAGCGCCGAACCGCCCTGCAACCCAAGGGCGGTGCGCGCCATTAGTCGTGATTGTGGACCACTCGGTCAGCCCAGCCGCCAGGCTGCCAGGCCCAGGCACAGCCAGCCGACAAGGAAGCACAAGCCACCAATCGGGGTGATGATGCCAAGCTTGCCAAGGCCACTGAGGGTCAGCAGGTACAGGCTGCCGGAGAACAGCACGATGCCCAACGCAAACAGGCCGCCAGCCCACCCGACCAGGCGCCCGGGCAGGTGCGCCGAGAGCACCGCAACGCCGAAGATCGCCAAGGCATGGACCAGTTGGTAAGTCACGCCGGTATGGAAGATTGCCAGGTAGTCAGCCGTCAGCCGGTTTTTCAGGCCATGAGCGGCGAAGGCGCCCAGGGCGACACCGGTAAAGCCAAAAAAGGCGGCAAGCATCAGGAAGCTGCGAAGCATGGGACGACTCCTTGTATCGGGTCTGTATAATGGCCCCTTCCACCCTTAGGGCCAAGCCATCGACATGCTGTCAACGCTTATCCGTCGCCTCTCCCGCGCCCTGCTCTGGTTCGTTGCCGGCAGCATCGTGCTGGTGCTGGTGTTCCGCTGGGTACCACCGCCCGGCACGGCGCTGATGGTCGAGCGCAAGGTACAGTCATGGGTGAATGGTGAACCGATCGACCTGCAGCGCGACTGGGAGCCATGGGAGAACATCTCCGATGAGCTCAAGGTTGCAGTCATTGCTGGCGAGGACCAGAAGTTCGCCAGCCACTGGGGCTTCGACCTCCCGGCCATTCAGGCGGCGCTGGCCCACAACGAGCGTGGCGGCAACATTCGCGGCGCCAGCACCCTGACCCAACAAGTGGCCAAGAACCTGTTTCTGTGGTCAGGCCGCAGCTGGTTTCGCAAGGGGCTGGAGGCCTGGTTCACCGCACTGATCGAGCTGTTCTGGTCGAAGGAACGGATTCTCGAGGTCTATTTGAACAGCGCCGAGTGGGGCAAGGGCGTGTTTGGTGCCCAGGCAGCGGCGCGTTATCACTTTGGCGTCGACGCCAGCCGGCTCAGCCGCCAGCAGGCAGCGCAGCTGGCTGCGGTGCTGCCTAGCCCAATCAAGTGGAGTGCCAGCCGGCCGAGTGCCTACGTGGCCAGCCGGGCCGGCTGGATTCGCCGGCAGATGAGCCAGTTGGGTGGGCCCAGCTACCTGATGCAGCTGGACTCCTCCAGAAAGCTTTGAATGCAGGCCCGGCCCTTTCGCGGGCAAGCCCGCGCCTACAGGCAACCGCATCCCCTGTAGGAGCGGGCTTACCCGCGAAGAGGCCGGCAAAGCCAAACAAAAAAGCCGCTCACCCCATAGGGCCAGCGGCTTTTCTTTACAACCCAGACTCAATCAGGCAGCTATCAGTGCCTTGACCTTGTTCATCGCATTCTTCTCCAACTGGCGAATACGCTCAGCCGATACGCTGTACTTGTCTGCCAGTTCATGCAGCGTGGCCTTCTCTTCCGCCAGCCAACGCTGGTAGAGAATGTCGCGGCTACGCTCGTCCAGGCCCTGCAGCGCTTCGTGCAGGTTGCTGGTGGAGTTGTCACTCCAGTCGGCATCCTCAAGCTGCACCGCCGGATCGTAACGGTGGTCTTCCAGGTAATGCGCAGGCGACTGGAAGGCGCTGTCGTCGTCAGCTTCCGCTGCCGGGTCAAAGGCCATGTCCTGGCCGCTGAGGCGGCTTTCCATCTCGCGCACTTCGCGCGGCTCGACGCCAAGGCTTTCCGCCACGCGATGCACTTCGTCGTTGTTCAGCCACGCCAGGCGCTTCTTCTGGCTACGCAGGTTGAAGAACAGCTTGCGCTGAGCCTTGGTGGTAGCCACCTTGACGATGCGCCAGTTGCGCAGAATGAACTCGTGGATCTCTGCCTTGATCCAGTGCACGGCGAACGACACCAGGCGCACGCCCATTTCCGGGTTGAAGCGCTTGACGGCTTTCATCAGGCCGACGTTGCCTTCCTGAATCAGGTCAGCCTGGGCCAACCCGTAGCCGGCATAACTACGGGCGATATGTACGACGAAACGCAGGTGGGCCATCACCATCTGACGAGCGGCCTCGACATCCTGCTCATAATAGAGACGCTCGCCCAGATCACGCTCCTGCTCGACCGTCAGCAGCGGGATGCTGTTGACCGTGTGCACATAGGCTTCCAGGTTTGCACCGGGTACCAGGGCATAGGCAGGTTGCAACGATGTGGTCATTCAAGAACCTCCGACTTACAAAACTCGCACCTTGTGGGCGCTGCCAACATTGACCTGGAACGACGGTACAAGTTCCACAGTGAAGAAAATGTCAATGCTGGCACGTAAAAACTATCGCGGCGCCAGCTCGTTCAAGTGGCGGGCGACTGCAATCCATGCACCGATATACCCCAACAACACTGCTCCGATCAAGAGCGACAGACCATCGGAAGCCGGAACGCCGCCCAAGGCGAAGTCACTGCCATACAGCCCGGAAAGCCCTACCACCGCCTCGTTCAGCCAGTTCAGGCCAAACGCCAGGATGCCCCACGCCAGCAGGCCTGCGCCCAGGCCATACAGGGCGCCCATGTACAGGAAAGGCCGGCGCACGTAGGCGTCGGTGCCGCCGACCAGCTTGATCACTTCGATCTCGATACGACGGTTTTCAATGTGTAGACGAATTGTGTTACCGATTACTAACAGCAGGGCAGAAATCAGCATCACGGCCAGGCCGAAGACGAAGCGATCACCCAGCTTGAGGATGGCTGCCAGGCGCTCGACCCAGACCAGGTCCAGTTGCGCCACGTCCACCCGCGGCAGCTCCGACAGGCGCTGACGCAAGGCGTCCAGCGCCGGTTTGTCGACCTCGGTCGGGGTTACCACCACCACACCCGGCAGTGGGTTGTCAGGCAGTTCGCGCAAGGCCTCGCCCAGGCCGGACTGCTGCTGGAACTCCTCCAGGGCCTGCTCGCGGCTGACATACTGGGCGTCCGCCACGCCAGGCATGCCCTTGATCTCGTCGCGCAGCGCTTCGCCATCGCGGCTGCCGGCATCGAGCTTGAGGTACAGCGAAATCTGCGCAGCGCGTTGCCACGAACCGCCAAGCTGCTCGACGTTCTTCAGCAACAAGGACAGGCCCATCGGCATGCTCAGCGCCACGGCCATGACCAGGCAAGTGAAGAAGCTGCCGATCGGCTGCTTGCCCAGGCGGCGCAGGCTGTCGGCCAGGCTGGCACGGTGGCTTTCCAGCCAGGCATGCAGCAGGGTGCGGAAGTCCGGGCCATCATCGTCTTCACCGCGCTTTTTCTTCGCAGGTTGCGGATCGGCCGGTTTCGGTGCGACCCGCTCGGAAACCTTCGGCGTACGTGTTGTGTTCATTGCCCGGCCTCCCCATCGCCGATCAAGCGGCCGCGTTGCAAGGTCAGCATGCGGTGACGCATGCGCGCGATCAGCGCCAGGTCGTGGCTGGCGATCAATACCGTCGTGCCCAGGCGGTTGATGTCCTCGAACACGCCCATGATCTCTGCAGCCAGGCGCGGGTCGAGGTTACCGGTGGGCTCGTCGGCCAGCAGCAGAGCCGGCTGGTGAACGATGGCGCGGGCGATACCCACCCGCTGCTGCTGCCCGGTGGACAGGTCGGCCGGGAACAGCTCGCCTTTGTCGGACAGCGATACACGCTCCAGGGCCGAGTCCACGCGCTTGGCGATCTCGACCTTGGACAGGCCGAGAATCTGCAGCGGCAAGGCAATGTTGTTGAACACGGTGCGGTCGAACAACAGCTGGTGGTTCTGGAACACCACGCCGATTTGCCGGCGCAGGAACGGGATTTGCGCATTGCTGATCTGGCCAAGGTCCTGCCCTGCCAGCATCAGCTTGCCGCTGGTCGGGCGCTCCATGGCCAGCAACAGGCGCAGCAAGGTGCTCTTGCCAGCGCCCGAGTGGCCGGTGACGAACAGGAATTCGCCCCGGCGCGCCCGGAAACTCAGCTCATGCAAACCCACATGACCGTTGGGATAGCGCTTGGCAACCTGCTCGAATCGGATCATGGTCAATCTCGCTCGGCGAACAGAGCCTTGACGAACGGCTCGGCTTCGAAGGTACGCAGGTCGTCGATGCCTTCACCGACGCCGATGAAACGGATCGGGATGTTGAACTGCTTGGCCAGGGCGAAGATCACCCCGCCCTTGGCAGTGCCGTCCAGCTTGGTCAGGGCCAGGCCGGTCAGCTCGACGCTCTGGTTGAAGTACTTGGCCTGACTGATGGCGTTCTGGCCGGTGCCGGCGTCAAGCACCAGCAGCACCTCGTGCGGCGCCTCAACGTCGAGCTTGCCGATGACCCGGCGAACCTTCTTCAGCTCTTCCATCAGGTTGTCTTTGGTGTGCAGGCGGCCGGCAGTGTCGGCGATCAGCACGTCGACGCCACGCGCCTTGGCGGCCTGCACGGCATCGAAGATTACCGAAGCAGAGTCGGCACCCGTGTGCTGGGCGATCACCGGAATCTGGTTACGCTCGCCCCACACCTGCAACTGCTCGACCGCCGCTGCGCGGAAGGTATCACCGGCAGCCAGCATGACCTTCTTGCCTTCCAGTTGCAGCTTTTTCGCCAGTTTGCCAATGGTGGTGGTCTTGCCGGCGCCGTTCACGCCCACCACAAGGATCACATAGGGTTTGTTCTGGGCCTGTACGTTCAGCGGCTGCTCGACCGGGCGCAGCAGCGCAGCCAGTTCTTCCTGCAACGATTTGTACAGGGCATCGGCATCGGCCAACTGCTTGCGCGCGACCTTCTGGGTCAGGTTCTGGACAATGGCCGAGGTAGCCTCCACACCCACGTCGGCAGTCAGCAGGCGCGTCTCGATTTCGTCGAGCAGGTCGTCGTCGATGACCTTCTTGCCGAGGAACAGGCTGGCCATGCCCTCGCCGATGCTGGCACTGGTCTTGGACAGGCCTTGCTTGAGGCGCGCGAAGAAGCCGGGCTTGGCCTGTTCGACGGGTGCAGCAACAGTGGCTGGTGCCGCGCGTTCCGGGATTGCGGGCGGTGCCTTCGGCTCCAGGTCCGGCACCAGGGCCACGGGCTCTTCGGCAACCGGCAGCACCAGGTTGCTGACCGGCGCTGCGGCCTCGACAGGGGCAGACTCGACAGGGGCCGCCTGCAAGGGCATGGACGCAACCGGCTGCGGTGCAGGTGCCACCAGCGGCTGGGATGCGACCGGCTCTGGCTCAGGCGCCTGCAACGGCTGCGACGCAACCGGTTCAGGGACGGGGGCCTCGACTACCGGAGGCCGGGCCGGTGCGGCGACCGGCTGCGGCTCAGCCAGCTGTGGGGCAGCAGGGGCCTGAACGGGTTCGGGGGCCTGTGGCGCTTCGGCGGCAGATCCCTCGACCGGAGCGGCTGCAGACTGCTCGACAGCGGGGGGTTCATGCGCGGGCACGCCCGCTCCCGCAGGTGGCTGCGGCTTCTTGCGAAACCAGCTGAACAGGCCTTTCTTCTCACCAGCCTCGGCCGGCGCTTTTTTGTCGTCGTTGGAACCAAACATGGAAGACGGCTATCTCAGGGTAGCGATAGGCCAGCTACGGCCAATCGGGAATTCTCTCTACGCAGAACAGACTATCTTGAAGCCGGCTGGTTCATGCGCAACGTTTTGACTTAGTGTCCTGTGGGCCAGAACGGCGACAGGCATGGTCGCCAGGCAACCGGATCAGTATCCTAGCACCTCCTGGCCCGCCGACGCTAAACCCAGCGGGCCGCCGAACAGGTTAAACACCGTATGAATGCTCTAGCCCGCCGCGCCGCTGGCCTGTTGCTCGGCACGCTTTGCCTGCCGCTCGCGGCCTTCGCCGCCGATGTGCAACCCACCCACGAATTCATCCTCGACAATGGCCTGAAGGTCGTGGTCCGCGAAGACCATCGTGCCCCGGTGGTGGTCTCGCAGATCTGGTACAAGGTCGGCTCCAGCTACGAGACCCCGGGCCAGACCGGCTTGTCCCATGCGCTGGAACACATGATGTTCAAGGGCAGCGCCAAGGTCGGCCCCGGCGAGGCCTCGCGCATTCTGCGTGACCTCGGCGCCGATGAAAACGCCTTCACCAGCGACGATTACACCGCCTATTACCAAGTGCTGGCCCGCGACCGCCTGCCGGTAGCCCTGGAACTGGAGGCCGACCGCCTTGCCAGCCTGCGCCTGCCTGCCGACGAGTTCAGCCGCGAAATCGAGGTCATCAAGGAAGAACGCCGCCTGCGCACCGACGACCAGCCCAATGCCAAGGCATTCGAGCTGTTCCGCGCCATGGCCTATCCGGCCAGCGGCTACCACACGCCGACCATTGGCTGGATGGCCGACCTGGAGCGCATGAAGGTCGAGGAACTGCGCCACTGGTACGAGTCCTGGTACGCCCCCAACAACGCCACCCTGGTGGTGGTCGGTGATGTCACCGCCGACGAGGTCAAGGGCCTGGCGCAGAAGTATTTCGGCAATATTCCCAAGCGCGCCGTACCGCCAGCCAAGCTGCCTCTGGAGCTGGCTGAACCAGGTTGGCGCCAGTTGACCCTGCACGTACGCACCCAGCTGCCAAGCCTGATCTACGGCTTCAACGTGCCCGGTCTGCCCACCGCCAAGGACCCTCGGACGGTACATGCCCTGCGCCTGATCTCGGCACTACTCGACGGCGGCTACAGCGCCCGCATGCCGGCCCGCCTGGAGCGTGGCCAGGAACTGGTGGCCGGCGCGTCGTCCAGCTACAACGCCTTCACCCGCGGCGACAGCCTGTTCCTGATCTCGGCGACGCCGAATGTGCAGAAGCAGAAAACCCTCGCCGACGTCGAGAAAGGCATCTGGCAGCTGCTTGAAGAACTCAAGAGCACGCCGCCCAGCGCCGAAGAGCTGGAACGCGTACGCGCCCAGGTCATCGCCGGCCTGGTCTACGACCGCGACTCCATCAGCAGCCAGGCCACCACCATCGGCCAGCTGGAAACCGTCGGCCTGTCCTGGAAGCTGATCGACAGCGAACTGGACGAGCTCAAGCGCGTCACCCCGCAGGACATCCAGAACGCCGCGCGCACCTACTTCACCCGCGAACGCCTGAGCGTTGCCCATGTACTGCCCGAGGAGTCCGCCCATGAGTGATCGCCGCGCACCACGCCCAACCCTGCTGGCCACGGGCATTCGTGCCCTGGCGCTGGCGGCAGTGCTGGCCGCTCCGGCCATGGCCGATAACGCTGCCAAGGCCGACAGCAGCGCGGCCCGCCCGGCCAACACCTTGCAGTCGCTGGCCGAACTGAATGGCAAGGCACCCAGCCGGCGTCAGTTGAACATCCAGCACTGGAACACCGCCGAAGGTGCCCGGGTGCTGTTCGTCGAAGCCCGCGAACTGCCCATGTTCGACCTGCGCGTCACCTTCGCTGCCGGCAGCAGCCAGGATGGTGGCACGCCAGGCCTGGCCGCTCTGACCAACGCCATGCTCAACGAGGGCGTGGCCGGCAAGGACGTCACCGCCATCGCCGAGGGCTTCGAAGGCCTGGGCGCAGACTTTGGCAACGGCTCCTACCGCGACATGGCCGTCGCATCGCTGCGCAGCCTCAGTGCCAAGGACAAGCGCGAACCGGCCCTCAAACTGTTTACAGAGGTGGCGGGCAAGCCGACATTCCCCGAGGATGCCCTCAAGCGCATCAAGAACCAGATGCTGGCTGGCTTCGAGTATGAGAAGCAAAACCCCGGCAAGATCGCCGGCAAGGCCCTTTTCGGCAAGCTCTATGGCGACCACCCCTACGCCCACCCAAGCGACGGCACCGCCGAGAGCATCACGGGCATCAGCCTTGCGCAGTTGCGCGCGTTCCACGCAAAGGCCTATACCGGCGGCAATGCGGTAATCGCCCTGGTCGGCGACCTCAGCCGTGCAGAGGCCGAAGCCATCGCCGCACAGGTGTCTGCCGGCCTGCCCAAGGGCCCTGCGCTGGCCGCACCGGCCCAACCCGCAGACGCCAAGGCCGGCCTGACCCACATCGACTTCCCGTCCAAGCAGACCCACCTGATGCTGGCCGAACTGGGGATCGACCGCCAGGACCCGGACTGGCCAGCCCTGTCCATGGGCAACCAGATCCTTGGCGGTGGCGCCTTCGGTACCCGGCTGATGAGCGAGGTGAGAGAGAAGCGCGGCCTGACCTACGGCGTGTACTCGGTATTCAGCCCGATGCAGGTACGCGGCCCGTTCATGATCAACCTGCAAACCCGTGCCGAGCTCAGCGAAGGTACGCTCAAGCTGGTGCAAGGCATTCTCGCCGACTACCTGAAGACGGGCCCGACCCAACAGGAACTGGACGATGCCAAGCGCGAGCTGGCCGGCAGCTTTCCGCTGTCCAACGCCAGTAATGCCAGCATCGTCGGCCAACTGGGCGCAATCGGCTTCTACAACTTGCCGCTGACCTGGCTTGAGGACTTCATGCAACAGTCCCAGGCCCTTACCGTCGAACAGGTCAAGGCAGCCATGAACAAACACCTGTCAGCCGATAAACTGGTGATCGTCACCGTTGGCCCGAAAGTGCCACAAAAACCGCTGCCAGCACCCACTGACAAGCCCTCCGAGCAACCGCTCGGGGTACCGGAGCACTAATGCCAAGATCCACCCCTCCCGCCCGCCCGCAAGCGGGCCAAAGCAAGGGCCAGGGCCACCTGCGCATCATCGCCGGCGAATGGCGCAGCCGCCGCCTGGCGGTGCCGGAAGGCGAAGGCCTGCGGCCAACGCCTGACCGCGTGCGGGAAACCGTATTCAACTGGCTGGCCCCCTACATCGAGGGCGCCCGCGTGCTGGACGCCTTCACCGGTAGTGGTGCCCTGGTGCTCGAAGCCCTGTCCCGTGGGGCCGAGGACGCCGTGGCGCTGGACAGCAACCCTGCGGCCATCGCCAACCTGAAGAACAACCTCGAAATCCTGCGCTGCCCTCGCGGGCAAATCCTGCAAACCGACGCCCTGCGCTACCTGCAAGGCCCGGCCAAGCAGCAGTTCGATGTCGTGTTCCTCGACCCGCCGTTCCATCAGGACCTGCTGGCCAACACCTGCAACATGCTGGAGCAGAATCAGTGGCTGGGCGAGCAGGCATGGGTCTACACCGAAAGCGAAGCGGCACCCTCGACCTTGCAGCTGCCGGGCAACTGGCGCCTGCACCGCGAGAAGAAGACCGGCCAGGTGCACTACGCACTCTGGCAGCGGGGCTGATTACCCGCGGCTTGGGTGTACTTAGTTACCGCACCCCACCTGCGCCATGGTTGAAGCTGCACCTTCATTTCCTGAAGGAGCAGTTCAACCATGGCCGAACACCCCTCCCCGCCGCTAATGGCAGCCTCGAAAGGTTCTTTTACCCTCGCCAACGGCCTGCACGTCTGCCTGCGTGAAGACCACCGTGCGCCACTGGTCAGCGTGCAGCTGTGGTACCACGTAGGCTCCAGCTACGAACCTGAAGGCCACACCGGCCTGTCCCATGCCTTGGAGCATCTACTGTTCGAGGGCAGCAGCAAACTGGCGCCTGGCCAGTACTCAACCCTCATGACCCGCTTGGGCGGCGACCCGAATGCATTCACCTATGCGGATGCCACGGTATTTCCGCTCACCTTGCCAACCCGCCACCTGGAAATTGCCCTGGAGGCCATGGCTGATGTCATGGCCAGTGCCACCCTCGGCGATACGCCCTTTGCTCGGGAACTGGCAGTGGTCATGGCTGAGCGACGCGAGGCAGTGGACAACAACCCTTGGGCATTGGCGCTGGAGCATCACGACTTGCTGGCTTACGGCAATAGTGGCCATGGCACGCCTGTCATTGGCCACATGTCAGATCTGGAGAGCCTCACTCCAGCCGCAGCGCGTACCTGGTACAAGACCTGGTACCACCCCAACAATGCCACCCTCGCCGTGGCCGGCGACATCAGCCTGCTACAACTGCAAACCTTGGTGACGCGCCACTTTGCGGCGATCCCCGCCCATCGCTTGCCGATGCGGCCCTTACCCCCAGGGCCCTCCTCCCAGGGCCGGCGTTTTCAGACGCTGCGCCTGCCAGGCTTGCACAACGGCGTGATCATAAGCTTCAAACTACCCAGCCAGCGTACCGCGCGGTCTGCCAGGCAGGCCTACGCGCTGCGTCTGCTTCCCGATCTGCTTGCCAACGGCTACAGCAGCATCCTCCAGCGCAGGCTGCTGCTGGACGAACCAATCCTGCAATACATCAAAGCGACCTATGAACCCTGGCAGCGCGGTGACAGCTTGCTGACCCTTTACGCGTTCTGCAGCCCACACGTAACCCCGCAGACCGCCGCCGAACGACTGATGCAGGAGATCGAAGCGTTTCGCCAGTCGGCGCCAGCCAAGGAACACCTGCAACGTGCCAAGGCTCGTCTGCTGGCCAGGCTGTTGTTCGAACGGGACGACATTGCCGAGCAGGCCCAAACCATGGGTAAACAGGCCGCCTGTGGCTTGCCGGTTATTTCGCTCGAGGAAGAACAACAGGCCATCGAGACCGTGACAGCCGAGCAGGTAGGCCTGGCTGCCTATGAATTCCTCACCCATTCCCGTGCAGCCTTCACGTTCACGCACCACAAGGAAAGCGCTCATGACTGACTCAACGACCCTGCAACAGCCTGCCGGAGCCAACAACCTCTACGGCGGGCTGCTCTCTGCCCAGGGACTTGACCTGGACCAGTTCGAAACCATCCATACACAGGTTCAAGCGTGGAAGACGACTGCGGGCACGGACGTCAAATTCGTTGAAGCACGGGAACTGCCAATCGTTGACGTGATACTACGGTTCAAGGCCGGCACCACGCAGGACACTCTGTACCCTGGCCTGGCAGCCTTGACGCTCTCCATGCTCGATGAGGGTAGCCAAGCCTACACGGCTGCCCAGCAGGCTGAGCACCTGGAGCGCCTGGGGGCGGTCATGGAAAAACAAGTACGTCTGGAACATGCGACGCTGCGCCTTCGCAGCCTTAGCCCCCCTTCTCTGCTCGACCCGGCCTTGGCGGTGTTCACCGACCTCGTGGCCCACCCTGTCTTCCATCCAATGGCCCTGACCAGGATCAAGCGCCAGTTGCTGCAAAACCATGCATCGCGCGAGCGGCTACCCATCCTCAGAGCACGTAGCGAAGTCTTCCGCCACCTGTTCAACGGGCATCCTTACGGCAACCCTCTGGGCAGCACCGCTCAAGGTATCGAGGCCATTACCCCTGAGGACTTGCGGGCATTCCACCAACGCGCCTACAGCGCCAGCAACCTTGAGATGGTCGTGGTAGGCGACCTTTCGCCTGGACAAGCCCAAGCCATCTCACAACAGATCAGCCAGGCCCTGCCGCAAGGCTGGTCGGCCACTGAACTACCGGCGGCCCCATCAGCTCCCAGCGCGACGATAGCCGTCGAGCAGGCTGGCGCCAGCAGTGCGATCCTGCTGGCACTGCCAATGAACGTACCCGCCAACGATCCGGAGTTTCTGGCCCTGGCCTTGGCAAGCGCTGTTCTGGGAGAGGGCCTCGAGTCGCGCTTGATGGTGGAGTTGCGCCAACGACGCGGCCTGACCTACGGCGTGCACACGCATGTATTGCCATTGAGTGCAGGCGGCCTGTTCACCGTGGAATGGGAGGTTGCGCCCCAGCATGTGCAGGGCACGCAGGCACTGGTAGAAACCCTGCTGCAGGCGTTCATCGACGAAGGGCCCACCCAGCTGGAGCTGCAACTGGCACGCAAACAGCTGGAAGGGCAGTTGCTGCGAGGGATCGCGCAGAACAGGCAACTCGCAACACTGCTGACGGAAGTAACCCATCAGCGGCAACCTGCCGATCATCTCGACACGTACAGCGCCCGTATTGCCGAACTTACCCCGGCAGATGTCCGAGCCGTCATGCAGCGCCGGCTGGCCCTGAGCCACAAGGTAGTTGTCAGTGTCGGACCAGGCGTTCAGCAACAGCCGCTGCCAGCCCCCGACCAATAGCGCAGGTACTGTGGCGCTGTTTCATGGCAAGCTAGCAGGGCACATCATGAGCCACCCAGCATGCCCAGCCACAACGCCACATTCCGTCCGGCCATCGGCCTGTCCAATCCCCACCTGCAGACCCTGTGGGGGCCGCTCTGGCGCAAGCTGCCTGAGCTGCAGCGTGACCGAGAGCGGCTGTGGCTGGCCGACGGCGACTTCATCGACCTGGACTGGCATGGCCCGCACCAACCCCATGCGCCACTGGTCATCGTGCTGCATGGGCTGACCGGCTCGTCTCACTCGCCCTACGTGAAAGGCTTGCAGCAAGCGCTGCAAGATCGCGGCTGGGCCAGTGTGGCCGTGAACTGGCGGGGTTGTTCAGGCGAGCCCAACCTGTTGCCGCGCAGCTACCATTCCGGCGCCAGCGAAGACCTGGCGGAAATTGTCAGCCATCTTCGCGCCCAGCGCCCGCTGGCGCCGCTGTATGCAGTGGGTTATTCGCTGGGTGGCAATGTACTGTTGAAATACCTGGGAGAGAGCGGCGTCGCCAGCCAACTGGAGGCAGCGGCTGCAGTTTCGGTGCCCTTTCGCCTGGACCACTGTGCCGACCGTATCGGCCAAGGGTTCTCCAAGGTGTATCAGGCGCATTTCATGCGCGAGATGCTGGCGTATGTTCAGCTCAAGCAGCGGCACTTCCACGCCCGGGGCCAGCATGAACAGCTGGCGACACTGGAACGCCTGGGCCAACTCACCAATTTGCGCACATTCTGGGACTTCGACGGTAAAGTCACTGCACCGCTCAATGGCTTTCGCGATGCGCACGACTACTATCGCCGCTCATCCAGCCACTTCTTCCTTGGCCAGAACCGCACACCTACGCTGATCATCCATTCCAGCGATGACCCGTTCGTGTCCAGCCACAGCCTGCCGACGGCCCGTGAACTGTCACCACAAATCCGCTTCGAACTGCATGACCGCGGTGGGCATGTGGGCTTTGTCGATGGCAGCCTGCGAAATCCGGGGTACTACCTGGAACGACGGATTCCGCAGTGGCTGGTGGACGGTAGCTAGCCCTCGAATTGGTAAAGGCTGCGCGCCCCCTGTGGGAGCGGGCATGCCCGCGAACACCGGCATTGCCGGTGCCACCCACCGCGGGGGTTCAACCCGGTCTGCTTACTCGCCGGTGGCCACAGCATGCTGCGGGTTGTTGATCCACTCACTCCACGACCCCGCATACAGCTTGCCCAGCGGGTACCCCGCCAGCGCCAGCGCAAACAGGTTATGGCAAGCGGTTACCCCAGACCCACAATAAGACACCAACTGCTCCGGCGCCCGTCCAGCCAGCTTTTCGGCAAAACGCTGCTTTAGCTGATCCGCCGGCAGAAAACGCCCGTCAGCCCCCAGGTTGTCGGTAAACGCCGCACACTGGGCACCGGGAATATGCCCCGCCACCGGGTCGATCGGTTCCACTTCACCACGAAAACGCGGCAAGGCACGCGCATCGATCAAGGTCAGGTCTGTGCTACCAAGGCGCTTGCCCAGATGGTCGGCATCGATCACCAGCTTCGCGTCAGGTTCACCACTGAAAGTGCCCTCACGTTTGGGTGGAGGGTCCAGGCTCAACGGCAGGCTCGCTGCGTGCCAGGCCTTCAGGCCACCGTCGAGAATCGCCACACCACTGCGCTTGCCCAGCCAGACCAGTAGCCACCAGGCGCGGGCGGCAAAGGCGCCGGGGCCGTCATCGTACAGCACCACCTCGCTGTCGTTGTTCAGGCCCCACTCTCGCAGGCGCTCGACCAGCCGCTGCGGATCGGGCAATGGGTGGCGCCCGGTGCGCCCCTTGCTCACCGGCCCGCTGAGATCCCGGTCCAGGTCGGCAAAATGCGCCCCCTCAATATGCCCCTGGGCATAGCTGCGCTGGCCATAGTCCACATCCTCGAGGGCAAAGCGGCAGTCGAGGATCACCAACTTGGGCGAGCCCAGACGCTCGGCCAACTGCTGCGGGGTGATCAATTGCGCAAGGGGCATGACAATCTCCTGATCGATGGCACGAGAGCCCTGGGCTAGAGCTCCAGGGCCTGGTTGAACGGTACATGGAATTCCTGACACAGCGCGTCTACGGCAGTACGGGCATTGTCGGTGACGAAACCGAGCTCCAGCACCAGCACCTGATAGACGCCGCGCTTGAAGGCTTCTTCACCCAAGTGCGCAGAATGTTCACGCGTGGTGCTGAGAAAACGTACCCATGATGTCAGCACGATCCAGGCGTTGATGGTCAGTGACTCGATCTGCGCCGGCACCATGGCCAGGATGCCAGCCTCGACGAAGCCGCGGTAGATCGCCTGGCCCTGGCGCAGGCAGCGCTCGGAAAAACGCCGGTAACGGGCGGCCAGTTCGGCATCGCTGTCCAGCAGATGCTCCAGGTCACGGTGCAGGAAGCGGTAGTTCCACATCGCCGCCAGCAAGGCCTTGAGGTAGAAGCGTTTGTCTTCCACGGTTGCCGCGCGGCCCTGCGGCGGACGCAGAAAGCTGTCCACCAGCGCTTCGTACTGGCTGAACAACAGGGCGATGATCGCCTGCTTGTTGGGGAAGTGGTAATACAGGTTGCCGGGCGAGATTTCCATGTGCGCGGCAATGTGGTTGGTACTGACGCTGCGTTCGCCCTGCTGGTTGAACAGCTCCAGGCTGTTCTGCACGATGCGCTCTCGGGTCTTCATGCGCGGGGCCATGCTCGCTCCCAGTCTGCGGGCCTTCATCAAAGGTTTATCTTACGGCGTATTACAGATGGAATGCACCGTTGAACGGCATGTAAAAATTCGCACCATGGTCCAAATTAGAGTATAGGCTCTAGGCAACCCCGGCCCGGACTCGACATCACCATGAACTCGCCCAGTGCCTTGCCCCCTGTGCAATTCGACCTCGATCTCGCGACGACGTTCGCGGCCCAGCGCCTGGCCTTTGCCGGTAACCCGCTGCCACCAGCGGCGCAGCGGCGCCAGTGGCTGAAGAGCCTGCGTGAAGCCTTGCTGAGCAGCCAGGCAGAACTGATCGAAGCCATCAGCCAGGATTTTGCCGGGCGCAGCGCCGACGAGACCTTGCTGGCCGAACTGCTACCGTCGGTGCAAGGCCTGCGCCACGCCGAAAAGCACTTGCAACGCTGGATGCGCAGCCGCCGACGCCGCGTCGGCCTGGCGTTCCAGCCGGCCAGCGCACAGGTGCGCTATCAACCCTTGGGCGTGGTTGGCATCATCGTGCCGTGGAACTACCCGTTGTTCCTCGCCATCGGCCCGTTGACCTGCGCCCTGGCCGCCGGCAACCGGGTCATGCTCAAGCTTAGCGAGGCCACGCCCGCGACTGGCCTGGCCCTGCAGCAACTGCTCGAGCGTGTGTTCCCCACAGACCTGGTCAGCGTTGTGCTCGGTGAGGTCGAGGTGGGCCAGGCCTTCGCCCGCCTGCCCTTCGACCACCTGCTGTTCACCGGTGCCACCAGCGTGGGCCGCCAGGTGATGCAGGCTGCCGCACACAACCTGACCCCGGTCACCCTGGAGCTGGGTGGCAAATCCCCCTCTATTGTTTCTGAGGATGTGCCGCTGGACAGCGCCGCCGAGCGCATCGCCTTCGGCAAGACCCTAAACGCTGGCCAGACCTGCGTCGCCCCCGACTACGTACTGGTGCCGCGCGAACGGCTGCCGGCCTTCAGCGACGCCTACCAGCGCGCCGTGCACCGACTGTACCCGCGCATCGCCGACAACCCCGACTACACCGCCATCATCAACCCGCGCCAGTTGCAGCGCTTGCAGCACCTGCTGGACGATGCCCGCGCCAAAGGCGCGCAAGTAATCGACTTGTACCCAGGCGAAGCCCCGCAGGGCCGGCGCCTGCCGCCACACCTGCTGCTGGACGTGAACGACAGCATGCAGGTGATGCAGGACGAAATCTTCGGCCCGCTATTGCCGTTAGTGCCTTATGACGGCCTCGACCAGGCCTTGGCCTACATCAATCAGCGCCCACGCCCACTGGCGCTGTACTTCTTTGGCTATGACCGCCACACCCAGGAGCATGTGCTGCGTCACACCCACTCCGGCGGTGTGTGCCTGAACGATACCTTGCTGCATGTCGCCCAGGACGATCTGCCCTTCGGCGGCATCGGCCCTTCAGGCATGGGCCACTACCATGGTCATGACGGTTTCCTCACCTTCAGCAAGGCCAAGGCGGTACTTGCCAAGCAACGCTTCAACGCCGCACGGCTGATCTACCCGCCTTATGGCAAAGCCTTGCAACGCCTGGTCTACAAACTGTTCATCCGCTGAGGGCCGCGCCATGCACCGCCGCGACCTGCTGCGTTTCAGCCTCGGCGCCAGTGCTTTTCTGGCGGGTGCCAGCCTGGTGGGGTGCAGCGTGCAAACCGCCGCGACCGGCTATCAGGTACTTCGTGACGACGACCTGCCCCTGCTGCGTGCGCTGATCCCGGTGGTCCTGGCCGGTACACAGGCCACCGATGCGCCGGTGTTGCGCAGCCTCGACAACAAGCTGGCGGCGTTGTCGCCGGAAATGCTCAAGCTCACCCGGCAATTGTTCGACGTGCTCAGCCTGCCGCTGACTCGCGGCCCGCTGACCGGCGTCTGGGGCAGCTGGGGCCAAGCTGGCGCCACGCAGGTCACGGCGTTCCTGCAGCGTTGGCAGGACAGCTCGCTGAACCTGCTACGCATGGGGCACGCCTCGTTGCTGCAATTGCTGCAAATGGCCTGGTACGAACGCCCCGAATCCTGGGCAGGCTGCGGTTACCCGGGTCCACCGAAAATCTGAAAACAACAAGAGCATCGCCAATGCCTGTCCCCGACCCGTTTCGCCAAGGCCTTGAACGCGGCTGGATCACCCACGACGCCTCGCGCCTGGAGCACGACCTGTTTCTGGAGGCCGACATTGCCGTGATCGGCAGTGGTGCCGGCGGCGCCACCAGTGCGCAGATGCTCAGCGCTGCCGGTTTCAAGGTACTGCTGATCGAAGAAGGCCCGCTGAAGACCAGCAGCGATTTCCACCTGCTGGAGAGCGAAGCCTACGCCAGCCTGTACCAGGAAGGGCTGGGGCGCATGAGCAAGGATGGCGCCATTACCATCCTGCAGGGCCGCGCCGTGGGCGGCACCACGCTGGTGAACTGGACCTCGAGCTTTCGTACCCCGCCGCAAACCCTGGCGCACTGGGCCTCGGTCCATGGCGTGAACGGTTTGGGCGAGGATGAACTGCGCCCCTGGTTCGAGCGCATGGAGCAGGAACTGGGCATCAGCACTTGGGCCTTGCCGCCGAATGCCAACAACGATGTGCTGCGCCGGGGCTGCGAACAGCTGGGTTACCGCTGGGGGGTGATCCCGCGCAATGTGCGCGGCTGCTGGAACCTGGGCTACTGCGGCATGGGCTGCCCGGTGAATGCCAAACAATCGATGCTGGTGACCCGTATACCTGCCACCCTCGAGCAAGGCGGCGAACTGCTGTATCTGGCGCGGGCCGAGCGCTTCGCTCACAACGGCGAACGCATTCAGAGCCTGACATGCCAGGCCCTGGACGCCCAGGGCATACACCCTACCGGCAGGCAGGTCAGCGTGCAGGCACGCCATTACCTCCTGGCCGGTGGCGGTATCAACAGCCCGGCCCTGCTGCTGCGCTCTGCCGCGCCCGACCCGCATGGTCGCCTGGGCAAGCGAACCTTCCTGCACCTGGTCAACTTCAGTGCGGCACGCTTCAGCGAGCGTATCGACCCCTACCATGGCGCCCCGCAGTCGATTTACAGCGATCACTTTCAGTGGCAAGACGGCGCAGACGGTCCGGTTGGCTACAAGCTGGAAGTGCCGCCACTGCACCCGGCCCTGGCCAGCACCCTGCTGGGCGGGCACGGCCACGAGAGTGCCCAGCGCATGGCCGAGCTGCCCCATACCCATGTGATGCTGGCGCTGCTACGCGATGGTTTTCACCCCGAAAGCCAGGGCGGGGCCGTGGAACTACGCAGCGATGGTTCACCTGTGCTCGATTACCCGGTCACCGACTACCTGCGTGACGGCTTGCGGCGCGCCTACCGCAGCATGGCACACGTTCAGTTTGCCGCTGGCGCCACCCAGGTAACCCCGGTGCATAGCGACGCCAGCGCCGCCTCTAGCCTGGAACAGGCCCTGACCATGATCGACAAACTGCGCCTGGAGCCCTTCCGCACGCGCTTGGGCAGCGCCCATGTGATGGGCGGCTGCGCCCTCGGCGAAGACCCGCGCGACGCGGTGTGCGACAGCCTGGGCCG
Organism: Pseudomonas sp. TYF_14; assembly: GCF_043105275.1. NCBI lineage: Bacteria > Pseudomonadati > Pseudomonadota > Gammaproteobacteria > Pseudomonadales > Pseudomonadaceae > Pseudomonas > Pseudomonas sp. TYF_14. The sequence continues at coordinate 162,401 of NZ_JBICLK010000027.1, forward strand.
CCATCACCAGCTGGAAAACCTGTCGATTCACGACGGTTCACTGTTCCCCACCAGCATCGGCGCCAACCCGCAATTGTCGGTGTATGCCATCAGCGCCAGGCTCAGCGAAGCACTGGTCAGCCGCCTGGCACACAGCGCATGACAACGAACCTGGCCCCTGTCTATAGTGCCATCAGTCGGCCGCATGACTTGGCCGGGGCGCCGTCGCTGCGCTACCATCCGACTCCCCAACGCACTCCAGCCAGGATGACGCGATGAACCGAGTGTTGTACCCGGGTACTTTCGACCCCATTACCAAAGGCCATGGCGATCTGGTCGAGCGCGCTTCGCGGCTATTCGACCACGTGATCATCGCGGTGGCGGCCAGCCCCAAGAAAAACCCGTTGTTCCCCCTGGAACAACGGGTTGAGCTCGCCCGTGAGGTCACCAAGCACCTGCCCAATGTCGAAGTCATCGGCTTCTCTTCCCTGTTGGCGCATTTCGCCAAGGAACAGGGCGCCAACGTCTTCCTGCGTGGCCTGCGTGCGGTGTCCGACTTCGAGTACGAGTTCCAGCTGGCGAACATGAACCGGCAACTGGCCCCTGATGTCGAGAGCCTGTTCCTGACGCCGTCGGAGCGTTATTCGTTCATTTCCTCGACCCTGGTCCGGGAGATTGCAGCGCTGGGCGGTGATATCAGCAAGTTCGTCCACCCGGTGGTGGCCGACGCACTGACTGAACGCTTCAAGAAGCAAGCCTGACGCCTGATTGTCGCGCCCGCGTGCACTGCGGGCGCGAATGCGGCACAATTGTGCCCATTGCGTTGAACATGCCCGGGCTGTGAGCCCCGGCCGGAGTCCCCATGTCCCTGATCATCACCGACGATTGCATCAATTGCGACGTCTGCGAACCCGAGTGCCCGAACGAGGCTATCTCCCAAGGCGAAGAGATCTACGTGATCGACCCTAACCTGTGCACCCAGTGCGTAGGCCATTACGATGAGCCGCAGTGCCAGCAGGTCTGCCCGGTCGACTGCATCCCGCTGGATGAAGCGCACCCGGAAACCGAAGAACAGCTGATGGCCAAGTATCGCCGGATCACTGGCAAGGGCTGATCATTGCCCTTCCCTGCACGGTCCCTGTGAGAGCGGGCATGCCTGCTCCCACAGTTCAGGTTTCGCTTCAACAGGTTCGCAGCGAACGTTTCATCGTTGGCAGCGCGGGCAGTACACGCTCGCCCTCTGCCCCAGCTTCACTTCGCGCAACTCAGTGCCGCATACCTTGCACGGCTGCCCGCCACGCCCGTACACAAACAGTTCCTGCTGGAAGTACCCCGGCTGCCCGTCGCCACCGATAAAGTCGCGCAGGGTGGTACCGCCCTGCTCGATGGCCGCCGCCAGCACCCGTTTGATCTCGATCGCCAGTTTCAGGTAGCGCGCCCGGGAAATCCCGCCCGCCTCTCGGCGTGGGTCGATACCGGCGGCAAACAACGCCTCGGTGGCGTAGATGTTGCCCACCCCTACCACCACCGCGTTGTCCATGATGAACGGCTTGACCGCCATCGACCGCCCGCGGGACAGCTGGAACAGCCGTTCACCATCGAACAGGTCCGTCAGCGGCTCAGGCCCCAGGCGCAGCAGTAACTCATGGTTCAGAGGGTCCAGGCTCCACAGCATGGCACCAAAGCGGCGAGGGTCGGTGTAGCGCAGCATCAGCCCGGACTCCAGCTCAATGTCGACATGCTCATGCTTGGCCGCCGGCAAGCCCAGCTCGACCAGCCGCAGGTTGCCCGACATGCCCAAGTGGCTGATCAGCGTACCCACTTCGGCATTGATCAACAGGTACTTGGCGCGTCGCTCCACGCTGACGATGCGCTGCCCCGACAGGCGCACATCGAGGTCTTCCGGGATCGGCCAGCGCAGCCGCCGGTCGCGAACCACCACACGGCTGACCCGCTGGCCTTCCAGGTGTGGCGCAATACCGCGTCGGGTGGTTTCTACTTCTGGCAATTCCGGCATGTGTCAGTGTCCGCCCAACTCGCGAATGTTCTGCTTGAGGTTTTCGAAATCGTATTCCGACAATCCAATGTAATCGAGCACCAAGGGGCCCACCACATTCCATTCGTGGTCCACCGCCTGGTTGCCCAGCACCCGGTAGGACGCGCAGATATGCTCAGCCATCTTCAGCACCGCCAGCAGGTTTTTCAGCTGGCTCTGGGTATTGCGCGAGGTATCGTCGCGGAACACGGCCAAGGCATTGTGGTGGTTGGCGATGGCCGCACTGAGGTGCTCGGGCAAGCGCCAGGATTTGGCTGTGAAGTAGCCGACCACTGAATGGTTGGTGTTGAACGTGCGGTTTTCGGTATCGACCACGCGTGTTTCTTCGTCGGCCTTGGCGTATGCCTCTTCCAGCACGTCCATGTAATCGGGGAAGCGCTTGAGCATCAACGGCACGCCACAGTCATGGAAGAGGCCAAGGGTATAGGCCTCGTCCGCCGCCTGTATGCCGGTACGCTTGGCCAGCGTCAGGCAGGTCATCGCGACGTCCTGGGCGGTATCCCAGAAGCGGTTGAGGGTAACGATGGTCTCGTCACTCATCTCGCCCTTGATCGACTGGGCGTTGATCAGGTTGATGATCGAACGGCTACCCAGCAGGTTCACCGCACGCTGGATCGAACCGATCTTGTTCGACAAGCCGAAGTGCGGAGAGTTGACCAGCTTGAGCAAGGCGCCAGAGAGGCCCGGGTCCTGGGAAATCAGCTTGGCGATGGTTTCCAGGTCTGGGTCAGGCATGTACTGCTCGAACTGCAGATCGACCATGATCTGCGGTTGAGGCGGGATGGTGATGCCTTGCAAGGCTTGCTGGATCTGTTCGGCGCTGAGTTCTTGGGACATACGTGCACACTCGTTTAGGACGCGGCATTTTAACCCTCTAAGCGCTCCCAGTTACCACACCTCTAAAGGCGAAAGCACAGCAGACACGCTATAATCCCGCTCTTTTTCCCGGAGCGACGTCATGTCCCTGCCCAGCCTTCGCCTCAAAGCCAATGCCGACCGCCGCCTGCGCGCCGGCCACCTGTGGGTCTACAGCAACGAAGTCGATGTCAGCGCGACCCCTTTGCAAGGCTTCCAGGCGGGCCAGCAGGCCATTCTCGAGGCAGCCAACGGCAAGCCGCTGGGCATCGTCGCGCTGAGTCCGAACAACCTGATCTGCGCCCGCCTGCTGTCACGCGACATCAAGCTGCCGCTGGACAAGTCGCTGCTGGTACACCGCCTGAACGTCGCCCTGTCGCTGCGCGAGCGCCTGTTCGAGCAGCCGTGCTACCGCCTGGTCTACGGTGACTCCGACCTGCTCCCAGGCCTGGTGGTCGACCGTTTCTTCGATATCCTCGTGGTGCAGTTGGCCTCGGCCACCATGGAAGCGCACAAGGATGACGTGATCGCCGCACTGGTGCAGGTGCTCAAGCCCAGCGGCATCCTGTTCAAGAACGATTCGGCCGCGCGCGACGCCGAAGGCCTGCAGCGCTATGTCGAGACCGTCTACGGCGAAGTGCCGGACTGGGTGCCGCTGGAAGAGAACGGCGTCAAGTTCGAAGCTCCGGTGCGCGAAGGCCAGAAGACGGGCTGGTTCTACGACCACCGCATGAACCGCGCCCGCCTGGCACCGTACGTGAAGGGCAAGCGTGTACTCGACCTGTTCAGCTACATCGGCGGCTGGGGCGTGCAGGCCGGTGCCTTCGGCGCCAGCGAAGTGTTCTGCGTCGATGCCTCGGGCTTTGCCCTGGACGGCGTGGAGCGTAACGCTGCACTGAACGGCATCAGCGAGAAGCTGACCTGCATCGAAGGCGACGTGTTCGAAGCCCTGCGAGAGCTCAAGGCGGCCGAAGAACGCTTCGACGTGATCATTGCCGACCCACCTGCCTTCATCAAGCGCAAGAAGGACCTGAAAAACGGCGAAGCGGCCTACCGCCGCCTGAACGAACAGGCCATGCGCATGTTGAACAAAGACGGCATCCTCGTCAGCGCCTCGTGCTCGATGCACCTGCCCGAGGACGACCTGAACAACATCCTGCTGACCAGTGCCCGCCACCTGGACCGCAACATGCAGCTGCTCGAGCGAGGCGGTCAGGGCCCGGATCACCCGGTACACCCGGCCATCGCCGAAACCCGCTACATCAAAAGCATCACCTGCCGGTTACTGCCAAACAGCTGATATCTGCCAAAAAGGGCCGCCCAGCGGCCCTTTCCTGCCGCAATCCCCCCGCCAACCATCCACATCTGCATTCCCTCACCGCGCCAGCGGTGTAGAATCGGCCTATTCATCGCCAGTCATCCCCGGCGGGTTTATGAGCTCTGGTCAAGCACGCGGCGATCCCGCGCGGTCTTGGCCCCATCCGTGCCAGTGGCAACCGGCCTGCGGCGCAAAGGACAAGAGAAGCTCACTCCCCTATTTGTGACCTGATTAAGCCGCCAGGAGTGTTTCATGCCTGATTATCGTTCCAAGACTTCCACCCAAGGCCGCAACATGGCCGGCGCCCGTGCCCTGTGGCGCGCCACCGGGATGAAGGACGAAGACTTCAAGAAACCGATCATCGCCATCGCCAACTCGTTCACCCAGTTCGTCCCGGGCCATGTGCACCTGAAGGACCTGGGCCAGCTGGTGGCTCGCGAAATCGAACGCGCCGGTGGCGTGGCCAAGGAATTCAACACCATCGCGGTCGATGACGGCATCGCCATGGGCCACGACGGCATGCTGTACTCGCTGCCAAGCCGCGAAATCATTGCCGACGCCGTGGAATACATGGTCAATGCGCACTGCGCCGACGCCATCGTCTGTATCTCCAACTGCGACAAGATCACCCCCGGCATGCTGATGGCCGCCCTGCGCCTGAACATCCCGGTGATCTTCGTTTCCGGCGGCCCGATGGAAGCCGGCAAGACCAAGCTGGCCAGCCACGGCCTGGACCTGGTCGATGCCATGGTCATCGCGGCCGACTCCACGGCCTCCGACGAGAAAGTCGCCGAATACGAGCGCAGCGCCTGCCCGACCTGTGGTTCGTGCTCCGGCATGTTCACCGCCAACTCGATGAACTGCCTGACCGAAGCCCTGGGCCTGGCCCTGCCGGGCAACGGTTCGACCCTGGCCACCCACTCCGACCGCGAGCAGCTGTTCCTCACGGCCGGCCGTACCATCGTCGAGCTGTGCAAGCGCTACTACGGCGAGAATGACGAGTCGGTCCTGCCACGCAGCATCGCCAACTTCAAAGCGTTCGAAAACGCCATGATGCTGGACATCGCCATGGGCGGCTCGACCAACACCATCCTGCACCTGCTGGCAGCAGCACAGGAAGGCGAAGTGGCGTTCGACCTGCGCGACATCGACCGCCTGTCACGCAAAGTGCCGCAGCTGTGCAAAGTGGCGCCGAACATCCAGAAGTACCACATGGAAGACGTCCACCGCGCCGGCGGCATCTTCAGCATCCTCGGTTCGCTGGCCCGTGGCGGCCTGCTGCACACCGACCTGCCGACCGTGCACAGCCGCAGCATGGAAGAAGCCATCGCCAAATGGGACATCACCCAGACCGATGACGAAGCTGTGCACACCTTCTTCAAGGCTGGCCCTGCCGGTATCCCGACCCAGACCGCATTCAGCCAGTCGACCCGTTGGGAAACCCTCGACGACGACCGTGAAAACGGCTGTATCCGCAGCTTTGAACACGCCTACTCGCAAGAGGGCGGCCTGGCCGTGCTGTACGGCAACATCGCACTGGATGGCTGCGTGGTCAAAACCGCCGGTGTCGACGAATCGATCCACGTGTTCGAGGGCACCGCGAAGATCTTCGAAAGCCAGGACAGCGCCGTGCGCGGCATCCTCGCCGACGAGGTGAAAGCCGGCGACATCGTCATCATCCGCTACGAAGGCCCGAAAGGCGGCCCGGGCATGCAAGAGATGCTGTACCCGACCTCGTACCTCAAGTCCAAAGGCCTGGGCAAGGCCTGCGCCCTGCTCACCGACGGTCGCTTCTCGGGCGGTACCTCGGGCCTGTCGATCGGCCACGCCTCGCCAGAGGCCGCGGCGGGCGGCGCCATCGGCCTGGTGCGCGACGGCGACAAGGTACTGATCGACATCCCTAACCGCTCGATCAACCTGCTGGTCAGCGATGAAGAGCTGGCGCAACGCCGTGTCGAGCAGGACAAGAAGGGCTGGAAGCCAGCCGAGGTCCGTCCACGCAAGGTAACCACCGCGCTCAAGGCCTATGCCCTGCTGGCCACCAGTGCCGACAAAGGCGCAGTGCGTAACAAGGCAATGCTCGAAGGGCTGTAAGGGCTTTTCTGGCATTTGCACAACCGGCGTCTCGTACGCCGGTTTTTTTTGCCTGTGGATAAAGGCCGGATCAAAGCTCTCCCTTCGCGACACATTGGCGTAATTGCGCCAGCAGCAGGGCAGCCGAGCGCTTCGGTGTCGCCGCCGACGTCAGCACGAACTGCGCTTGAGGCAAGGCTGGCAACGTCGACACCTCCACCAGGCCGGCAGCCAGAGCAGACGATCGCGTGACAGGCGTTACCCCAAGCCCGCCACTTACGGCGGTCATCAGCCCGCCGACACTTGGGCTCTGGCAAACGATGCGCCATTGCCGCCCGGCGCGTACCAAGGCCTCGATAGCTGCGGCCCGATAAGGGCATTGATCAGAAAATACCGCCAAGGGCACAGGCGTGGTGACCTCATCGCTGCCCAGCGCAATCGGCCCTCTCGCCCACACCAATGGCTCGGACCAAAGCACCTCGCCCCGTTCTTCATCGCTGCAGCGGCTGCCCAATACGATATCCAGCCCACCCGAGTGGACGAGCGAGAGCAACTCCCCAGTCAGGCCGACGGTCAGGGACACCTCTGCATCGGGATGTGCCACCGAAAAACGACGCATGCAGTCGATGATCGGGGCTTTCACCATTTCCTCGCTCAACCCCACGTACACCGTGCCTGACACCCGCCGCCCTGCTCCAAGGCTTGCGCGGGCATCATCGTGCAACGCCAGGATGGTGCGGGCATAGCCTGCCAACCGAGCGCCTGCGGGTGTCAGGCTGACCGAACGGGTCGTACGCTCCAGCAATTTTTGTCCAGCTTCGCGTTCAAGCCGCCGAATATGAGCGCTGATCGCCGACTGCGTTAGGTGCAGCCTGTGCGCAGCGCGGGTGAAACCACCGGTGTCGGCAACGGCAATCAAGCTCCGCAAAAGCACAGTATCGAACACAGATTCATCACCTATCTCACTCAATCTCGTGAGCATACGTCATTTCTATAATGAATCGCCCTGAATCAGACTGTGCGCCGAACGCCTGGGCGGTGAAGCGTCAGGCAAGGCTCATCAACACTACCTGGGAGAAGCCCCGTGGTTGAACGTATCTTGTATGTCTGCGCCTCACCCAGAGGAGAGCGGTCCGTTTCCGCTCAGATTACCGACGTGTTCCTGGCGGCATTGGCCGAGCGCAAAGCGGTGGAAATCGATCACTTGAATCCTTGGGAATGTGAGCTGCCTGAGGTAGATGGCGCCTTGCTCGCGGCGAAGTACGCGGGGCTTGCCGATGCCCCGCTGTCAACCGCACAGGCCGCTGCATGGGATCGGATCAAGACCCTCGCTCAACGGTTCCACCGGGCGGATACCTTGGTGTTCAGCGTACCGCTGTGGAATTTCGGTATTCCGTACAAGCTCAAGCACCTGATCGACGCAATTTCGCACAAAGATGTGCTGTTCACCCTCGATGAACACGGGTTGAACGGCATGCTTGGCGGGCGTCGAGCGGTTGCCATCTACACCCGTGGTTTGGGCTACGGGCCCGCCTCACAGACACCCGACCAGTATTTTGGCCTGGAAAAAACCTTCATCGACACATGGTTTCGCTTCGTTGGGATTAACCAGGCGCACAGTGTAGTGGTCGAACAGACCCTAGGCCCTGAGGGCGCCAGGATCCGTGAACGTGCCATTGAACAAGTGACCCTGTTGGCGAAGAACATTGACCAGAAAGCGGCCCAGACCCTCATTGTGGGCCGCGATGGTTGATATTCCCGTTACTGGATCTGCTCCGGCGTGACGATCACCCAGTTCTTGTCTGCCGTCACCGGCAACCCTTCCTTGGCCTGCGCCGCCGCATTCTTGGCAATCATCCCGTTGAGCTGGTCCATGTACTTGGCCTTGCGGTTTATCCACAGGTGGATACCGCCTTTGCCCACATCCACCCCGTGGAACTGCATGTAGCCATCGCTGGTCGGCGTGTCGCCGCCCACCAGCACCGGTTTCTTCCACTCATCGATGTAGGTAAGGATCGCCGCCTGCTTGCCCGCCATCCAGGTGGCCGGGGTCCACAGGTAAGGGGTCAGCTCCAGGCCCTCGTTAGCCTTGGCATCGTAGTGCCCGGCGCTGATCTGCTTGCGCGCAGTGGTCAGCTGTCCGCTGGCGCGGTCCTTGAGCAGCAGGCTCACGCCAATCACGTTCTGGGGCTTCACGTTGTATCCATACTTGGGGTCCGAGGCGACCATGCGCACCAGCTCTTCGGAGGCCGCCGAAACCACATAGACCTCGATGCCATTCTCCATCAGCTTGTTGTACAGCTCGGCCTGGCCCTTGAAGACCTTGGGCGGCTGAACCTCGATGGCCTTGACCTGGTCGCCTTCGTAATAGGTGCTGGGGATCGGCTTGGTCGAAGCCATCAGCTCATCCACCTGCGCCTTCAGCTGCTTGAGGGTAAAGCCGGAGAACACCTGGGCTACCCACGGGTAGCAGACCATGTCATCGATTTCACACAGCCGGTAGTAGTAACTGAACAGGCTTTCCTTGTGCTCGGCAGTGTCCTTGAACGGCATCAGCTTCAACGAAGGGTCGAGCTTGTCGCGGCTTAGCAGCCCCTTGTTTTCCATGAACGGAAGCAAGGCTTCTTCCAGGTCATAGCGGTAACTGGTGTTGTCCATGTCAAACACCGCGTAGTTACCCTTGTTGGCATTGGCGGCGATCATGCTGTCGAGCTGTTTGGCCGCGTCGGCGGGCCAGTGTTTGAGCTCCGTGGCGAAGGTTTCGATACTGAACAGCAGGGACAGGCCGATGGCGGCGGCTTTCACAGCGACTTTCATGTACGAATCTCCTGAAATGACCCAGAAACGCTAGTGCAACAATCCCCACTGCAAGCCCCCGATAACGACCTCCAGGCAGCTGCAAACGCCTTGTTCATTGCAATCTGCGACATCCCGTTATTCCATAAACGACTATGGAAATTCCATTTAGGTATAAATTCGTTTGTTTTCAGGCTGTTAGCATTTCCGTTCGCAATCGCTCACAGAGGCGATGCCACTTCTGCTTTTTTCTGCTGGAGCTTCAATGAACCTGCCGCTGTCACTCAACCTGCTGGCATTCCTGGCCCTGTTGCTGGGTCTGGCACAAACCCGCCGCACCGACTGGAGCCTGGCCAAGAAGGTACTGCTTGGCCTGGTGCTGGGCGTGGTCTTCGGCCTTGTGCTGCACACGATCTATGGCGCTGGCCACCCCGTGCTCAAGGCAACCATCGCCTGGCTCGACCTGGTCGGCAACGGCTATGTCGGCCTGTTGCAGATGATTGTCATGCCGCTGATCTTCGCCTCGATCCTCAGTGCCGTGGCACGTTTGCACAATGCCTCTTCACTGGGCCGCATCAGCGTGCTGAGCATCGGCACCCTGCTGCTGACCACGGCCATTGCCGCCCTGATCGGCATTGTGTTGACCAACCTGTTCGGCCTCAGTGCCGAGGGCCTGGTGGCCGGCGCCCAGGAAAGCGCACGCATGCAGGTTATCCACAGTGACTACGCGGGCAAGGTCGCCGACCTCAACATCCCGCAACTGCTGCTGTCGTTCATCCCCAGCAACCCGATAGGCGACCTGGCGCGGGCCAAGCCGACCTCGATCATCAGCGTGGTGATCTTTGCCGTGTTCCTCGGCCTGGCCGCGCTCCAGTTGATCAAGGACGACGCCGAGAAGGGCGAGCGCGCCCTGTCGGCCATCGACACCCTGCAGGCCTGGGTAATGCGCCTGGTGCGGGTCGTGATGAAGCTGACCCCCTATGGCGTGCTGGCGTTGATGACCAAAGTAGTGGCCAGTTCCAACACGGAGGACATCCTCAAGCTGGGCAGCTTCGTGGTGGTGTCGTACCTGGGCCTGGGGTTGATGTTCGTGGTGCACGGCATCATCCTCGCCGCCACCGGCGTGAGCCCGCTGCGCTTCTTCCGCAAGGTGTGGCCGGTGCTGACCTTCGCCTTCACCAGCCGCTCCAGCGCCGCCAGCATTCCGCTGAACATCGAGGCACAAACCCGCCGTCTGGGCGTGCCGCAATCGATCGCCAGCTTCAGCGCATCGTTCGGCACCACCATTGGCCAGAACGGCTGCGCCGGGCTCTATCCAGCCATGCTGGCGGTGATGGTCGCGCCAGCAGTAGGCATCGACACCTTCGACCCGCTGTGGATCGCCACCCTGGTGGCCATCGTCACGCTGAGCTCTGCAGGGGTTGCCGGCGTGGGCGGCGGTGCCACCTTTGCCGCGCTGATCGTGCTGCCAGCCATGGGCTTGCCGGTGGAACTGGTGGCGTTGCTGATTTCGGTGGAACCGCTGATCGACATGGGCCGTACGGCGTTGAACGTGAACGGTTCGATGACGGCGGGCGTTGTCACCAGCCAGCTGTTGAAAGAGACTGACAAGGAAGTGCTGGCCGGTGATGAACATGCCGATCTGAGCCACACCTGACAGATCGCCGGGGCGCATTGCGCCCCTTTCGCGACAAGGCCGCTCGTGTCTTGCTCAAAACCTCAACCCCCTGCGCCCCCCCGTAGGAGCGGGTTCACCCGCGAAGGGCTGCAAAGCAGCCCCCAACAATCTCACCCCTTATCCCAAACCTCGAAGTGATACACCGGCTTACCTTCCTCAGCCTGTGCCTCGCTAGAAGTCAGCCTCCACTGCCCTTCATCAAACGCCGGGAACCACGCATCCCCCTCTGGCGCCAACTCAACCCGCGTCAGGTACATGCGGCTGACCAGCCCCTTCTCCAGCGCCTGCCCATACAGCTGCGCCCCACCAATCAACATCAGCTCACCGATGCCCTGCTCGCGCGCCCACTGCTCGGCCCGCACCAACGCCTGTTCAAGCGAAGCGAACACTTCGGCACCTGCAAGTTCAAGCCCCGGCTGGCGGCTGACCACGATGTTCAGCCGCCCAGGCAGCGGCCGCCCCAGCGAGTCCCAGGTCTTGCGCCCCATGATGATCGGCTTGCCCAGGGTGGTGGCCTTGAAGTACTTGAAGTCCCCCGGCAAATGCCAGGGCATGGAGTTGTCGATGCCGATCACGCGGTTCTCGGCATAAGCCGCGATCAGGCTGAGGGGGAGTGATGTATTCATGCCGGCGAGGATAGCACCGGGCGTGTGGGTTATGCTTCTGCCTTGACCTGTGCAATGGAAGACCTTGTGACTGCACCCACGCCACTGGACAAGCGCTGGCTCACCGAAGCGGTACGCCTGCGCGAAGAACATGCCGGCCCGCTGGAAGACCAGGAAGCCAACCGCCACGCCCGCCAGCTAGGTGGCGACCTGGCCACGCGCATCGAAACGCGTGCGCTGTTCCTGGCCGAGCGCGATGACATGACCGGCGCCCTGCGCCATTGGAAGCAGGGCGCGCGCCTGGCGCTGCTGGCCTTGTTGCTGATGGCCATGCTCAGCGGCACGGGCCTGGGGCTGGCCGCCCTCGGTGACGGGCAGCGCCCGGTGAATGTGTTCTGGGCGCTGGGCAGCCTGCTCGGGCTGAACCTGCTGATGCTACTTGGCTGGGGCATGGGTTTTGCCCTGAGCGGCGAGCATGGCGCAGGGCTGGGCCGCTTGTGGCTGTGGCTAAGCGAACGCTTTGCCCGCGATGCCAAGGCCGCGCACCTGGCGCCAGCGCTGCTGGTGCTGCTGCAACGTCAACGCCTCAACCGGTGGCTGCTCGGCCTGTTGGTACACGGCCTGTGGCTGCTGGCGATGCTCACCGCGCTGGGCATGCTACTGGTCTTGCTGGCGACCCGGCGCTATGGCTTTGTCTGGGAAACCACCTTGCTCGCCGCCGACCCGTTCATTCACCTGACCCAAGCACTGGGCGCCCTCCCGTCGTTGCTGGGCTTCGCCGTGCCCGACGAAGCCATGATCCGCGCCAGCGGCGACAGCCTGCCAGCCCTGGACGTGGCCCGCCAGGCCTGGGCCAGCTGGCTGCTCGGCGTGGTGCTGGTATACGGCCTGCTGCCCCGCCTGCTGCTGGCCGGGCTATGCCTGTGGCGCTGGCGCCAGGGCCGTGAACGCCTGACGCTGGACCTGGGCCTGCCCGGCTACGCGCAACTGCGCGAGGCACTGATGCCGCGCAGCGAGCGCATCGGCGTGCAGGATGCTGCCCCGCAAGCCTTGCCACAGTTTGCCGCCGGGCAGCTGGAAAGCGGCAGCAGCGGTGCCCTGCTGGTGGGCCTGGAGCTGGACGACCAGCGCCCTTGGCCACCGGCCCTGCCCAAAAGCGTGACCGATGCCGGCGTGCTCGACAGCCGCGAATCACGCAACCGGCTGTTGGAGCAGCTCAGCCGCTTCCCACCGGCACGCCTGGCCATCGCCTGCGACCCACGCCGCTCGCCCGACCGCGGCAGCTTGGCGCTGCTCGCCGAACTGGCGCGCAATGCCGGCGCAACCCGTATCTGGCTGCTGCAGGCTGCACCGGGCCAGCCCCTCGATGCCGAGCGCCTGGGCGATTGGCACGAAGCCCTTGACCGCCTTGGCCTGCAACATGCCGACACCTCACCGCTGACCTGGCTGGAGCATGGCCATGACTGAGCCACTGAAACTGGCCGTGGTCGGCCATACCAATGTTGGCAAAACCTCGCTACTGCGCACCCTGACCCGCGACGTCGGTTTTGGCGAAGTGTCCCACCGCCCCAGCACTACTCGCCATGTGGAAGGTGCACGGCTGTCCGTGGACGGTGAACCCTTGCTGGAGCTGTACGACACGCCCGGCCTGGAAGATGCCATTGCCCTGCTCGACTACCTTGAACGTCTGGAGCGCCCGGGCGAGCGCCTGGACGGCCCGGCCCGGCTGGAGCGCTTTCTGCAGGGCAGCGAAGCGCGCCAACGTTTCGAGCAGGAGGCCAAGGTATTGCGCCAACTGCTGGCCAGCAACGCCGGGCTGTATGTGATTGATGCGCGCGAGCCGGTGCTGGCCAAGTACCGCGACGAACTGGAAGTACTGGCCAACTGCGGCAAGCCGTTGCTGCCGGTGCTCAACTTCGTCGCCAGCAGCCAGCACCGTGAGCCGGAATGGCGTGAAGCCCTTGCCCGGCTTGGGCTTCACGCATTGGTACGGTTCGACAGCGTGGCCCCGCCAGAGGATGGTGAGCGCCGTTTGTACGAAAGCCTGGCGCTGCTGCTGGAAAACGCCCGCCCGGCGCTGCAACGGCTGATCGACGACCAGCAGGCACAGCGTTTGGCACGCCGGCACAGCGGCAAGCGCCTGATCGCCGAACTGCTGCTCGATTGCGCTGCATGCCGGCGCAGTGTCGAGGCCGAACCAGCGGCAGAAGCTCGGGCCATCGAAGCGCTGCGCCAGGACATACGCCAACGAGAACAACGCTGCGTCGAAGCCTTGCTCAAGCTGTATGCCTTCCGCCGCGAGGACGCCCATGCCAGCGACCTGCCGTTGCTGGATGGCCGCTGGGGCGATGATTTGTTCAATCCAGAGACGTTGAAACTGCTGGGCGTGCGCCTGGGCAGTGGCGTGGCGGCGGGGGCGGTAGCGGGGGCCGGGGTCGATTTGCTGGTTGGTGGCCTTACCCTCGGCGCGGCGGCGCTGGCCGGGGCGATTGCCGGCGGTGCGCTGCAGACGGCGCGCAACTATGGTTCGCGGTTGATGGGCAAGCTCAAGGGCAAGCGCGAGCTGACCGTGGACGACACGGTATTGCGTCTGCTGGCCTTGCGTCAGCAGCAGTTGATGGTGGCGCTGGATAACCGCGGGCATGCGGCGCAAGACAGCATTCGCCTGGGTGAGCTGGATGAAAAGGCCTGGCGTGAGGGCAAGTTGCCGGAGGCGTTGGTCAAAGCGCGGGCGCACCCGCAGTGGTCCACCCTGAATCCCGGGGCCAAGATGAATCAGGCTGAGCGGCAGGAGCAGTTGGAGGCGCTGGTTTCACAGATTTGAGCCAGCAGGGTTGGCCTCTTCGCGGGTAAACCCGCTCCTACGGGCGGCCTTTGTACAACCACCGATGTGCGTCCACCACCAATCCGGCGTAGGAGCGGGTTTACCCGCGAAGAGGCCGACCCTGCAATAGTGAAGCGTTACTGCTGGGCCACCTTCTCCGACTTGCCGTCATAGCGCTTGCGCCATTCGGCCAGAATCTGGTCACGGTTTTTAGAAGCCCAGACAAAGTCGTTCTTGATCAACCGCTGCTCATAATCCGCCGGTAGCTCGGTCTGCGGCTTGGCGATGCCCGGCGCGGCCAGTACGGCGAAGTTTTCCTTGTACAGTTCCATGGCCGCCGGGCTGGCCGAGAAATCGGCTAGGCGCTTGGCCACATCGGCCTTGGGCGAGCCTTTGATCACTGCGGTTGCCTCGATCTCCCAGCCCAAACCCTCCTTTGGCAGCACGATGTCCAACGGCGCGCCTTGGCGCTTGAGCTGAACGGCCGGGTATTCGAACGAAATACCGATCGGGAACTCGCCCGCCGCCGCCAGCTTGCACGGTTTGGAGCCGGAATGAACGTACTGGCCAATGTTCTGGTGCAGCGCATCCATGTAGGCCCAGCCCTGCGGCTCGCCAAAGGTCTGCAACCAGGCACTGACATCCAGGAAGCCGGTGCCGGACGAGGCCGGGTTGGGCATGACGATCTTGCCTTTGTACTCAGGCTTGGTCAGGTCCTGCCAGCTCACCGGTTTGCTCAGGCCTTGTTTCTCGGCCTCGATGGTGTTGAAGCAAATGGTGGCGGCCCACACGTCCATGCCGACCCAGGCTGGCGGGTTGGCGGCGTCGCGATAATTGCCGGAGATCTTGCCCAGGTCCTTTGGCGCATAGGCTTCGAGCATGCCGTTCTGGTCGAGGATGGCCAGGCTCGATGCCGCCAGCCCCCACACAGCGTCAGCTTGCGGGCGCTCTTTCTCCGCCAGCAGCTTGGCGGTGATGATACCGGTGGAATCACGCACCCACTTGATCTCGATATCCGGGTTGGCTTTCTCGAAGGCCTGCTTGTAGGTTTTCAGTTGCTCGGCTTCCAGGGCGGTGTAGACCGTCAGTTGGGTATCGGCGGCCGAAGCCTGCAGGCTGAACACGGCGGAAACGGCAACGGCAAGTGCAAGGTGCTTGTGCATGGGTAGGTTCCTTACAGGTCAGACGGTCGCGGCGCGTTGGCGCCAGGCTTGGGAGCGGCGCAGCAGGCCGCGCGAGGCTGCAGCCAGCAACAGTGAGGCGCCGGCACTGGTCAGCAGGATCAAGGTGGACATGGCGGCGGCACCGCCAACGTTGCCGGCATCGTCCATGTTCAGCACGGCAACGGCAGCCAGGAGGGTGTCGGGGCTGTACAGGAAAATCGCTGCCGACACGGTGGTCATTGCCGATACGAACAGGTAGCGGATGATATCCAGCAGTGCCGGCAGGCAGATCGGCACGGTCACGCGCAGGAAGTGCCTGTACAGCGGCGCTTTCAGCGACAGCGCGGCGGCCTCGAACTCGCCGTCGAGCTGGCGCAGGGCGGTGGTCGCGGTCATCTGCGCGGTGGTCAGGTAATGGGCAATGGTGCACACCACCAGCAACCCCATGCCGCCGTACAGCACATGCAGCGGGTTGCCGTTCAGGTTGAAGAAGAATACGTAGCCCAGGCCCAGTACCAGGCCCGGCACGGCCATGGGGATGAAGCTGAGCAGGCGCAGCGCATGGTTGAGCAGGCGTTGGCCCTGGGTCTTCTCCATCAGGTAGGCACCAGTGAAGATCACGATGCTGCCGATCAGCGCGGTGCCAATGGCCATGGTCACGCTATTGCGGTAGGCCAGCCAGCCGCCACCGGCAGTGTCTTCGAACATGTAGTGGCGCAGCGACAACGACAGGTTGTAGGGCCAGAAAGTGACCAGCGAGGAGTACACCGCCATACCGATCACCACCAGCAACGCCGCGCACACCAGCAGCACAATGGTCAGGAAGCAGGCATCGCGGCCGCGTGATGGCTTGGGTTCGAACACCTGGGCACGGCCACCCATGGCCTCGCCCTGGCGTCTACGCAGCCAGGCGTCGACGGTAAAGCTGAACAGGGCCGGCAACAGCAGCACCATGCCGATCAGTGCGCCACGGCCGAACTGTTGCTGGCCCACCACCGCCTTGTAGGCTTCCAGCGCCAGCACTTGGTAGTCGCCCCCCACCACGACCGGTACACCGAAGTCTGTGATAGTCAGCGTGAATACCAGGCAAAACGCCGCGAATACCGCCTGGCGCGAGGCCGGCCAGGTGATGCTGGTGAACGCACGCCACGAGCCTGCCCCCATGCTGGAGGCCGCATCGAACAGGCGAGCATCGGCCAGTGACAGTGCCGACAGCAGAATCATCAGCGCATGCGGGAAGGTATAGATGGCCTCGCCCAGCACGATGCCCCAGAAGCCGTAGATATTGTCGCTGAGCAACCCACGCAGCAGGCCCTGGTTGCCAAACAGGTAGACCAGGGCGATCGCCGGCAGCATCGACGGTGCCAGCAATGGCAGCAGCGAAATCCCCCGCCACAGGCCCTTGGCCGGGATCAACGTGCGTTGCAGGGCAAAGGCGAACAAATAGGCCAGCGGTACCACAATGGCCGCGACAGTGAAGGCCACCGACAGGCTGTTGCCAAGCAACCAATGGAAGCTGGCGCTGGTGAACAGTTCACGGGCCGCCAGCAAGCCACCACCCTGGCCCGCTTCACCGCTGAAACCACGCCAGAAGATCGCCAGCAACGGCATCAGCACGGCCAGCACCAACAGGATCAGCAGCAGGCTCTTGCCGCCGATGACGAACAGCCGGTCACCCAGGGCGAT
The DNA here is from genome assembly GCF_043105275.1 of Pseudomonas sp. TYF_14. Classification (NCBI taxonomy): domain Bacteria; kingdom Pseudomonadati; phylum Pseudomonadota; class Gammaproteobacteria; order Pseudomonadales; family Pseudomonadaceae; genus Pseudomonas; species Pseudomonas sp. TYF_14. The sequence goes on from NZ_JBICLK010000027.1 coordinate 179,434, forward strand.
GCCAGCACGCGGCGCGGCGTTGGCCTGGCTCAACGGCAGGGACATTGGCGCGGCCATCTCAGGCAAACACCTGCAGGCTCTGCGGCGGCAACGCCACCCAGATGTCCTGCGAACCCAGGCGCGGCATGGCCTCGGGGGCCAGTTCGGCCAGCAGGGCATGGCCTGGCAGGGCCTTGAGTTCAAAGCTCATGCGGCAGCGGTTACCGAGGAAGGTGATTTCGCGGACCATGGCCGGGAACAGGTTTTCTTCGTGCACCACCGGGTTGACCGTGATCGCTTCCGGGCGGCAGAACAGCCGGCCACTGCTGGCCTGGGCTGAACCCGGCGCCAGGCGCATGTTCATGTCGCCGACCAGGGCATGGCTGTCGCTGCTGCGCTGGAACGGCAGCCAGTTGCCCTGGCCGACGAACTCGGCCACGAACGGCGTGGCCGGGTGGTCATAGATTTCCTGCGGGGTGGCGTACTGCTCGACCTGGCCGTTGTTCATCACCGCGATGCGGTCGGCCATCAACATGGCCTCGTCCTGGTTGTGGGTAACCATCAACGTGGTGATGCCCAGTTGGCGCTGCAGCTGACGCAGTTCGGTGCACAAGTGCTCGCGCACCCGGGCGTCCAGCGCCGACATCGGCTCATCGAGCAGCAGCAGCGATGGCGACGGTGCCAGCGCGCGGGCCAGGGCCACACGTTGCTGCTGGCCACCGGAGAGCTGGCCTGGGTACTTCCTCTCGCTTCCAGACAGGCCTACCAGTTCGAGCATTTCGGCAACCCGCTGGCGGGCCTGCTCGCGACCACTGCCCGTCAGGCCATAGGCGATATTGGCTTCGACGGTAAGGTTGGGAAACAGCGCGTAGGACTGGAACAGGATGCCGTAGTCCCGCGCCTGGGGGGACAGATCGGAGATATCGCGTTCGCCGATGTACAGCGTACCGCGATCCTGGCGCTCCAGGCCGGCAATGCAACGCAGCAGCGTGGTCTTGCCACAGCCGGATGGGCCGAGCAGGCACACCAGTTCGCCCGCGGCGATGTCCAGAGAGACATCGTTGAGCGCCGTAAAGGCACCGAAGCGCTTGTGGATGTTGCGCACTTTAATCTGTGCGCCGGGGGTGGTGTGGTTCATGGCATGGCCTCATCGAAGAGATGGGGCCATGCTAGGCAGGCTGTGCGAAGGTTCTGTGGCTTTAAGGCAAAAGCCGGTGATAGTGGTATAGGTAGATTTAGTAGTGGCCTGTAC